>DATKPS010000079.1:0-54361 GCA_035524015.1 Candidatus Sulfotelmatobacter sp.
GGCTGCGGGACAAGTACTGTGAGCAACTTCTCCGATTAGCGCGGTGGTCTCAATAGGTCGACGCAACGCTGCAGCAAGGTCTAAGTGCTGTGAGGGCAATTCGGATAATTAAACGCGACGCCTGAGCAGAATCTCACTGTCCGGTTTCCCGGTTTCCCGGTTTCCCGGTTTCCCCGTTTCCCGGGACCTTACTGCCTTCCGGTCACTTAGATCGCCGGCGGCCAGTTAGGTCTCGTGATGACGGTCCTTGACGCGCCTCGTGCATGGTGAGATGAAGAGAGGTGGAAACCGGTTCTTCAGACGACCTCGTTTGGAGGACGTGATGCGAATCCATTCAATTGCTGTACCGCACCTTCCCCATTTTTCGGCACGCAGCGCACTCGTCTCGGCCCGCGACTCGTTGAATGCCCACAGCATCGAGCTTGCTATGACCTTTGCGATTCTATTCGGAGTCTTGATCCTGTTGGGTTTTTGGGCCGTCGTAGCTCGCTGAAAGAGATGCCGCGACTTGTGTCGCGGATTGGGCGCGATTAGGCGCCCTCCGGGGCCCGGTGGAACGCGGAAGCGAGGATAACCCGGGCCCCTTTTTCCTGCCAACATAAGTGCCCCACAACGGGGGTTTAGAACCTGGCACTAGGGTTGAGTTTGGCTGTCATTCAGGCGTGTGCCAGCCACGTCGATGCATTTGGTTAAGTAGACCGTACCCGAAGCATTGAAATATTCTGCCATAACCTGCGCCGTAAAGTCGTTCTCGTCGTCGAGTGTGATGTTAGCGAAAGATTTCTGCGTCCCCGCAACGTACTGACTTGTAGCAGGAGGAGCGACGATCAGGAGCTCGAAAACGTCCTTGTAAGTGCGGTCGTCGGTCTTCCACCAATAGCCGTGGCCAGGAGTCTCGTATCCAAACAATGCGTTGTTGAAGGTATTGATTAAAGTGCCGTCACCCGTGAAGCTGACGAGACCCTGAAATGGCGCCGCGAGCGTCCCGGTTGTGACACCGGGGCAATAGGCGGGGGTCAACTGCAAGCGCCAGGTACCCACCAGACCTCGCGGTTCATGCCAGTCCGCCCTAGCTTTGCTTCCCAGGACGACAAACCCCAATATGAAGAAGCTAAAGAGAACTGCCGCCGCTGAAACAGACACGCTTTTCTTGCTAAACATGGTTTTTCCTCCCTTTTTCTCGTTAGATTTTGGCCCCCGAAAATTAGCGCCTCCATCACCGCAGGCTCTTCCGGTGGCGCACGGTCAAGTCCGGCGAGACTGGCGCAAGGTGAATTGAGTTGCCATGGCGTGGGTCTGGTCTGTGTCTGTTTTCCATCTGATCGTGCAGCTCTTTGAATTCGGGGGACTTGTAGAGAACGCGCATTGGCTCCGGTACAAAATCAAGGAAACAGTGGTAGACTCCGCGATACTTGAAAGCGCAGGCCTCATGGAATCCACTGTCCGAAACCACAGGACACGTTTTGGCGCCTTTGAAGTGGATTTGCGCTCGGGCGAGATATACAAGCACGGCATCCGCTTGAAGCTTCAGGACCAACCCTTCCAGGTGCTGGCCGTCTTACTTGAGCATCCGGGCGACGTAGTTACGCGCGAAGAGCTCCGCCAGAAACTCTGGTCCGCAGATACTTTCGTTGACTTCGATGCCGGTTTGAACAGTGCCATCAAAAAGCTTCGTGACGTCCTGGCCGATTCAACCGAACAGCCCCGCTACATCGAGACCCTTCCCCGCCGCGGCTACCGCTTCATCGCTCAAGTTGAAAACGGCGATCTGCCTGCTACGGTTCCCATCGAAAAACTCCTCGCGACCGTCCCACCCGTCGTGTCAAAGCCTGAACTCTCTAACAAACGCCGCATCTTCATGGCAGCTGGCATCGCAGTCCTTCTCATTGTTGCCGCCCTCGTGACAACCCTGTGGCTACAAAGTAGGGACTACTTTTGGCGAAATCCGGTTGCCGGAGCCCGAGTTCAAAGGATCACGGATTGGGATGGCGCGGCACAGGCTGCAGCACTGTCCCGCGACGGCCAGTTCATTGCGTTTTTATCGGACCGTGAAGGGCGCGTGGACGTTTGGATCACCCAGGTTGGCTCCGGGCAATTCCACAATTTGACCAACGGGAGCGCGCCTGAACTGATTAACCCGGCTGTGCGCCTGTTGGGATTTTCGCCAGACGGTTCCCTCGTGACGTTTTGGGCTCGCAAACAGGACAAATCTGGTGGAACAAGCATCGGCATCTGGGCCGTGCCAACCTTGGGCGGCCAGCCGAGGCCATACTTAGAAGGCGCAGCAGAACTGGATTGGTCCAGGGATGGGTCGCGAGTTGCCTACCACACGACCGATCCTGGCGACCCGCTATTCACCTCCAACGGGATCAGGTCACCGCATGATCGGCCGATCTTCGCAGCTCCCGCAGGGCTGCATTGTCATTTTCCCGTTTGGGCGCCCGATTCTGCGTTTATTTACTTCGCCAAGGGCGCTCCGCCGGACAAACTGGATGCTTGGCGAATTCCTTCCAGCGGAGGGAATCCCGAGCAAATCACCTCGCAGGGTGGCGTAACTTACCCCTTGCTGCTGAACAAGCGGACCCTTCTGTACTTGGCAATCGACGCGGATGGCTCGGGTCCGTGGTTGTACGGCATGGACGTGGTTCATCGTATTCCGCACCAACTGACGTTTGCACCGGACCGTTACACGTCACTCTCGGCTAGCGCCGATGGCCGTCGGCTCACGTTAACGCTAGCAAGCCCCAAGACAACTCTTTGGCGAATGCGCGTACCTGAGGCGCGGGCCCAAGCGTCTGCTCCCACAAGAATCGTGTTGAGCACCAGTTCGGCACGTTCTCCACGACTCGGACCGGATTTCCTTCTGGATGTTTCGTCATCAGGGGCTGCGGAAAGCATCTGGAAACTTACCGATGCCGGCAGCCAGGAACTGTGGCGCGGTGCGGGGACACAAATCATCGGAGCCCCGGCCATCTCTCCCGACGGGCACGGCGTCGCGTTCGCAGCGTTGCAAGAGGGCCACAAACGTTTGTACATCATGCGCTCCGACGGTTCGAACACGCACATTGTGACTGACTCACTCGATCTGCAGGGAAGCCCCGCGTGGACACCAGACGGTGCATCGATCACCACAGCGGCGAATGAACATGGCGTCCCACATCTCTACAAGGTTCCGGTTGCAGGTGGTGCACCGCAGCTGTTTCTGCTGGATTACTCCCTCGATCCCGCGTGGTCGGTTGACGACCGCTTTGTTCTCTATTCGGAGCGCGATATAGGAACGACATTTTCCGTGAAGGCCGTGACCGCGGAAGGCACCGCGTATCATTTTGCGCCCCTCACCCTTACCCGAGGAGTTCGACACCTGAGGCTCTTGCGCGATGAGCGCTCATTGGTGATTCTGGACGGAGAGATTCAACATAAGAATCTATGGCTCGTGGACCTGGAGACAGGTGCCAAGCGTCAGTTGACCTACCTTCCTGCCGGTTTCGATGTCCTCGACTTCGACATTTCGCCCGACGGGCGCGAAGTCGTTCTCGAACGAGTCGAGCAGCGCTCGGACGTAGTATTGTTGGACCTACCGCGCTCATAGCAAGGCTTGGAACCAGGGACCTGCATCGAACAGTGACGCTATCTACCTCTGGGCAATTTTCGAGCGGCGGTAGCGAGATTTGTCGTAAGTCCTGCCGGCTCAAACGGTCGATGCAATACTCTCCAAGTTGACCTAACAGGACAGCCTTTTCTTTGCATTTGCTTTTGGACCGAATTTAACCTTTGAAACTTCAGCACTTAGACCTTGCTGCAGCGTTACGTCGACCTATTGAGACCACCGCGCTAATCGGAGAAGTTGCTCACAGTACTTGTCCCGCAGCCCCAATGAGTGCACTGAAATTGTGTAAAAAAAAAGGCAGTTTTGATCCCTCCTATCTCCTATCCCCTGTTGCGATTGACCCCTTAGTGGGGTGGCGTTTATACTGAATTTCTGCGCCGGGAGCACCGTTTCCGGCGTACCTCGTTGCGTTCCACGCGTCGCTCCATCGGGCCGTCGTCTGGAATTTGCGAACTGAATCTAATGGTTAAGGGAGCCCACGGCCGAATTCTGGCCGCGCGAATCTATGAGCAGCGTTAAAGCCACACTACTTCGCCCCGGCATGGTCATCCAGCACGAAGGCGATCTTTTCAGCGTTCACAGCACGGAACACCGCACCCCCGGCAACAAGCGCGGATCCATGCAAACGCGCATGAAGAACCTGCGCACCGGCGCGATCATCGACTACCGGTTCCGCGCCGAGGAATTTGTCGATCGCGCCATCCTGGATGAAATCGAATTCGAGTACCTCTACAAAGAGGGTGACTCGTATCACTTTATGAACACGGAATCGTACGAGCAGATGCAGATGAGCGCGGACGAATTGGGCGAAACCGTATATTACCTGATTCCCAACACCGTCGTGAAAATCGAATTCCACGACGAGAAAGCCATCGGCGTGAGTCTGCCGGACACCATGGACCTGAAAGTGGTACAGACCGAGCCTACATTACAAAAGGCTACCGCCAGTTCCGTGATGAAGCCGGCGACGCTAGAGACAGGGCTGGTGGTGAACGTGCCCCCGTTCGTGAACGAAGGCGACAAAATTAAAGTCGACACTACCGAAGCGCGCTACGTGCAGCGCGTCGAGTAGTTCCCGTTACGGAAACCCGCTGACTTGACGAGCATGCAAGTCATCGCTCTCGGCTGTAGGCTGCCAGCCGTTAGGCTGTAGACTGTGAACGCCAGCTCTCAGCTGCCCGCGCCAGCCGCACCTTTTTCCCCTGCGGGATGCGCGCCAAACACCCGGTCGAACAGCTTATCCACGTTGCGCAGCTGTCGCTGTAAGTCGAACGTAGAGTCCAGTTCCTTCGGCGTCAGGTACTTGGTGATGCGCAGATCTTTTCCCACGCGTTCGCGGAAACTGGTTTCCGACTCCCATGCCGCCATGGCATTTTCCTGCACCGCCTTGTAGGCATCGTCGCGAGGCATACCCTTTTCCACTAAGTCCTGCAGCAACTGCCCGGAAAAAACCAGCCCATGGGTCGATTCAAGGTTGCGCAGCATGCGCTGCGGAAACACATGCAGCTCGCTCATAATTCTGGTCATCTTGGCCAGCATGTAGTCGACAAGTATCGTGGAATCGGGCAGGATCACGCGCTCCACCGACGAATGGGAAATGTCGCGTTCGTGCCACAGCGCCACATTTTCATACGCCGCGATCATGTTGCCCCGCAACAGCCGCGCCTGCCCGCTGATCTGCTCGACGGTGACCGGATTACGCTTGTGCGGCATCGCCGAACTGCCGCGCTGCTCTCCGCTGAAGTGTTCCTCCACTTCGCGAACCTCGGTGCGCTGCAAGTGGCGGATCTCGACCGCAATTTTCTCCAGGGTCGCGCCAATCAGCGCCAGGGCGCTCAGATAATGGGCGTGGCGGTCGCGCTGGATCACCTGGGAAGCCACCGGAGTCACGTGCAGGCCCAGGCGCTTGCAGATTTTCTCTTCAATCTCCGGACCTAAGTGCGCGGCATTGCCCACTGCCCCGGAAATTTTCCCGTATTCGATCCCGCGAGCCGCTTCGCGAAAGCGCGCGATGTTCCGCTGGTTTTCTGCGAACCAGTTGGCCATTTTCAATCCAAAGGTGATCGGCTCTGCATGGATGCCGTGGGTGCGGCCGATTTGCGGAGTGTGCTGAAATTCGTGGGCGCGCACATCCAGAGTCTCACCGAATAAAACCAAGTCTTTCTCAATGATTTTGGAGGCGTCTTTCAGAAGAAGCGCCTGAGCCGTATCGACCACGTCGTTGGAGGTCATCCCGTAGTGCAGCCAGCGCGCGGTGGACGGGCTCTTGATGGATTCGCCCACCGCCATGGTGAAGGCGATCACGTCGTGCTTCACGCGCTCTTCGAGTTCACTTATGCGCGCCACGTCGACCTTCGCGCGCGAACGAATCAACTCAGCCGCCTCCTTGGGTACCAACCCCGCTTCCGCCAAGGTTTCTGTGGCCGCCAGTTCAACGTCGAGCCACTTCTGGAAGCGGTTCGTTTCGCTCCAGACCCGGCCCATTTCGCTGCGCGTATAGCGTGGAATCACTTCATCCTCTCCTGAGAAGCCATTGGTAATGATACGGTATTTAGGACCAGGGGGCGACATAATGGCCCCATGCAGTCCTAACCGCAAGGGCCAAATCCTGTCTAATCGAGAGAATGAGGGTGAGCGTAGAACGGGCGGAATCCGAAGGTATCTCGGACGCTATTGCCGTCGAAAGAACGCTGGCCGGCGACCGGGAAGCTTATCGTGTGCTCGTCGAGCGCTACAGCCTGTATCTCTACCGGCTGGCGTACCGCATGACTGGCAACGCTCATGATGCGGAGGAAGTGGTGCAGGAGGCCTTTTTGCGGGCATATCAAAAACTTTCCCAATTTGCCGGCAACTCCAACTTTGGCACCTGGGTCTACCGTATCGCGGCGAATTACGCCATTGACCGGATCCGTCAGCGCAACGTCGAGGAAGCCCGGCAAGCCCGACCCAGCCGACTTGCCGAGGACGGCACGGAGGTCGACACCATGGCCATGATCAAGGATCCCTCGGCCTCGCCGGAGCACCTGGCGCGCAGCGCAGAACTCGCCGCCAAAATGCAGCAGGCGCTGGACTCTCTGACGCCCGCCGAACGCACCGCCATCGTGATGCGTCACTGGGAGGGCTGCGCGATCGAGGAAATTGCCGCGGTGCTTAAGTCGAATTCTAATGCCACCAAGAATACGGTGTTTCGTGCGGTGGCCAAGCTTCGCAAAGCGCTCGAGCCCTTTGCCGAATTTCGCAATACGGCCGGGGCTTTGGGAACGGAATCATAATGCACCTGACCGAAGAACAATTGATTGCTTATCGCGACGGCGAAACGCGCAATCGCGAAACGTTTGCCGCTCACCTGAAGGACTGCCCGGAGTGCCGCAGCGAACTGGCGCGTATTGAAGCGGTGTTTGCCGCGCTCGACGCCATGCCCGTTCCCGACCCTGGCGGAGATTTTGGCCAACGCGTGTGGCGGCAAATTGCTCCGCGTCTCCCGAAGCGGCGCGCGCGCTCGTGGAATTCTTTTTTTGAGCCGCATCGCCTGCTGGCCTTTGGCGGTGTGGCCGCGCTGGTGCTGCTGGCGTTCTTCATCGGACGCTATACGCGAACCAGCACCACGCCGCCGAGCATTGCCAGCACCGGCAAGACAAACGAACGCGTTCTGGTGGTCGCGGTCGGGCAACATTTGGGGCGTTCGGAAATGGTGCTGATGGAATTAGCAAACGCCGAGCCCGAAAAAGGCCAGAAGCTGGTGAACATCTCGGCGGAACAGAAACGCGCCGAAGATTTGCTAGGAGAAAACCGCTTGTATCGGCAAACCGCACTGCGCGACGGCGACAAGGTGATGGCCAGCACCTTGGATGAACTGGAGCGCGTGCTGCTCGACATCGCCAATAGTCCCGATGAGGTGACTCCCGCACAGTTCGAAGCGATTCAGAAGCGCATTGCGGCCAAAGGTATTTTGTTGAAAGTGCGCGTGGTCGATCAACAGTTGCAGCAACGTCGACAGAACGTGGAGGAGACGCCCCAGGTGCATGCCACTCCAGCTGCGGGTAACAAAATATGATCACGCGAAAAGAGTTTGGAGGCTCGATCACCATGAACGTATACCCGAAACCCATAGCCCTCGCGTTTGCCGCGCTGCTGCTGGCCGCACCTGCACAGGCAAAGCGAATTTGGCAATCGTCAGAGTCGGAGCAATTTGTGGCTGCCGACGTGGGCGCCGCCAGAACTGCGCAGGACGGCCGCGACGCCGAACAAGATGCGCAAGACGCGCGGGACAGCGCCAAAGAGGCGGAACAAGACCGCCAGGAGATGATGGCGGACCTCTACAGCGACGGCCGCGAAGCCCTCGACGATGCGCATTACTCCGAGGCCGCATCCAAATTCACCGAACTCATCAAAATGAAAGGTCCGCAGACCGATGCGGCGTTTTACTGGCTGGCCTACGCGGAAAGCCGGCAGGGCAAGCGCGACACTGCCCTTTCCATCATTGCGGACTTGAAGAAAAACTACCCACAAAGCAAGTGGAGAAAAGATGCGGAGGCCCTGGAAATCGAAGTGCGCCAGAATACCGGTCGCCCCGTCGATCCCAGCTCTCAGAAAGACGACGATCTCAAGATCCTGGCCCTGCAAGGCTTGATGAACAACGATTCGGCAAGAGGGATGCAGGCGCTCGAACAGTATCTGAATGGGTCCGCGAGCCCGAAAGAAAAAAAGAAGGCGCTGTTTCTGCTCGTAGAGCATGGCTCGCCGCAATCCCAAGACATGCTTGAGAAAATCGCCCGCGGCAACAGTAATCCCGATTTACAGCGCGACGCCATTCAATACCTGGGCATGACCGGCAATACCGCAGGCAAACAGCTCAACGAAATCTATAGCAGCAGTCCTGACGTGGAGGTGAAGCGCGCCGTTATCCGCGCCTATCTCATGTCCGGCGACCGCGATGACCTGCTGGCGTTGTTAAAAAAGGAAAATAACGACTCGTTGAAGCACGAAGGGATTCGCACCCTGGGAATGATGGGCGATCAGGCCGATCTTCAAAATCTGTATCAAACGGAAACCTCCACGGAAACGAAAAAGGAAATCCTGCAGGCCCTATTCCTCTCGGGCGATTCCCAGCGGCTTTCCCAACTGGCCCTGTCTGAGAAAAATCCCGAACTCCGCAAGGCTGCTATCCGCAACCTGGGCCTGATGGGCGCGAAGGATCCGGCGTTGCAAACCATTTATGCAAAAGAAAACGATCGCGAAGTGAAGGAAGAGATTCTGAACGCGTATTTTCTGGGCGGCAATGCCAGCGCGCTGGTGGCCATTGCTAAAGCGGAGAAAGATCCGGAATTGAAGAAAGCCGCGGTCAGCAAACTGTCGCTGATGAATTCCAAAGAAGGCAACGAATACCTGATGGAACTGCTGAAGTGAGGTCTACAATGCAAATGCGTTTCTCTACGTGCGTGCGGTGCTTTCTGTTCGCGCTCGGCCTTGCCTCGCTTCCCGCGGCAGCGCGTGCCGACCAGTCGCAATTCGTGAACGCCAAGCTGGAAACCCGCGCTGTCAGCATGGATTTGCACAAAGCGGTCGGACAAATCGCTGCAGAATCGCCGCAACCGGCCTGGATTGCCTACGACGTCCCCAGCAGCTCCACAAAAGATCAGACTTGCTGCAATTACAATGAACGCAACGGTTCGAATATCTGCGGCACTTGCTTCCTCGAGGAACAACGCGGCAACACGTACGTCCAGAGCGACGCCCACCAGAACAAAACGGTCAAACTCGAAGAGCCTGCAAAATTAACCATTCTTCTCCGCGTGAACCACAGCCGCGTCATTCGCATCCGCATTGCTTCAGCGAACTGCACGCTTGATGCAGGGGCCCTGCGCGTTGTATGGCTGAACGGTGTTAAACCCGAAGAAAGCGTGGCAGAACTCGCGCATTTTGTAGACACAAAGAGCAGCGATGGCGACGACGAAAACGATCTTAGCAACCAGGCGGTGATGGCCATTGCGCAACACGCGGATCCATCCGCCGATCGTGCTCTGGCCTCTTTCGTGGCCCCTGATCAGCCCACTCGCCTTCGCGAAAAGACGGCGTTCTGGTTAGGCGCATCCCGCGGAAAGACAGGCGTGCAACTGCTGGAGAAAATGGCCAAGAACGATCCTGACCCTGAGATCCGCGCCAAGGTGGCCTTCGCTCTCTCTGTCAGTCACGAGCCGGAAGCGACCGACGACATCATCCATATGGCGAATGACGATTCCAGCGCGCACGTTCGCGAACAGGCGCTTTTCTGGCTAGCGCAAAAGGCCGGTAAGAAAGCTTCGGTCACCATTACTGGCGCGATCGACAACGATCCGGACACAGAAGTAAAAAAGAAGGCGGTCTTCGCATTGAGTCAATTGCCCAAAGACGAAGGTGTACCCAAGTTGATTGAAGTGGCGCAGAACAACAAAAATCCCGAAGTCCGCAAACAAGCCATGTTCTGGCTAGGCCAATCGAACGACCCGCGCGCCCTGGCTTTCTTCGAGAAAATCCTCAGCCAGTAAGAGTCGACAGTCTCCAGTCCACAGCCAGCAGCCTCATCACCGCCAGGAACTTCGAGCAGGTTGAAGCTGTCGGCTAACGGCTAGCGACTGGTGGCTGCGCCTATCGCAACAAGTCTTCCAGCTGCACGCGCGTGCCAGTTTTCTCGTCGCGGTACTTCACAATGACCGCGCATTGCAGCGAGAGCCCCCATTTCACGCCCGCGGCTTGCGTAACTGCGCGCGAGCCCGGCACGACCACCGCATTTTCCGGGATGACCAAGGGCTGGTCCGGCTTCGCCGCATACACCGCGTCGCGCGCCATATCGTAGACCGGGACGGACGCGTTCAAAATCGTTCCGGTACCGAGCACGGCGCCGCGTTTCACGACCGTACCTTCATACACCCCGGAATTTCCGCCGACCATCACGTTATCTTCCACGATGACGGGCAGCGCGCCCACCGGTTCGAGCACCCCGCCAATCTGCGCCGCTGCTGACAAATGACAATCGTTGCCAATCTGCGCGCAGGATCCCACCAGCGCATGCGAATCGATCATCGTGCCTTCGCCCACGTAGGCACCGACATTCACGAACATCGGAGGCATGCAAACCACGCCGCGGCCAAGATACGCGCCATCCCTCACGCTGGACCCGCCGGGCACAATGCGCACGCCATCGGCCAGTGAAACGCTACGCAACGGATAAGTCGATTTATCCAAAAACGCCTGCCGCTTCGCATCGATGGACATGTCTACAATCGTGCCCATACGAAATCCCAGGAGAATGCCTTTTTTCACCCAGGCGTTCACGCGCCATCCCGTGGGCGCAGATGGATCCGGCTCGGCTGCGCGAATATCGCCGTGGTTCAGCGCGATTTTGAACGCACGGAACAGCTCAAAATGTTCTTCGCGATAACTGGCAGGGGGTGACTCGAACAGGCTCTCAATTTGAGATTGCAGCATGAACTCTCTCGAGCAGTTTCAACGATTCCAGCACACTATGAATCTTAGCGCGATTTTCGGCCTTTGGCGGTACCAGCGGCAACCGCCAGCAGGGTTCCAGCAAACCCATTTCGGCCATCGCGGCTTTCACCGGAATCGGATTCGATTCCACAAAATTAATTTCCATCAGCGTGTGATAGCGCCGATGAATCGCCCGAGCACCGGCAAAATCGCCAGCCAGCGCCAGCTGCGTGAGCCGCTTCATCTCCGCGGGAATTTCGTTGGAAGCCACGGAAATCAGACCATGGCCGCCCAACGCCAGCAACGGCAGCGTAAGCGCGTCGTCGCCAGAAAGCACCAGAAATTCTTCGGGTACACCGTTCAGAATCGCTGCCATCTGCCCTACGTTGCCCGAGGCTTCCTTGATTCCCACGATGTTGGGAATCTGCGCCAATCGCTGCACCGTGACGGGCTCAATGTTGACGCCGGTACGGCCCTGCACGCTATAGAGAATGATGGGTAGGTCCACCGCTTCGGCGATGGCCTTGAAGTGCTGGTAGAGCCCTTCCTGGGTGGGCTTATTGTAGTAGGGCGTCACAGAAAGGATGCCGCTGACATCCAGCTTCGCGAGTTCACGGGCGCGCTCGATCACTTCGCACGTGTTATATCCGCCCGCGCCGGCCAGCACCGGTACGTTACCCTTGGCCAGCTCCACGGTAATTTCCACCACGCGGTGACGCTCTTCCTCGCTGAGGGTGGGCGCTTCGCCGGTGGTTCCACAAGGAACCAGGAAGTCAATGCCGGCAGAGATTTGCCGCTTCACCAGCGCTCGCAGCGTGGGTTCGTCCAGTGAACCGTCCCGCCGAAATGGGGTAACCAGCGCCGTTCCTGTGCCCTTAAACATATAATGCTCCTTCATTGGTGATTGCCACTCGCACTGCTTTGTGCCGCCGTAGCCGCCCGCGGCGACGCCAATTCCGCCAAAATTTCGCGAAACTCAAACACGCCCGCTTTACCTTGAATCCAGCGCGCCGCCTGCAACGCCCCGTGGGCAAAACCTTCGCGATTCCGGGCCGTGTGTCTCAACGTAATAGTGTCCGCCGGCGAATCGAAGCCGATTTCGTGTGTGCCAATGTGCGCCCCGGCGCGATTGGAGCTGAGCGGCAAAGCTCCGGCAAATCCCGCTGCACGCATTTCTTCCGCCAGTTTCTTCAAGGTGCCGGAAGGCGCGTCCTTCTTCGCCGAGTGGTGAATTTCCCAGCCCCACGCCTCATATTCGGGATGCTGCGCAAAAATTTCCGCCGCGCGCGCCACGATTCCGAGAAAAACATTGACGCCGACTGAAAAATTCGCGGCATACACCAGTGCGGACTCCGCTCGCGAAACCGCTTCGCAAATCTGCGGCAGCTCGCCATACCAACCGGTAGTTCCGCAAACGGTATTCACGCCGAGTTCCGCGAGGCGCTGAAGATTCGAGGGCGCCGACGCCGGAGTTGTGAACTCGATAGCTACCCTTGCGCCGTGCAGCGATTCGCCCGAGAGCGTCGCAATATTTCCACGGGAGAATTTCGCGGAAACCGCAAAATCATAGTCCGGAGCCAACTGTTCCACGAGTCGCCCCATCTTCCCGCAGCCAATAATCGCTAAGGGAACACTCATGACGCGGCCTCTCCGTTAGTCAGCAACTGCTGAACCATCCGCTTGTAAATCGCCACGGCTTCGCGCAATTCCCTTTTATCGATGCGCTCTTCCGAAGTGTGCGCGACATGAATGCTTCCCGGCCCCAGCAAGAAGGGTTTGCCCCAGGTGCCGTCGAAAGTGGGAATGTCGGTAGTGAATGCCACAACGGTTGTGGGCAGTCCTTGGACCGAGCCAAGATGCACCGCCGGGCAATAGAACACTTCGCGCGCTTCCACGCCGTTCTTCTCCGCGGCGCGGGCCACCGCGGCCCGCAAAATTTCGCTGTCGCCCACCAGACGAAACATAATTTCTGCGCTGGCTTGATCGGCCACGACATTCGGCGCGTGCCCGCCATGAATGGTGCCGACATTTAGCGTGGACTGCCCGAGAACGGTATCGCTGGGCAAAGGGATTTCCCGTATGCTCTGCAGCGCATCGAGCAAAGAGTGAATCGCAGAATGCCCCAATTCCGGGTAAGCCGAATGCGCCAGCTTGCCGCGTGCGATCAACTCGTAACGCAACGCGCCTTTGGAACCAAGCGCCAGGCGGTTCTGCGTGGGCTCGCCATTAATCAAAAAGCGCGAGCCCCGCGGCGAAGCCGCCGCCGCTTTTGCGCCCGCACTGTCTCTTTCTTCACCCACCACAAAGAGCAAGGCAAAATTGCGCGTGCCTTCGGCCAACAGCGATTCCGCAGCGGCGATCATGGCCGCGATGATTCCCTTAGCATCGCAGCTGCCGCGCCCGCAAATGTAGGCGCTGTCTTCGCTGGAACCAAAAAACGGGGGCACCGTGTCCATGTGCGTCGACAAGGTGACCGCCGGCTCGCCGAAAGTCAGCAGCACATTTTCGCGCCCCGGAGCAGCGTGCATGCGCTCCAGTTGACCGCGGTATTGCGTGGCCAGACCGCAAAGATGCGCGAACAGATAGTCCACGACGGGTTTTTCTGCACCGGTGGTCGAATCCAAATCGACCAACGCGCGTGTTAGAGCAAAACAGTCCATAGTTTCTCGCCTTGGAGATATTTGAGGGCAAGCGGGACGAAAGGAGGGCCTCCGCGATAAGCGAAGGTGGCTGCCTCTCGATAGCGCTCCATCCCGGAACCGATTCCGCGGATGACAGTGAGCCGGCCTTAGACCGGAACCCCAACCACAGCCGCATTAGCACGCGTTGCAGTTTCGGCGACGATCAGCGCTGCGCTGACCTGGCTCCTAAGCCGGACCCCTTTCGCCAAGCGCCCGATGCTAATCGGGAAAACGCGCTGGGCTACTCATGGCCGCCGCACCTCTACCAAGGTCTTTCCAACTTAGAAGAAAATGCCGAAGGTGTCAACGCGCGAATTTCCCGAATTTTGCGCGATGTTTGAGAAATGGCGGGAGAACCGCCGGCCGCGTAAATCCGCCGCTACAATTGCATTCCTGAAGAGCTCCCGATGTAGCGGCGGGTTTATCCCGCCGGGCTCTGGCACAACGCGAGAAGCGTCCCTACAAAAGGAAAAGGCTCCGGGGAGCTGAGCCACCGGAGCCTTATGCCTTCACTCCAAAGCTGGGATTCGCGGTTAGCCAAAAAACGGCGACGTAAAGCCGCCGTCACACCACGAAGCTAGAATTCGTAACGAAGTGCGAACTGCACGATGCGCGGATTGGTCAAAGTTCCGCTGTAGTTGCCAAAGTTGGCGGAGTTGCCGTTGGCCAAACTACCACCCACATAGCCGTTGGTGGATTGCACGTTGAAGCGAACGGAGTTGGTCACGTTGAATACCTCGAAGCGGAACTGCAGGCTCTGGCTTTCGGCCCAAGGCATAATCCAGCGTTTGGCGAGACCAAGATCCAAACCAAAGAAGCCGGGACCACGAAGATTGTTGCGGTCACCGGTTTGCCCCGGATACGCGTAGCCAAAGTCCAGATAGGCATTGGCTCCGTTGGCGAACAGGTTCGGAGCCGTGTTGCCGACGCCGTTGTTGTTCGGGCCGGTGTAGTAAGTGCCGGTGCTCACGGGCTGCACCTGATCTGCGTGGCCTTCGAGCTGATAGTTCGTCGGATATTGTCCGCCGTTGTCCACGGTGACCGGGAACCCGCTGGTGACGCGGAACAACCCAGACAATTGCCAGCCGCCAACTAAGGCGTTACCGACTTTATTCATGTCATGGCCGATCCACTGTCCCTGCCCAACCGGGATTTCCCAAATGAAGTTGGTGTTGAACTGGTGACGCAGGTCGTAATCCGACGCTGCGCGGCCTGCGCTGGGATCCCAGGAATTGATGATCGGGCCGCCGAGACCTCCCCAAGCGCCCACGCGCTCCGCATCCGAAGAAATATCAATGGTTTTTCCATAGGTGTAGTTAAAGTCGAATTGAATGCCATGGGTCATCTTGTGCTGCAGGGTGATTTCCATGGCATTGTAGTTCGCATTGGTGATCGTGCGCAGTGCGTAGAGAGAGGAGTATTGGGGGCTGTAGAAGACGTTGGGGCCGGTGTAGCCGCCGAGCGTGTAGAAGTAGTCGTTCGTACCGGTCGCGCTGGGAACACCACCGGTATCCATCTCATAAATGGAGAGCGACTCGTTCAAGCTGTTTGCGCAGAGCAAGTCGTAAGCGAGCACCACCGGGCTCATGGTGGCATTGGCAGCGCCAGCGGTGCCGGGATTCACGCAGGTACCGTACGGGCTCATCGCGCCGATCGCGTAAGGCTGGCCCGGAGCGGCAGGCTGGGTGATGTCGGTCCAATACTTCTGCACATTCGCCGGAACTAGACTTGGATTCTGGATGATTTGGTTTGTGGTCACACCGTTGCGGTAAAGCTTGGCCATCGCGGTGGCCGCCGCGAAGTAATCCATTCCCGCGGCCTTGTCGTAGGGATCCAATGGCATGGCCAAGTCGTCCTGCACCAGCAAGCGGTGCGAGAGCCGGCCCACGTAAGCGGCGGTGAGCGTGAACCCGGACTTCAATTCCCGCTGGTACGACAGGTCTAGCGTGTACGAGTAAGGCGTCTTGATGTGATTATCCAAGCCCCACGCGATGGCTTCGCTTCCGGGCGCTGGGTTGGCAGGATAAGTCTGTGGGTAACTCACGGGCGGTGAGGGAGTGAGAATTGGCGCACCGCAATTGTCGGTTGTCGGAATCACATTCAAGCTGGTGACCCGTGGTGTGCACGGCGCGGTCTCCGAGGCGGCCGCGTTCGGGATCAATGTAGACAAGCCGAAAGCGCCGTTCTGGTCGAAGGTGTCGAGCAAGCCTTCGCCAATGCGGTCATAGACGATGCCAAAACCGGCACGGACGCTGCTCTTGCCCGCACCGCCGAAAATGTTACCCAGGATGCCGGAATCGTAGCCGGGAGACCACGCGAGTGCAACGCGCGGCCCCAGATTCTTGAAGTCCCATCCATAGTAGCCTTCGGTACCGCCGTTCGCGGGACCGGAGAAGTTGTATTGCACCAGCGGCGCGTCGATCGACGGAATTCCATTGTTCATGCCCTGTCCGCGATTGTTGAACCACGTGTTCAGGCTCTCCGTCGGCGTCACTTCCAGTCCATTGGTTTCCCACGGCGGCGAAAATAACGAATAGCGCAAGCCGAAGGTGGCGGTCAGATTCGGCGTCATCTTCCAGGTGTCTTGCGCGTACATTTCATAGCCGTCCTCGGCAAAGTGCCGGACCACCGGTGCGCCTTGCGCCAGTGTGCTGCCGTCACGGTTGTAGTTGTATTGGGCGTTGACTTCCACGTCCATGCCCAACAGTGCAGTCACCGCGTTGTCGTAGTTGGTGCCGAAACCCTCGAAGTTCACGGCCGGATAGTTGTAGTTTTCCGGGTCCAGCGGCGAAGCGGTACGGCCGGCCAATCCCGAAGTGTTGAGCCACTGCGCGTTCATGAAGCCGCTGCTGAAAGAACTCGTGGTGCTGCTGGTGGGGTTACGAATCAGGGAAATCTGGAAGCCAAACTGCAAACTGTGCCTGCCTTTGGTCCAGGTTAAATCGTCCCACCAACTATTAATCGGCCGCTGAAACTCGCTGGAATAGTTGTAACCCTGGTCGATACCGCGGATGCCATTCCAAGCCGAGTCGGTGTTGCCAATCGTGCCGACGCTCTCACGCACGTAACCATAGCGCAGGTTATTCACGATGCTGTTGGTGAGGACCGCGGAATAGTTGGCGATCAATCCTTTATTGTAATTAACCACGCTAGTTTCCGGCCCCTGCACGCCAAGTCCCGTGTATTGCGAGGGGAGGAACGCCGCATTCGCGAGATTTTCGTTGGCTAACGCTCCGGTCAAGGACACGCGCTGCTTGCCGTCCTGGGTAATGTTGTAATCCATTTTGGCGATGTACCAGTTCTTGACATTGCTGGTAGGCGCTGCGAAGCGGTAACCGGCGGTGTTGTATCCATCGCCTTGGGTGAAATCGTTGGGCAGTGGATATTTGCTAAAGTACGAAACCATTGCAGCATCGGGACCAATGGGGCCGGTGTAGCCGGGAAGAACGCCCGTATTGTATTGAGGGTTGGTAAATCCATTCTGGTCCATGGCCGTCAGTTGCTGCGGAGAAAGGGCGTAAGCGCCTGCTGGCGCGGTGTAACTCGCTCCGCTCAAACCCTGCACCGTGTTTCCCGGGCACGCCGTGGGATCCTGGCAAACGTACTCCACCACGCCATCGCGCAAAGATGCCGTGGGCACAATGCGCAGTACGCTTTGCTGTTCCACATCGCGGTAGGCTTCATAGTTCAGGAAAAAGAACAGCCGGTCCTTTTTGATCGGCCCGCCCACCGAACCGCCAAAAATGTTGCGATTCAAAAATTGTGGCGTATTGGGCTGTCCGCTCTGCAGCTGCGACTGCTTCAGGAAGTAGTCGTTGGCGCTGAAGTAAGAGTTGCGGTTATATTCGTAGGCGGAACCATGAAACGCGTTGGTGCCGCTCTTGGTGACCAAGGCGACCTGCGCGCCGCCAGCGCTTCCTTCATCGGCTTCGGCGTTGCTGGTGGTCACGCGAAATTCTTCCACGGAATCCAGGGTCACCGGCAAGACCGATTGAAACGCATATCCGCCCTTCGGGTTCACCGGAATACCGTCGAGCGTTACGTTACTCTGGTCGCTGCGCGCGCCGTTGACCGCACCGCTGCGCGTATCGGTGTTGGTGTCAATTGACGGATTGTCGCCGGTGTAGACCACGCCGGCTTGCAGCGACAGCAGGTCGCCCACGTTGCGGCTTTCCAGCGGAAGTTGCTTAACCTGGTTTTCACCGAAGGCGACGCCCAAGGAAGCGTCGGTGGTATTGATGGTCTCGCCGATGGCAGACACCTCCACGGTCTCGGTAGTGGAGCCCACCTGAAGCATAACGTTGAGCGTCGAAGGATTGTTCACCAGCAGCTCAATGTTTCTCTGCTCGTATTTACGGAATCCCGGCGCGGTCACCGTCAGGGAATACGTGCCCGGCGGCAACGATGGAAATTCATAAGCTCCGGTTGACGAAGCCGTGACGGTGCGTTGCAGGTTTTGTCCCGGCTCCACCAAGGTTGCAGTCGCGCCGGCGATCACCGCCCCGGATTTATCCGTGATCGTGCCGCGCAAAGAAGTCGTGCCGATTTGCGCCCACGCGCTAGAAACAAACAAAAAGGAAAAAACAAAAAATAGAATAAAGAAATACTTCGAGGTACAAGTCCGCATCAATCCCCCCTCCAACACAGCGAATGGTCTTGCACCAGCGTGAACTGGTAGTTTCTAAGATGGATTGAAAATCAGCGGATGCCGATTCCCCGACAGGAACTCCACCCGAAGACCAACTCGCGCCCCTAGATTGAAAACGTTTCAGAAGATTCTGCTCTTTTTGTCGGCAAAGTCAAGCCGAGCAGCTGAATCTCGTCACAGAAAAAACCTATTCATCCCATAAACAGGATTAATGATCGAAAATTCGGAAGGAGAAAAAATGCTAGAGCTCGAGCGGCTTTAACGGAACGTGCTGCGAGGCAACCAGCAATTCCCCGGCAAACGCCGCTTCAGCCGGCCGCCGACCCAACGCTTCCTCGGCGGAAAGCCGCGCCAGATCCGGATTGTTGTTTTCCTCGGAAATGTGCGCCAACACCAGATACCGCGCGTGCGAATCGAATCCATCGGGATCGGACAGAAATTCGCTGACGGCGTGATTCGACAAATGACCGGTGCGCGAAAGCACCCGCTGCTTCACCACCCACGGGTACGGCCCGACTTTCAACATGTCCAGGTCGTGGTTGGACTCCAGGATCATACAATCGGTCTCGCGCAGGTGCACTTTCACCAACTCCGGCATGTACCCGAGGTCGGTGCAAATGGCCACCTTGGTGCCGTTGGTGCGAAAGGTGAATCCGATGGGGTCAGCGGCATCGTGAGGAATGGCGAACGCGTGCACATCGATATCGCCAATCGCAAAACGTTGTCCCGCTTGAATCGATTCAGCGCGCAGCAGTCGCTTGCGAAAAGTATCCGGCAAAATGCGTTGCAATGCGTCCAGCGTCGGCTCGGTCACGTACAGCGGAGCCTTCCACATGCCCAACATTTGCGGCAAGCCATTGCAGTGGTCGGTGTGTTCGTGGGTGATCAGAACCGCGTCAAGATGGTCAATGTCTCTGCCTACCGCCGCCAGTCGCGCCAGCGTTTCGCGTTTTCCCAAACCTGCGTCAACAAGGATGCGGGTGCGTTCGGTTTCGAGCAGTGTCAAATTGCCCGAACTGCCGGACGCGAGGATGGAAACACGTAACCCGATTTGAATTTCTCCCCAGGAAGATGCAATTGCCGTAAATCCATCAAAATAATGGCAGAGGGGGAAGAACGCGTCAACGGTTTCGCAGCAAGCGTTGTGAATTTCTTCATCAGCCCGCATTATTGCGCGGGATCGGAAGCGGGCTCTTGCACTCCCATTTGCGCCATCATGGCCTCTTCCGCCTGGCGTACTTGCCAGTACGCTTGCAGAAATTGCGTATTCAGCGCGCGCGCCTTTATGAATCTTTGCCGGAAGGCTAGCGAATCAGCGTGAGACTTGAAGGAGAGTTGGTCGCTGTGCCAGGTGTACGCACCCTCTTTTGCAAGCGCGAACTGGTAGAGATCCATGGTGGCCTGCAGCCACGCGTGTTCCTTTATGGAAATGGCTTTGCACGCCGCCAGGGTTGAGGGCAATGTGGCTTCGTACTCCCCCAGAAACTTTCGCTTTTCCTCGGCGCTGGCATCCACCGCGGCCACATAATCCTTCATCCTGGCAAACACCGGCTGCCAATCGGCGTACTCATCCGCGACCGCCAGTCGCGTATGCAGTTGATCGATCATGGCCTGGATCGTGGCCGCGTCGCGAAACGATTCCGGCGTGTACAGTGGCTTTGCCGTTTCGTCCAAGCCAGAAATCGCCGCGACATATTGTTCATTCCGTGCCTGCACATCCTTCAGTAAGGAACGTGTCGCGGAATCCCACTTCGTGGCAGGCAGTGCGGGCACGTTCGGTGCCGGCGCTTTGGTTTCGTCGCTGTAACGGCGAATCGTGGCCTTATCGATGCCCTTTAGGCGCGGCTGCGAAGGAAACGTCATGGTTACCAGCGTCACTAGCGAAGACAGAGTGAGGATGACCAAGCCCAGCACCGGGCCCCGCGGCTTCAGGTCGCGAATCTTGCAGAAAAGCAGTACTGCCGCTGCAGCCACCACGATGGCGCCGGCGAAACGAAGCAGGAAATAACCGGAATTTGCGAGCGTTAGTTCCCCTTCGCTGCGCACCATCGCAAAGTAATTCAACACGCAGAACAGCAAGCCCGACGACACCAGCGACATCGCGATCAACAGCTGGTGCGCGGATGAAGTCGAATCCTCTGAACTAGAGGGATGGTTTACCCCAGGCACAGCCGACCCGAATGGCGCGCCGCACCACGGACAATCCGTGAATCCATCCGGAATCACCTTGGAACATTGCTTACAGTTCATCATGCGCAGAGGTTCAGATGGAACATTCTAACAAAGGGTTGGAATCTTTGGAGTCCGGGATCGCTTCTTCAGCAAGCCAGGCGTGCCCGATCGACCGTAAACCCGTTGATCGGTCCCAGCACCGTGGTGGCAATCCGCTGCGGCTGGAAAAATTCCTGCGCCAGCGCCTGCACCTGTTCGCGTGTGACCGCCTCAATTGAGCTCAGAATTTCATCGAGCGACGAGAAGCGATGGAAGTACAGTTCTTGCCGCGCCAGGTTGGACATACGCGAACTGGTGGATTCGAGCGACAGCATGAGCGAACCCTTCAGGTGATTCTTGGCGCGCAGCAACTCTTCTTCCGTGACTGGGGATTCCTTCATGGCGCGAAATTCCGCTATGGTTAAGTCCAAAACTTGCCCAATGGTTTCTTTCGCGGTTCCCGCGTACACGCTCAGCATCCCGGTATCCGAATAGGGAGTCAGTTCGCTGAACACCGCGTAGGCCAAGCCCTGTTTCTCGCGAATGTTTTGGAACAAACGCGAAGACATGCCGCCGCCCAGAAGATTGTTCAGCACCGCAATCCCAAAGCGCCGTTCGTGCGCGATGGGCAACGAAGGCACACCTACGCACAGGTGCACCTGTTCCAGATCGCGCTTGCTTTCCAAATGAATGGGCGCCGCGGTCGTGGGCACGGGATCTTCTTCGTTGGTCAGCAACGGCTTCAGGTGGCCAAATTCCTTCTCTACCAGGTCCAACACCTGCTGGTGCGTAATATTCCCTGCCGCTGTGACCACGATGTGATCCGGTGCAAACCAATTCTGGAAGCGCTTCAGCAGCGCATCCCGATCGAAATTCCGCACCGTCTCCGGAGTGCCCAGAATCGGACGTCCCAAGGAATGGTCGGGCCAGAAGCCGCGGGTAAACAGGTCGTGCAACAGGTATTCGGGGTTGTCGAGATCCATCTTGATCTCTTCCAGCACCACCTGGCGTTCTTTCTTTACGTCGGCGTTGTTAAGCTTCGGGCGCAGCACCAAATCGGCCAGCACATCGAAGGCGATCGGCAAATGCTCGTCGAGCACTTTGGCATTGAAGCAAATCTGTTCTTTGGAGGTGAAAGCGTCGAGCATGCCGCCGACCGAATCCATTTCGCGGGCGATATCTTCGGCGGTGCGGCGCTCTGTGCCCTTGAACACCATGTGCTCCAGGAAATGAGCCAAACCGTTTTCCGAGCGCACCTCGCGGCGGGAACCGTTGCGGACCCAGATCCCTACGGAGACAGAACGAACGTTCTGCATGGTCTCGGTAATGACCACCAGGCCGTTCGGAAGTGCATGACGATGGATATCACGCGCATTAGAGACCATACGCTATTCTTGCATACGTCGGACGGTGTGGCGATAGGGAGTCGTGCCTAGGCCCGCATAAACACTAACAGCATAGATTTCAGCCACTTACGGCCACATTGCGTACCTTCACTCAGCTTCCTTCCCCTAGTGCATGGCCTGCGCCCGAACATAAGAAGAAGGTGAGAGAATATTCACACGAGGTTGCAGCCTCCATGGAGTTGTTGGGCACAAGCAAAGAGGAGTTGGGCGCCTTCTTCACGGCGCTTGGGGAACCAGCCTATCGCGGGGCGCAGCTGTACCACGCCCTTTACGCGGAACATAACCTCAGCGTCGCCAGCATGAGCAATTTGCCTGCCGCACTGCGAAGCAAGTTAGCTGCCGAAGCTAAAATCACGTTGCCCAACGTGAAGCAGAAATACTCTTCCGCGGATGGTTCGGTGCGCTACTTATTCGGCCTGCCTGCGCCCGAAGAGCATGGGCGCATGAAAAGCGCGGCCGTGGAAGCGGTGTTCATGCCGAGTGAAGGCAGGCAAACCATTTGCATCTCGACCCAGGCGGGTTGCGCGGTGGACTGTCAGTTTTGCCTGACGGCGCAGTTGGGGCTGATTCGCAACCTGACCCCAGGCGAAATTGTGGCCCAGGTGTTGCTCCCACTGATCGAGAGGGATGGCACTGCCGGGGAAAATGGATACACCGGCACCGCAGCGTCGGGCGAAAGCAAACTGGCGGCGCGGACCAACGTGGTGTTGATGGGCCAAGGCGAGCCGCTGCTCAATTTTGAAAATGTATTCGCGGCGCTGCGCATTTTGCTGGATCCGCATGGGCTCGGGCTGTCGCCCAAACACGTGACGCTATCGACCAGTGGCGTGGTCCCGGGGATCGATCGCATGGCCAAAGAAGCAGTGCGACCGAAGCTGGCCATTTCGCTCAACGCCTCGAATGATGAGCAACGCGACACGTTGATGCCCATCAACAAGAAATATCCGCTGAAGGAACTGATTGCCGCTTGCCGGCGCTATCCCCTGCGGAATTGGGAGCACATCACGTTCGAGTACGTCATGCTGGGCGGAGTAAACGATGCGCCCGAAGATGCGCGGCGCGTGGTGAAATTGCTCGCTCCGCTGAAACGCGTGAAGGTGAATCTGATTCCGTGGAATCCCGGGGAGTTGCCGTTCGAGGAATCCAAGGAGGGCAGCCTCGAAGAGTTTCGCCGTATTTTGACGGATCGCGGCGTTCCGGCGTTTGTGCGCTATTCGCGCGGGCGCGACGTGATGGCTGCCTGTGGCCAATTGGCCTTGCTCGAAGTGCAACCTTCCCCGCTGCCGATTCTGCCCTAATCGCAGCGCTGTAGCACAGGCTTGAGTTTGTGGCCTTTCCTGAGGCCGGGCTCTGGCCGAAGGAACTCAACCGCCGTTTCAGCGAAAATCGTTCCTTACCCAAGCAAACGGCCCACGCTTACGAACCGCGCACACCAATCACGCTCATCATCCGGCCGGACACCGCGCCTTCTTTGCGGTAGCTGAAAAATAGCTCGCGCTGGCAGCCTGTACACAAATTGCTGGAATGAATGTTTTGCGCTCGCAAACCCGCGGCCAGCAATTGCGCGCGATTCGTCTTCCATAAATCCAGATGGACATTCTTTGGCGGTGGCTGATGCCCCGGCGGTTTCATGTTGAGCCACTGCAGCGGATTGGGCTCGTCGCCGGTACGCGCTTCGTCGAAAAATTCCGCGGCATCTGGAAATTGTGCGGTAAATTTCACCACAAAATCCGCGGACACTTCGTAGCAGCATGGGCCAATCGACGGACCGATGGCCGCGAGCAAATCCGCGGGCTTGCTCCCAAATTCCATTTGCATGCGCCCCACTGTTTTTTGCGCAATGCGCCCCAAGCTGCCGCGCCAACCGGCATGAATCGCGGCTACGGCGCGCTTTTTCGGATCGACCAGCAAAATCGGCACGCAATCCGCGGTTTGCGCGCCCAGCAGCAGCCCGGGCGTGTTCGTTGTCGACGCATCACCTTTGCAGGGCCCGACTGGGGCAGCGGAGAACGAGTGAACTAAATCCGAATGGATTTGGCGCAGAGGTGCCAGCGTGAACTCCTGCGCGTCAATCGCTTTTTGCAAGGCGCGGCGGTTCGCCAGCACATTTTCTTTTGCGTCCCATTCTGTGAAGCTCAGATTGAGCACCTTACTACCATCGAGCGTGCTCGAGCCACCGACGCGCGTGCTGAATCCGTGCGCCAGCCAGGGCAACTTCGTAAATGGAATGAGCTGTAGCACCTTCAGGCCGCCAGCTTTCTGCAGCCGCCAGGGTGCGGAAATACCACTTCGCGTGGCTGCGGCCTGCGCCGGTTGACGATTCCGATTCCTTCCCGGTGATGTTTTCCGGCGACGCACAATCTCAACAGTATAATCGCAAGAGTTGGCCATTCAGAAACCGCCGCGCTTAAGTCCCAAAACGCGGCCTCGTGGGAGAGTCATGATCGTCGGCATGGGCATCGACATCGCGGAAGTAAAGCGCATTGGCGCCGTGATTGAGTCGCAGAAGGAGCGCTTTCTGCGGCGCGTGTTCACCCTGGACGAAGTAGCGTATTGCGAGCAGTTCAAGAACCGCTACGAACGCTATGCTGGACGCTTCGCGGTGAAAGAAGCGGCGATGAAGGCTCTCGGCACGGGCTGGAGCCGCGGCGTGCGTTGGGTCGATCTGGAAGTAGTGCGCCAGCGCGGGGGACGACCTACGCTGGCGCTGAGAGGCGAAGCCAAGAAAATTGCCGAGGCTCTCGGCGTGAAAAATATCGCGGTAAGCATCACCCACACCGCAGAGCAAGCCATCGCCCAGGTTATCTTCGAAGGTTAGCCTTTCCTCGCGTGCGCTTTCGGCTCTCTTCGTGCGCCTTTTCGGCGCGCTTTTGTACGCGGGCCGCTCCCTCGATGCACAGAAGCTCAATTTCAGATCTCCACGCGGCTCGAGTAAGACCCGTCGTCCTGAGGAGCGTTCTTGCCTGCTCCCGCAGGCAAGAAGACGAAGGATCTCAATCGATCCTCGTCTCCGAATCATCCAACGCGCGCGCTCTTTACGTTGCGATCCTTGGGCCCAAACACCGGCTCTCAGGATGACAATGTTGCTTTTATGTATGTACAGACAACCGCAACGTAAAGCCGCTGCAACAGCAGCCGTTCACTTCACCAGTAAAAACGGACCCAGCGCGAGGGCGTCCACTCCCGCGCAATAGAAACTGCGCACCGCGCCGCGGGGATCGGTGACCAAAGGTTCGCCGAAGAGGTTGAAGGACGTATTCACCAAAATCGGCGCGGGGGCGGATTCGCCAAATTTATGCAGCAGCTTCCAGAAGAGCGGATTTTCGCTTTGCTCTACGGTGTGCACCCGCACCGCATTGCCATGGAACGCGAATCGGTCGAGCCCGGCCACCGGATGGCGCAGCGTGGCCAGCGATGCCATAAAGCGGCAGTTTGGCGAAGCGTCAAAATAATCGGCGGCGCGTTCCGCCGGGACGGAAAGTGCGAACGGATGAAATCCTTCACGATGCTTGATGAACTGATTCACGTTCTCCACGACATATTCGGAAAAAGGAGAAGCCAGTAAGCTGCGATTGCCCAGCGCGCGATGACCAAATTCCGAACGTCCCTGGCACCAGGCCACAATTTTGTCGCGCAGCAGCAAGCTAACGGCTTCTTCGACGGTTTGCTCTTCGCCCGAAAGGTATCGATAAGTGATTTTGCAATTGTCAAGCACCGCTTTGATTTCCTGTGAACTCGTGTGCATGCCCAGCGCCAGATTGCGCAGGGGCGTTCGCCCCGAACGCCCCAGTATTTTCTTGCGCGACAGATACGCCGCACCCAGCGCCGTCCCGGCATTGCCAGAAACCGGCTGGACATACACGTGATTGAAAGAGCTGCGCGTCTCGAGCGCTCTCACCAGAAACACGTTCAGGAAAACGCCTCCCGCCACGCACAAGGAATGCGTTCCAGTCTCCGCCTGCATATTGGCTACAAGTTGCAGCACCAGTTCTTCCAGGTAATCCTGCGCGCTGCGGGCCAGATTGGCGCGCACTACTGGATTGGGTGCATGCCCGCGCGAGGAAAGTCCCAATTCCCGATAAAGTGCCGGTACGAAAAGGCCGCGATGGTCGGGTCCGGGCTCGAAATATCTGCGGTTCAGCACCGGCAGGCCATTCGTCTTCCAAGTGAACAATTTGCGAAAGACCGGCAAAAATTCGGGCAAGCCATCCTTGCTCAGCCATTGAATTTTGTGTTCGTCGCGATGCGGGCGCAGGCCCGCAAGTTCCGTCACTCGCGAATAAAACCAGCCGAACGAGTCCGGAAATTTCAGCGAATGCAGCGGGCGGATTTCGTCGCCATCGCCTTCGAGAATCATGCCCGCCAGCGAATTTGCGCCTTCATCCAAAGAAAGAATCAACGCGTGATCGTAACCAGAGCTGTAATACGCGCTGGCCGCATGACAGAGATGATGTTCGAAATGCACGGGGCGAGGGCCGCCGATCAACAAGCCGAGTAGCTGCTGCTCCAGCGTTGAACGCACCGGCCGTTTGCGGCGCCGGCCCGATCGCGCCGAACCGCTGGATCGTTCCGAAAGGGCGATGGCGCGGCAATCGGAAATTTTCAAGTGATTCTCGTGCAAACAGCGTTCCAGCGCCAACCGTGGCACGTCCGGTGAATCCTGCCGGCTCAGCTTTTCTTCTTCGATCGCGAACAAAACGGAGTGCTCATCGATGAGCGCGACCGCCGAACTACGACCCAATGTGGAGATGCCAAGTATGTGCATGGGCGAGATTAGAGCGTTGCCTCCACAGGAACCAGCCATGTTTTTATTGGCATGCCGAGCAGCTCCTTGCCGTCCACTTGCGTGACGCTAACCGTTCGCCACTGATTATGCGGCAAGACCTCGGGGATACGCACGGAAAGATAGTTGCCGGAAAGCGCAGGAGTCTGCGCAGGATCGTCTTTGAGATCGCGGTGCAAGGTCAAAACGCGTAAGCTTCGGCCAATTTGCGAACTGCGAAACTGCGCGGCCTTGGCGTCGCCCAAAGCGCGCAATTCCCGTGCCCGGCGTTTGATCGCGCCGCCGGGCAGATGGCCGGAAAGCGCCGCAGCTCGCGTGCCGGGACGAAGCGAATAAGAAAACACGTGGAGGTACGTGAATGGTCGCTCCGCAATAAAGCGCACCGTTGTGGCATGCTCTTCTTCCGTCTCACCAGGAAAGCCGGTGATCACGTCGGCACCGATGCCCGCATGGGGAAGGGCTTCGTAAATCAATTCCACCCGGCGGGCATAATGCTCCGCGCGATACCAACGATGCATCGCCGCAAGAACGCGGTTGCTGGCCGATTGCAGCGGCATGTGGAAATGCGGGGCGATGCGTTCATTTTGCGCAAACAGCTCAATGAGATCCTGGGTGACGTCCAGCGGCTCAATGGAGCTGATGCGCAAGCGCTCGACACCGGTTTCATCCAAAATGCGCCGGAGTAAATGCAGGAATTCCACCCGCGGCGTCAAATCGCGACCGTAGGTCCCCAAATTGATCCCGCTGAGGACGATTTCGCGAAAGCCGGAATCCACCAGTCGCTGAATCTCCGCCAAAACCGTGGCGACCGGTAGGCTCCGCGACTTACCGCGCACGAACGGAATCACACAAAAGGAGCAACGTGAGTTGCAACCATCCTGAATCTTCAGCGTCGGCCGAGTGTGATTCCCTTCTCCGCCAAGTACCGGAGCAACCAGCACATTGGAAACACCAAAAATGTCGCCAGTGAGAATCGGCGCGGCATGATATGGCACAGGATCCTCTCGCGCTGGCGCCCCCGTGGCTGCCGCAATCGTTTTTAGCAAGCTCGGAATTTCCGGCTTGTGCGAATTCCCTACGACCTGCGTGACGCCGGGCAAAGCCGCGATCTCTTCCGGCGCCCGCTGCGCGTAGCAACCGGTGACGATGATGCGCGTGCCCGGATGGGCCGCATGGATCTTGCGGATCGCATCCCGCGCCTGGGCGTCCGCCGCAGCGGTCACCGTGCAGGTATTCAGGACCACAAAGTCCGCGGAATCCGCTCCGCCGGCGGCGACACATCCTTGCGCGCGCAATTGCCGTTCGATCGCCGCGCCGTCCGCCTGCGTGGCACGGCAGCCGAATTGTTCGATATAAAACGTGGTCACTCGCCGGCTCCGAAATTCTATTTAAGCATACTGTTACGCTATCTTCCGCCCCAGGCATCTTTACGCAGATAAGGTCGGCTTATACAATCGCATCATCCCATATGCATGCCACCCGACGGACTACTCCCACATCGCTGCTCGACCCCAAACTCTCCGTGGTTATGCCGGTGTACAACGAAAAGGACACCATTTTCGAGATTCTGCGCCGCGTGCTGGAATCCGACGTGCGCAAAGAAGTTGTCGTTGTGGATGATTGCTCCAAAGACGGGACGCGCGAAATCCTGCAGGAAATGGCCAACCGCCAATCCGACGGCGAGGCACAGGCGCCCGCACTCGACGGCGGCGATGCCGTGCCGCTCAAAGATATTCGTTTCTTTTTTCAAGCGCAGAATCAAGGCAAGGGCGCGGCGCTGCGGCGCGGATTTGCAGTAGCTACCGGCGACATCGTTTTGGTGCAGGACGCCGACCTGGAATACGATCCCCGCGATTATCCCAAGCTGCTCGAACCCATCCTGGATGGCCGCGCCGATGTGGTCTTCGGCTCGCGTTTTCTGGGTGGACCACAGCGCGTCCACTATTTCCGGCACTACGTCGCCAACAAATTCCTTACGCTGCTTTCCGACATCTGCACCAACCTGAAGTTGACAGACATGGAGACCTGCTACAAAGTGTTCCGCCGCGAAGTGCTGCGGGAAATTAACATCAAGTCGAATCGATTTGGATTTGAGCCGGAAATTACCGCAAAAATATCCAAGGGAAATTGGCGCGTGTACGAAGTGCCGATCAGCTACGCCGGGCGCACCTACGAAGAAGGAAAGAAAATCACCTGGAAAGACGGGGTCCAGGCGCTGTGGTGCATCATCCGCTACCAAATCGGCGACTAGCGCACAGTTAAGATTCTTCGCTGCGCTCGGGATGATACGCTTGCTAAAGGCAAAACGCGGGCTCGCCGACTCGCTCTGGGCGATCTAAAGTTCGGCCACTACATCGGCCTTCGGCCCAAAATCCGGGTCTCGGGGTGCCAGTGGCTTAGTAGACTTGCGAGATAACGGTTGTGGAATCGTCCCGGTAAAACGCATTAGTTCCGCTTAGGCTTGCGAAGCCAGGCGGCGCTGGAAGGTCAGCAGGATTAGGTCCGCGCGGCGTCGCACCCCGAACTTATTCAGCAAGTTCGACACGTGAAACTTCACAGTGCGTTCGGCGATATTCAACTTGCTGGCAATCTCTTTGTTGGACAAATTCTCCAGCAGCGAATCCAGTACTTCCTGCTCGCGGCGACTCAAATTGGTCACCGCGTCGGTCTTCAAGCGGCGGCCCTGGCTGCTGAGAATGGAATCCACGAAGCCGGAAAGCACGGAGCGCGGCACCCAGAAGCCGCCATTGGACACCAGGGGCAGCGCGCGGGCCAACTGGTCGCGTGCTTCGGCGTAAGAAAGGATGCCCTTTACCCCCAGGCGGAGCAGGGAGAAGCTGATGGCGTCGCTGACGGAATCGCCCACGACGATCAGACGCGCCTCGGGATAGCGTTCCAGAATATTGGTCAACAACGCTCCCGTAGCCTGGCGGGCGGCATGCGCATCAATCACATAGACCTGGGCCTTGGGTGGTTCCAGACTGCGCAGGTCCGGCGCCAGGGTCGATTCCAGCTGCTTGGGAATGACCTTAAAATGGGGAGCTTTCGAGAGCAGACGTTCAAATTCGCTGAGCACCAGAGGGTGCGGCGAGAGCAAGCAAACTGTAAGTTTAGAGGACATGCGTTTAGTAGCCACGGTACTCACTGTACTTGAGGGTAGTGAAACCTAATCAAAGGGGCAAGGACCACGCGCACTAATGTTCACGAATTGTTACTGACAGATAGGGCGTGTTTTCAGAGTCTTGCGTGTTCCAATGAGGTACTATCCGGCGCCATTCACTGCGCGTTTCGGGGAGGCCAATGGATTCGATTCGCGCTGAAAAGCCACGTAAAATAAGGTAAATACGGCCTGTCTGCGGGGCTGGCTTGCGCACCCCTAGAAGGATCAGGGAACAAGGCGGAATGAGGAATCTAAGGGAATCCGAGAAGGCTCTTCGCGAGCTGCTGACCCAACGCATCCTGGTGCTGGATGGCGCCATGGGTACGATGCTGCAGCAGCGCAACCTGACCGCCACGGATTTTGGGGGGCCGGCGCTGGAAGGCTGCAATGAGAATCTGGTGCGCACACGGCCCGACGTTGTACTGGATATTCACAGGAAGTATTTCGAAGCCGGGGCGGACATTGTCGAGACGAACAGCTTCGGCGCAACGCCGTTGGTGCTTGGGGAATATGGGCTCCAAGCCGACTCTCATGAACTGAATCGCCGCGCGGCCGAATTGGCGCGCCAAGCCGCGCAGGAATTTTCGACGCCGGGCAGACCGCGCTTCGTCGCCGGCTCCCTGGGCCCTACGACAAAAGCGATCACCGTGACCGGTGGCGTGACCTTCAGCGGTTTGCTCGATTCGTATTACGTACAAGCGAAAGGATTGGTGGAGGGCGGCGCGGACTTGCTGTTAGTAGAAACTTGCCAGGACACACGCAACATTAAGGCCGCGACACTGGCGATCCACAAGCTGTCGCAAGAGTTGGGCGCGCCCATTCCCTTCATAATTTCGGTGACCATCGAGCCGATGGGCACGATGCTCGCCGGCCAAACCGTGGAAGCAATGTGGGCGTCGCTGCGACACACGCATCCCTTGGCGTTCGGTATGAATTGCGCCACAGGTCCGGAGTTCATGACCGACCACATCCGTACACTAAGCACGCTTACGGGCGAGTTTGTGTCGTGCTACCCGAATGCGGGCCTGCCGGACGAAGAAGGCAAATATCTGGAAACGCCAACGACGCTTTCGGCACAGCTGGAAAAATTCGTCAATCATAGCTGGCTGAATCTGGTGGGCGGCTGCTGCGGCACCACCGAAAAACACATCCGCGCCATTGCGCAAATGGTGGAAGGCAAAAAGCCGCGGATGCGTCCGGCGGAAGCGCATCGCGCGATCTACAGCGGAATCGAAACGATTGAGGCCGACGACCAAACCCGGCCGCTGCTGGTGGGCGAGCGTACCAACGTGATTGGCTCACGCTTGTTCAAGAACCTGGTGGCCGAAGAAAAGTGGGAAGAAGCTACGGAAATTGCGCGGCGGCAGGTGAAAGGTGGGGCGCACATTGTCGATGTCTGCCTGCAAAGCACGGAACGCGACGAGAAAAAAGATATTCCAGTTTTCTACGAAAAACTGATCCGTAAAATCAAAACGCCCATCATGATCGACACCACGGATCCCACCGCGGTGCAACTGGCGCTGACGTATTGCCAGGGCAAGTCGATCATCAATTCCATCAATCTGGAAGATGGCGAAGAAAAATTCGAAAAGGTCGTGCCCATCGCGCACGATTACGGCGCTGCGATTGTTGTGGGCTGCATCGACGAGGATCCGGTACAGGCACAGGCGTTTACCCGCGAGCGGAAACTGGCCATCGCCAAGCGCTCCTACGAACTGCTGACCACCAAATATGGGATTGCGCCGGAAGACATTGTGTTCGATCCGTTGGTTTTTCCCTGCGCTACAGGCGACGAAAACTATATCGGCGGCGCGTTGGAAACCATGGAAGGCATTCGCCTGATTAAACAGGCCCTGCCGGACACCCGCACGATTCTGGGGATTTCCAACGTGTCTTTCGGATTGCCACCGGGCGCGCGCGAAGTGGTCAATTCCGTCTTCCTTTATTATTGCACCAAGGCTGGGCTGGATCTGGCCATCGTCAATGCGGAAAAGCTGGAGCGCTTCCCCTCGATTCCGGAGCAGGAACGGCGGCTCGCGGAAGATCTGCTCTTTCAGCATGCTCCGAAAGAGGTTCCGGAAAATCATCCGAAAGCGGAACTGCTGCGCAACGTTCCCGCCGACTGGCGGCAGCAGAGCAAGGAACAAAAGGCCGCCATCAATCAATTCCACATCGCGGCGATCGCGGAACATTTCCGGACCGCAACCAAGAAAGAAAAGGCAAAGAAAGAAGACCAGCCATTGGATCAGCGCCTGGCCAACTACATCATCGAAGGGACGCGCGACGGCTTGGTGGAAGATCTCGAGCACAAGCGCGCCGAAGGTGCGGCGCCGCTGGACATCATTAATGGCCCGTTGATGAACGGGATGGCGGAAGTGGGGCGGCTGTTCAACGCGAATGAATTGATTGTCGCGGAAGTGCTGCAATCGGCGGAAGCGATGAAGGCGGCGGTGAACCACCTGGAGCAGTTTATGGAGAAGGCGGACACGGCCAAGCGTGGCAAAGTGATTTTGGCCACGGTGAAGGGCGATGTTCACGACATTGGGAAGAACCTGGTCGAAATTATTTTGAAGAACAACGGCTTCGACGTGGTGAATCTGGGCATCAAGGTGCCGCCGGAAGATTTGATCAAAGCCTATCAGTCGCACCAACCCGACGCCATCGGGCTTTCGGGCTTGCTGGTGAAGAGCGCGCAGCAGATGGTCATCACCGCCAACGATTTGAAGGATGCGGGGATTGGTGTGCCGCTGCTGGTGGGTGGAGCCGCGCTTAGCGCGAAATTCACGGAGCAGAAGATTGCACCGAGTTATGGCGGGGCGGTCTGCTACGCCAAGGATGCGATGACCGGTCTGCGGCTGATGAATGAACTAATGGACCCGGGGACGCGCGAGCGGGTGATTGCCGAGCACGTGGCCAACGGAAACGGCGTGACGGTAACCACGACCGTGAAGCTGGCGGAAAAGCCAGCGGTGCAACATTCGCCCAAAGTGCGCACTGATTTGCCGATTCCTTCGGTCGCTTCGCTGGAGCGCAAGGTTCGTCTGGTGCCGGACTTGCGCGAAGTGTGGAGCTACATCAACCCGTACATGCTCTACGGACGACACATGGGCTACCGCGGCAACTTCGAGAAGCAGTTGGCGGCACGCGAAACCAAGGCCGTGGAACTCTTCAATGAGATGGAAGAGGTGAAGAACGAGGCCGCGACATTCATGAAGGTGCGCGCGGTGTGGCAGTTTTTCGAGACGGAGTCCCAGGGAGAAGCGCTGCAACTGTTCGCGCCCGGAGAAAAAGAACCGCTGCATACCTGGCGCTTCAAGCGGCAGAAGACCGGCGACCAGTTGTGCCTGAGCGATTACGTGCTCGCTCCGCAGAATGGTAAGCGCGACCACATTGTCGTGTTCGTGGTGACCGCCGGCGAAGGCGTGCGCGAGCGCGCGGAGAAAGCCAAACACGAAGGCTACTACTTCAAATCGCACGGCCTCCAGGCGCTGGCGATTGAGAGCGCCGAAGCTTGCGCGGAATGGCTGCACCGGCGCATTCGCGAGGATTGGGGCTTCCCCGACCCGCCGGAAATGACCATGGCTCAGCGATTCACCTCGCGCTATCGCGGCAAGCGCTACAGCTTTGGCTACCCCGCCTGCCCGGACCTGGAGGACCAGACCGGTATTTGGAAGCTGCTGCGGCCGGAAGAAATTGGCGTGCAACTGACCGAGGGGTTCATGATGGACCCGGAAGCCAGCGTGAGTGCGTTGGTGTTCCAACACCCAGATTGCACCTATTTCACCGTGGGCGAAGCGGAAAGCGCGGCTTAAGAGCCGTGAGGTTTGGAGTGCAGCAGCCCAGTTCCCGCCGGTCACTAGCGGCAATCCACATCACAAATCGCTGAGCGCCAGCCCTGCTACCGCCAAGGACGACCCAGCTTAGAGTTGGAGGCCGCCCAGACGACGAAGCGACGGGGAACCTTCGTAGGCTTTGCCGGGAAGTATGGGAGTAGCCGCAAGTTTGCGCCTGGGGTAGGCTTACGCGAGAGGCGCCGCCCGCGTCTAAGAACCTAGCGCTTACCGTCTAAGAAGCCTGGGAGAGGTGGAACGTGAATCGTGGAATCCGAGTGTTTTTTGTGGTGGCCTTGTACGCATTACTGGGCGTCGGCGTCAGTTGGGCCCAGGATGACCCGGGTGCACCGCCGGCACAGCAGGCCCCGGGCGGACGCGGCGGGCAATGGCAGAACGGAGAGAGGCCCATCTTCGGGAAAATCACGGCGATTCACGATGGATCGCTGGAGATCACTAACCCCGAAGGGCAAGCCGTAACCGTGAAATTGACTCCCGAGACGGAATTCCGCAAGGACCGGCAGGCCGCAAAGATCTCGGATTTTAAAGTGGGCGACATGGTGGCCGTTCGTGGGGACAAAAACGCAGATAATAGCGTGACCGCCAAGATGGTAAACGCGCGCACGCAGGGAATGGGCGGACCGGGAGGTAGACCCGGTGGGGGCATGATGGCATCGCCCGGCACGTTGGGGAAGGATTATGTGGCCGGGGAAGTGAAGTCGCTCGATCCACCGAAAATGACCGTGCTGCGCACCGACGGCGTGACACAAACCCTGGAACTGAATGAGGAAACTTCGCTGCGCCGCGGCCGGGACAGCATCACCATGGCGGATATCAAGGTAGGCGATCACATCATGGCTCGCGGCGCCGCGCAAAACGATACGTTTGTGCCCCGCGGAGTGATGGTGATGAACGCCGAGCAATGGCAGCGCATGCAGCAGTGGCTGTCGCAAGCTCCCACGGGCCAGCAACCGCAAAGCGGCGGCGCGGCAAGCAAACCGAATGGCCCGGAGGCAACGGCCCCGAAACCCCAGGAGTAGCGCGTTGAAGAGATTCCTGCGCGGAGTCGTGGTGCTGCTTGGCATGGCGCTGATCTGCGCAGTGTTGTTTGTGTGCCTGGCCTTCGCGCAGGAACCACCGCTGGCCCGCGATACTCCTCCCCCTCCGCCGATCACCTCCTTCCAAATTTCCGGCACGGTGAAGAGCGGCAAAACGCCGCTACCCGGCGTCACTGTGACCGCCGCAAATACGCTGACCGGCAAGAAATTTAGTGCAGCCACCGCGCTGGATGGCTCATTTGTGATGAAGGGCCTGCCGCGTGGGCGCTACGTGGTGAAAGTAGAATTCATGGGATTCGCGACGCAGACCCAGGAAGTGGTGCTGAATCCCGAAAATCCCAGCGGCAAGGTGGACACGGCACTGGTGCTGGCTTCGCGGCAACAGGAACAAGAGGAAGCGAACCGGCAAAGCGCGGCAGCCACGGCCGGACGAGGATTCCAGAGTGTTTCTGTAGAGGGCGGATTCGGCAGCCTGGGCGACAACGGCAACGGGAATGGCAATGGGTCCGCGAGCGCAAACGATTTGTCGAGCTTGCCGATGAGCGGTGCGGGCGCGGACCTGGCCACGGAATCGGTGAGCGTGGCCGGGCAGCAAGGACGGAGCCAGGATTTTGGCGGCGGAAGCGACGAAGAAATGCAGCAGCGGATTCAGGAGTTCCGCGAACGGGCGGCACTGAACGGAGGCAATCAGTTCGGTCCGATGGGCCCGGGCGGACCGGGAGGGGGGCCAGGTGGCCCCGGCGGACCGGGTGGTGTTGGGCCAATCGCCATCGGGCGATTCGGGCGCAATTTCAATCTGAATCAGCCGCATGGATTTTTGTACGTGCAGGACGACAATGCGGGGCTGGACGCGCGGCCCTATTCGCTGAATGGTTTGCAAATTCCACAATCGGATTACAACCAACTGAAGGTCGGCGCCTTCATCGGGAGCCCGCTGAAGATTCCGGGACTGTTCGACTGGAGCAGCAGCACGTTTATTACCGGGGGATGGTATGCGGTGCGCGGCAGCACTCCCTACGACGCGCTCAGCACAGTGCCGACACAGGCGGAACGCGCGGGCGATTTTGCCGGGCTGACGCAAAATGGCGTGCCCATTACGATTTATGACCCGCAAACCGGCTTGCCGTTTCCGGACAACACCATTACACAAATCAATCCGGCCGCCGCGAACCTGTTGAAATATATTCCGCTGCCGAATATGCCGGGAACGCTGCAGAACTTTCAATACGTGGCGACCGACGAAAGCAACACGGACAACATCAGTTTCCGGCTGATTCACAATTTCATCAGCGGGGGAGGCTTGCCGTTTGGTCCTCCCGGTGGTGGCCTAGGAGGCGGAGGGATCGCGCGAAGTGGAGGACGCCGCGGCGGTCCGCGGAATAATTTGAATATCGGGTTCAATTTTACGCGCGCGAACAGCGCCATTGTGAATCCGTTCCCTTCCCTGGCAGGAACTACGGATACGCAGGGATGGAACGGCAACGCGCATTGGGTCTACGGCAAAGGACACGTGACCAATAATCTGGGATTCACTTACAACCATAATCGCACCTCGACCACGAACCTTTATTCGGGCGTGACGGATGTGAGCGGGAACGCCGGCATCACGACTCCGGTTCCTTCCGTTCCGTTCAACTGGGGCTTGCCCGCTCTTTCGTTCACTAGCTACACCGGATTCAACGATCCGACGCCGGCACGGGAATTGGATCAGACCTACACGATTTCCGACCAGATTGTCTGGAGCCACGGAAAACACAACTGGCGGTTCGGGGCAGATTACCGGCGCGTGCTGCAAGGGTTCCAATCGGCAGAAAGTTCGCAAGGGAGCTTTGTGTTCACGGGGTTCGCCACTTCGGAATATCTGCCGGGGAGCACGACCGCAGTTCCGGGAACGGGAAATGACTTTGCAGATTTTTTGCTGGGTTTGCCGCAACAGACGAGCGTGCAAGGCGGAACGAGCGCGTACCAGTTTCGCTCCAACCAGTTCGACGGCTATGCGCAGGATGATTGGCGTATTCTGCCGAAGTTGTCGTTGAATCTGGGCGTGCGTTACGAGTACGTCGGGCCTTTCACGGAAACGCAGAATCACATTGCCAACCTGGATGTGCATTTCATCCCCAACGACGTGCTGGGCTTGCTAGTGCTGCCGGGAGGATCGGGGCCATTTTTCGGAACTTATCCGGACTCGCTGGTTCGGCCGGACCGCAATAATTGGGCGCCGCGCATCGGAATTGCATGGAGGCCCAGCAAGAATTTCGTAATCCGCACGGGCTACGGAATCAACTACAACTTGTCGCAATACGGCACGTTCGTGCATGAATTTGCGTTTCAGCCGCCCTTTGCCACCACCGAGACCAATTCCGTGCCGGACGTCAGTAATCCTGCTGCCAGCCCACTGAGCTTGCAAAATGGATTTCCGGGCGGATTTTCGAGTGCGGTGACGAACAATTATGCGCTGGACCCGAACTACAAGCTGGGCTATGTGCAGATCTGGAATGTGGATATTCAGCGGCAATTGCCGGGGAATATGCAGCTCAACGTAGGTTATAACGGAGCGAAGGGAACGCACCTAGACACGCAACGAGCGCTGCTTCCGACCTGCGAAGCGAGTTCAAGTTGCACCCCCACGGAGGTGTCGGCGCCATTTATCTACGATTCCTCGGAAAGCAATTCGATTTTGAACGCAGCGACGGTGCGGATCCGGAAGAGGATGTCGCGAGGATTTGCGGTGAATGGCGTGTACGTGTTCTCGAAATCGATCGATGATGCCTCGTCGATCGGGGGCGGATCGGTAACGGTGATTCAGAATCCGTTCGATTTGCCAGCGGAACGCGCGCTGTCCGCTTTCGACCAGACGCATAGTTTTACAGGCAACTGGATTTACGATTTGCCGTTTGGGGATAACCGGCGGTTCTTTAATAAAGGCGCGATCTCGCACGTGATCGGGGGATGGCAGTGGAGTGGCGGATTTACGATTGCATCGGGACTGTATTACACGCCGCGGGTATTGGGGGCGACGGAAGATATCAACCGCGGCGTGACCGGAAGCATTCGCGCGAACGTGGTGTCGGGTGAACCGTTTGGCGTGTCGAATCCGACGACCAAGGAATGGTTCAACACCGCGGCGTTCTGCCAGACCGGCACGCCGGATTGCGTGGGGCCGACGGTGTATGGAGACGCGGGGCGAGACATTATTGAGGGGCCGTGGCAGTACACGTTTAATTCGGCAATTAATAAGACAATCACCATCCGTGAGTCGCGGTCGCTGGAATTGCGGCTATCGGCGACAAACATTTTCAATACTCCATATTTTTCAGGGATCAATACCACCGTGAATTCGTTGACGTTCGGGCAGGTGACGGGAGTGAGCAACATGAGGCGGATAACGATGGTCGTACGATTCCGCTTCTAAATGGAAGGTAATGAGATCAGAGGAATGCGTGGGACGGATCGATCGATGACCAAGCTGCTAAAGACTGGAAGGATGGGGATGGCGGTGCTGCTGGTGTGGGCGGCGGCGGGAAATTTGTTGGCGCAGCAAGGACAACAGACTCCAGCGCCGGCCGAGCCAGGACAAACGCAGCAACCCGCGCAAGGGCAGGCACAACAGCCGCGGCCGCAGGGCCCCAGACGCACGCCGGGCGTCGTGAAAGTGTCGACGGAAATTGTGCTGGTGAATGTGGTGGCGCGGGATAAGCACGGGAATGTCATCAAAGATTTGAAGAAGGACGACTTCACGGTACTCGAGGACGGGAAGAAACAGGACATCGCGAGCTTCGATTTTGAAAAAGTCGACGAAATGGTGATGGCCGGAGCGGCCGGCGAGACGGTGACCGGCACGGCGGAAAAAGGCGGCCTGCTGAATACGAAAGTACAGAAGAGCCTGGACGCTCGCGACCGGCGATTGATGCTGATGTTTTTCGATTTTTCGGCGATGGAGCCGGACGATATCGATCGCGCGGTGGACGCGGGCAAGAAGTACGTGCAAAAAATGATGCAACCCGCGGACCTGGTGGCGCTGATGTCGTTATCGAGCAACCTAAGCCTGGACCTGGATTTCACGGACGACAAGGACAAAATTCTGGCGAAACTGTCTTCGTATAACAACAGCGAGGGGCAGGGCTTCGAGAACGGGTCGGAAGGCAGCTCGGCAGGTGAGGCGGAAACCAGCGGGTCGTACACCCCGGACGATACGGACTACAACACGTTCAGCGCGGACCGAAAACTGTTGGCGCTGGAGTCGGTGATGTCGACCATGGGGAAGATTCCCCAGAAAAAAAGTTTGATCTACTTCAGCAATGGCATTACGCAATCGGGGATCGACAACCAGTCGGCACTGCGAGAAGCGACGGCAGCGGCGGTGCGCGCCAACGTTTCGATTTACCCGGTCGACGTGCGCGGGCTCTCGTCGTTCCCCCCAGGCGGGCAGGCGCAGGCGGCGAGCTTGCATGGACAGTCGGCGTATACCGGCGCATCGGTGCTGAACGATCTGAATGGGAATGATGCGTCGCAAGAAACGCTGTACACCTTAGCGGCGGATACTGGCGGTAAGGCGTTTATGGACACGAACGATTTGAGCGGCGTGTTCTCCGTGGTGCAGAAAGACACGTCGGCGTATTACGTATTGGGTTATACCAGCGGCAATCACTTGAAGGATGGCCGCTACCGCCGGTTGAAGGTGACGTTGAATCGTCCAGACGTGAAGCTGGAATATCGCGCGGGCTACTATGCGGACCGTGATTATCAGCACATGGGTTCGTCGGATCGCGAAACGCAGCTGGAAGACGAGTTGACCGCGGATCTACCGGATACGGATTTGCCGGTGTACGCGGGCGCGGCGTATTTCCGGCAGGATGATACGCATTATTATTTGGCGGTATCGCTGGTGATTCCAGGATCGCAGATTCCATTTGTGTCCGCGCAGGACAAGGACAAAGCAACTATCGACATTATCGGGCAGGTGCTGGAAGACGGGAAACTGCCGGTGGGGCGTTTGCGTGACACGGTGAAGCTGACCCTGGATAGTTCGCAGCAAGTGCGCCGGAAGAATGTGCAGTACAACACCGGCTTTGTGTTGGCGCCGGGAAATTATCATTTGAAATTTGTGGTACGGGAGAACAGCACCGGGCGTATGGGCTCGTTTGAAACCGATGTGCGCGTTCCGGATTTGCGGAAGGCCCCGTTGCGCATGAGCACGGTGGTGCTCAGCAGTCAGCGCGTACCGGCCACCGGGAAGAAGACCAAATTTCAGCCGTTGATTACGGAGCAGACGGAGTTAGTGCCGAGCGTGACGCACGTGTTTCAGCAGGATCAGAAATTGTATTTGCAATATGAGGTGTATGACTCCGCGAAGGCGAAGGCCGGCGAGAATGTCGCCAGCGCAAATGGGAATGGCAGCGGCGGCAGCGGCGGGGCAAAAGGCGAGCATCCCACGGTGCGGGTGCTGACGAGCATTGAATTTTTGCAGGGCGATGTGAAGGTGTACGAGACCAAGCCGCTGATGGCGCAGGAAGTCACCGCGCCAGAACGCAAGGCGGTGGTGTTCCAGATGGAAATTCCGCTGGAGTCACTGAAACCGGGATTTTATACCTGCCAGATTAATGTGATTGATGATGTAAGTGGGAATTACGCATTTCCGCGGTGGCCGATTTTGATTCGGGCCAGCAGCGCGGCGGCGGGTGGCGACGCGGGGAAAACATCAGGGAGTGATTGAGGATTGAGGCCACGGAGATAGCGGAGGCGCTGGGACAGCTCGTCGTTTGAAGCTGGGTCTTGGGGTGACGAGTGCCGCATCCTTCGGGGTTTAAAAGGGCGCGGGTTTTAGAGCCTAACTTCAAGCCAAGCGCTGCGTGCGCCAGGTTCGCCTTTTGAACGCTGGGGCCTGGATTTCCTCACGCGCCAAAATCCTGTCATCCTGAGGTCTCGCGCCTTTCAGCGTTCCGAAGGATCTCACCCGATCCCTCTGCTCCCAACTATCCTGCAAGCACCAGTCCTGGGCACCCGGCGGGCACGCCACGGCCGATCCCTTTGTGCGTCAAGGCAAACTAAAGTTTGGCCACTCCGGGAGCACCGAGGTGGATAAGGAACTGGGCAAGACGCGGGGCGGACGAACCAGTGGCGTAAAGCCGCTGCTACATCGGCAGCAATGATGGAATTGGGACGCTAGTCCGGAAAATGGTCGAGATTGTGTTTAACGACGGGGCCGAAGAAAAGTTCGGCCATGTTGCCGGTGCCCTTCCAGTAGACGAACACACGAACATTTTTGAAGCCGGCATCAAGGGCCATTTGCGGGATGTCCTTGATGTCGGAGAGGGCCATGGTGTCTTCCAGAACGATGAGGATGCCGGAAGACGCGCTGGAGGAGAGGCGGAGCTCGCCGATGACTTCGCTGAGGGCGAGTTTGGAATAATGAAATTTGCCGATGGCGTAGTCGATGGAGCCGTTAACTCGGCGGGCGGAGACGACGATTTGGTTTTTGGGGAGGAGTTTGGATTTGTTCTTGGGCGAAGCGTGCAGCGGCGCAAGTGGGAGAGCCGTGAGCAGGAGAACGGTGAGAAGGGATTTCGAAGAATGCATGGGAGTCCTCACTTGGAGTTGAGCCCGGAATTATGTGCGGCCATAGCGGCGTGCATGGCGGTGGCGGTCCAGAGAATGAAGAAGGGAACGGCCCCGTGGCCGTGGCGCTTTTGTTCCGCGGCGGCCCAGAAAGCGAAGGCATTGACGGACATGGAAACGGAGTAAGCCTGAGCGCGGGATTGGCCCATGAAGGGATTGCCTTCTTTGCAGGTGCCGGAGCGAATGCAGGATTGCGTGGTTTCGATGTCGGCGATGGTCGCGGCGGTGAGCAGGCCCATGGCCAGCAACATGGAAGTAGAAGTCGCAGCGGCGGCCCAGGATTTGTTGTGCTGGGAAAGGCCGAGGGCATCGGAGTAGTAGACGCGCCCGCCAAGGATGGCGCAAGGCTTGCCGTTGCCGGCGGGGCAAGCGGCGCGCGCATCGTCGGACTTAGGTTGCGGGGCGTCGGGAGTGTTGGGGCGGTGCTTGAGGGTGATGGGCGTGTCGGGTTGTTGCGCGGAGTTATCGGGGTTGGAGGGCGCATTGGGTTGTTGGGCAGTGGCGGATTGCGGCGGGGTGGAAGATGCGGTGTCGCCGGGCGACTGTGCGTGTGCAGCGAAAACGATGGTGAGTGTGAAGAAACAAATGGTTAGCGCGGGGCGCATGACTCCTCAAAAATTTCTGCCTCCCAAGACGGCGAGAAGAAAGGAGCACGGAGAGGGCCAGAGAGGCGAAGAAACGCAGAAGGAAGGGCGAAGTAGAAGTGGTGGAAGGTGTGGAGGATAGGAGAATCGAAGAAATGCGAAGGTGTGGACTGAGCGAAACGAAGTTTCGTTTTGATGCGGGGAGATGCCAGAACGGGAAGGGGCTCTATAGGGGCTCGGGTGGGAGGTCTCAAGCCGCGCGAATCGAAGCGAGATTCCTCACTTCGCTAACTTCGTTCGGAATGACATAGATTTTAAATTTCAAATAGACACGAGACGCAGCGAACGAAAAAGCGGCAGCAAGCTGCCGTACTCCAAAAGACACAGGCTGAAGCCCATGCTACTAGGGGCGGGTGGCGAGCATTAGGTGGGCGGGGCCGGGGAGGTGGACACGGCGGAATTCGTCGAAGCCAGCGTCGTGGAGCCAGCTGGCATATTCGGGTTCGCTGTAAGTGCTGCCGGCGCGGGTGCCTACCAACATATTCAAGGCGAAAAGCGTGGCGAAGCGCGGGGAAGTTTTGTCGGGTTCGAGGATGAAGTCCTGAACGACAAAGCGGCCACCGGGAACGAGTGCGCGATAGACGCGTTCGAAGAGCGCGCGATTTTCCTCCACGGAAAACATGTGGCAGATAGCGGAAAGCAGGACGAGGTCGTAGCGCTCGCCCAGCGGATCATGCAGCATGTCGCCGACGCGAGTGGAGATGCGATCGGTGAGGCCTGCGTGGCGGATGTGACCCTGGGTGATGGGGATGACTTCGGCGAGATCCATGACTTCGGAGTGCAGATCGGGATTGGCCTCGGCAAAGGCGATGGAATAGGCACCAGAGCCGCCGCCGAGATCGAGCATACGGCGAACACCATTGGGCGTGACGGCCCTGACCACGGTATCGGCGCGTTCTTTGGCGTTGCGATCCATAGCGGCGATGAAGGAGACCACCCCGCGCTGGTCGCGGGTGCGTGCGGCAACGGAAGTGCCGGAGCGAACCGCGTCGGTGAGCGTGGACCAACGATCCCAAAGATTGGCGGTATGCAAAAGCGCGGTGCGGGCGTTGTCTGGCGAGCCTTCCACGAAGAAGCGCGCGGCGGTGGGCGTGTTGCGGAAGGTGTCGCCGCATTTGTCGAGCAGGTGCAGGCTGACCAGCACGTTGAGAAGCATTTCGGTGGAGCGGGAGTCGGCGTGGATTTTCTGGGCAACGCGCTCGATGGTGGCGCCACCGCCGACGGCAGAGAAAATGTCGAGTTCGAGCGCGGTAAGAATGGCGCGGCTGGGCATAAATCCGCGAATGGTTTCGTTGAGATCGTCGGGGAGAATGCCGGCCTGCTCGCGGGCTTTCAGCATGGCGCGGAAATGATCGCGATGTTCAGTGGACATGGCTTTCATGGCGGCGGCATCAGTCCAGGCGAGCCGATCAACGATCTTGCCGTTGCGGAGATGACCGCTGACGATTTCGGGGACATCAGCTTCGCGCACTTTGCGATACCAAATCCCTTCGGGATAGACGATGAGTATGGGACCTTCGTCGCAGAGACCGAGGCAGCCACAGGTGGAAAGCTGGACATCGTTGTCGAGTCCCTGGGCGAGGAGTTCCCTTTCGAGCGCGGCGAGGACGGACCATGCGCCGTTGGCGGGACAGTTGGTTACGCCTTCGGGTTTGGGTTGGGTGCAAACAAAGATGTGGTGAGGAAAGGGTTCCATGAGTTCTCCAAGGGCTGGTGCACGTGCCTACCCATGGTAGGACGGGCGAAAAGGGCGCGCCGTAACTCGCGTCACATAGCAGGAGACGGGGGAGTATCTGGCTATTGGTGCAGAGTGGTGGACACCCACATTTCAGGATGACAACTTTGCTTTTGGACGCGGGTCGCTGAATTATCCAGAGGCTCGCGGACTTGCGCTTGCCAGTCTAAAGGCGGCCGCTACACAAACCGGGCAACTATCGCCCATTGGGAATGGGCGGATAGCGGCGGATGTTGAGGGAAATAGGGAGGCCGACGCAGACGATGTGGACGACGATGGCAAGGATGGTTTGTGAGAGCGAAAAGGGCATGCGTTGAATGCGGGAGAGCGGGATCACGATCCAGTACATGAACAGGTAGACGGAGATGCCGTAGGCAATGCCGGAGAGGATGGCGCGGCGGGTGAGGAATTGGAGTTTGCGGCTGGCGAGGTAGAAGACCGTAGCAGCGGAAAAGGCGATGAAGAAGTGGAACGCGAGGCCGAGCGCGGCGGTAGACCCTCCACCACGGAAGGACTGTGGGCCGAGGAGCCCGGACGCGATGGCTTGCAAGAGACGCTCGGGGCCAACACCGCGAAGGGCCCAATTGACAAAGGCGGCGGTGATGTCGAGGACGCCGCAGGTGAAGCCGGCAGAGACAATGGCACGAGCGGTGGAGGAAGGGGCATGAGTGGCGTGACCGGGAACCGCTGGGTTGACGCGAACGGAGCCGGAGCTGCGATGGGTGGCTTGATTGATGAGGTCGCTCATGGCGGTTCTCCCATGGATGTGCTTGCGTAGACGCCCCGGATTTGTAGGGAGTTTCGGGGAGGGTACTGCAATTGGAAGGGTGGAGAGAAAGAATGTGACGAAATGCGGGGAAATCGGGATGAGGCGGGGGGAGAGTGCGTGGGTTCGCTCGAGTTGGAAGTTTTTGCGGGGGGGCGACTCTGAACCCAAGCCTTTTTAAAACCGAGAGGGCGCGGTGCCCGGCGTCCGGCGGTAAACGGAAAGAATGGGTGGTTAAGGCGCGACCGTAAAAGCGGTAGCAAGCTGCCGCACTCCAAAGTAGCTTGTGGCTGGATTTTGTTCGTTCGTCACTGATTTTTGTGGCTTGGGACCTTGTGTGGTCCTGATCTTGGTAATTCCGTTACAATCTGCGGAATGAAAGCAGGGTGGTGGCAAAAAGCCGCGAAGGTCGGGCGGGCGTACTTTTGGTCGATCTTGCTGTGGGTGTGGTTTGCGCCGCTGATGGCTGGGCAGGAGACGGTGCGACTGCGGGCGCAGGGCGTCGACATGTCGTATTGGAAGATGCTGCTGATCGCGTTGGCCTGGAGCATGACAGGAGCCACGCTGGCACCCCCGATTTTCTATATCGTGCGACGGTACCCGATTTCCCGGCCGGTGCAATGGAAACGGGTGGGCGGGTATTTTCTGGGTGCGATTCCCTACTTGCTGCTGTCGGTGTGCATACGGTCGTTGCTGCTGCCGCCGTTCGACCCGACAACGGGTCAGTTCCTGCATCGTTCGTTTGATTCGTTCGTGGGCAACGCGCAACTGTTTGCCTTGCAGACGTGGGATTACTCCGTGATGGTGGTGGCGGCGCACGCGTACGAATATTTCACGAGAGAAAGAAAGCAGGCCCTGGAGAGCGCGAAGTTGCAGCAGGCGCTGGCGGAAAGCGAACTGCAGGCGCTGAAGAGCCAGTTGCAACCGCACTTCTTGTTCAATACCCTGCACGGCATTTCCACTCTGATCGAGGTGGACCGTAGCCGGGCGAAGGAGATGGTGCTGAAGCTTTCGAGTCTGCTGCGCACGGTATTGCAGGATGGAACGGCGGACCTGATTCCGCTGGAAGAAGAATTGAAATTTGCGGAAGCGTATCTGGACATCGAAAAGATGCGGCTCGGCGAACGATTGGAGATTCGCTACAACGTGCAACCCGGGCTGGGGCAACTGTTGGTGCCACCGCTGATCCTGCAGCCGCTGGTGGAAAACGCGATCGTGCATGGAGTGGCGTGCTCGCGCGAAGGCGGCTGGTTGGCGATAGACATCCGGCGAGTGGAAAAAGGAATCGAACTGAGCGTGCGAAACAGCGTGCGCGGGAAAGGCACACCGGGTTCGGGACTGGGACTGGAGAATACCGCGGCGCGCTTGAAGTATTTATACGCGGAGGAAGCAGGTATGGACTTCGCCATTGGCCTGGAAGATGGATGCGGACGAAGCGAGGGGCATGGGGTGGCCGTAGGGACCATCGTGTTACCGGCACTGGGAACAGAGAAGCCGGAAGTGGCCCAGGAGGCGGCGCCGGCAAGGAGCAGCGTGTGACCATGCGCGTTTTGGTTGTCGATGATGAACCGCTGGCGCGCAATGCGCTGGATCGCGTACTGCAGACGCGCAACGATATTCAAAGCGTGGACGCGGCGGCGGACGCGTTCGCGGCGTTGAGCCTGCTGCAGGAAAAGGCGTACGACGTGGTGCTGCTGGACATCCGTATGCCGGAGCTTTCCGGGATAGAGCTGGTCGACCGGTTGAAGAAGAGGAAACTGCCGGTGCCATCGATCATTTTCGTCACCGCACACAACCAACATGCCGTGGCGGCCTTTGAAAAGCACGCGGTGGATTACGTATTGAAACCGTTTTCCGACGAACGGATCCACAGCGCCCTGGATACCGCCGTGCATCGCACACAAGGCGAACGGGCGGCGCGTTTTATGGCATTGCTACCCCAATTGGAAAGCCTGGTGGCGAAGAGTTCGCGGATCGCGATCAAGACGAAGAAGAGCATTTTGTTTATCGATCCGGCGGATGTGGCGGTGGTGGAAGCGCAGGGGAATTACGTTTTGCTGCAAAGGATGTCGGGATCGTACCTGCTGCGCGAATCGATTGGCGCGGTGGCGCAGAAGCTGGAGCCGTACGGATTTATTCGCATCCACCGGTCCGTGCTGGTGAACACAGCGTTTGTGGAAGAGATTCATCCATGGACGACGGGCGAGTACGTGTTGCGGATCAAAGGCGGGAAGGAATTGTCGGTGTCGCGGACCTACAAGAAGAATTTGGGATCGTTGGCGCAGTTTTGGGTGGGAAGCAGTAGTTTTTTGGCGGAGTGACGGTGAGTTATTTCCGGACAGCACACTGGCACGGCCTTGACGCGACTTACTCGTAGCGCAGCGCGTCGACGGGATCCAGCTTGGCGGCTTTGATCGCCGGATACATCCCAAAGAACAGGCCAACGCTCATCGAGACGGCGACGGCCAGGATGATGGACCACAGGGGGATCGACGACGGCAGCGACGGGATGGTCAGATTGATCAGCAAGCTGATGCCGCCACCCAGCAGCACTCCGATAATGCCGCCGGACCCCGTCAGCACCACCGCTTCCGTGAGGAATTGCCAGATCACGTCGCTGCGGCGCGCTCCGATGGCTTTGCGCACACCAATTTCGCGCGTACGTTGCGTCACGGACATCAGCATGATGTTCATCACGCCGACTCCGCCGACCAGCAGACCGATCGAGCTGATCACCGAAATGAGCAGCGCGACCGATGAGGTGATCTGCCGGAACTGATCGGCGATCTGTTGCGCGCTGGAAATCCCGAAATTGTCGGGCTTGTCGTAAGCCACGTTTCTGCGGCGGCGCAGCACAGTGCGGATTTCGTCTTCGGCCTGTGCCATGCGCCCGGGATAAGGCTCGGCGCCAATGAAGTTTTCGTCGTCCTGTGGTAAATGCTTTTGGTAGGTACGATAAGGAACGATCACGGATTTGTCTGCCGATTGGTCCTTCATCAGTTGACCTTTGCGTTTTTCCAGAACACCAATGACCTGGTAGGTGACGCCGTCGATCAGAATTGGTTTGCCCAGGGCTTCGTCGCCGGGATACAGCGTTTTGGCGATGTCCGGCCCGATCACGGCAACATCCGCGCGGTGCATATTCTCGGCTTCGTTGAAGAACCGGCCGCGCTCCGGCCGCGAATTGAACACCTCTTCGGTGGCCGGGAGAGCGCCATTGTAATCGACGCCGGAGATTTCCTTGCCCAGGTAACGCGCAGTACTGGGGCCGCGGCTGGGGCCCTCTTCGGTGAACCTGGGGAAGACTTGGGCGGACACGGCGCGAACGTCCGGACAGAGAGCGGCGATGGCCTCGGCGTCTTCCAGCGTGAGCGGTTTGCGCATGCGCTCATCGGGAGTCAGCCGCCCAGTGTGAATGCCGGGATCGAAACGGAAGATGAATAGGGTTTCCGCGCCATAGTCGCTGAGATAGGCGTTCACATCGCCATAAACGCCGACGAGGATAGACACCACCGAAAGCAACGAGGTGATTCCGATCACTACGCCGAGAACGGTGAGGAAGGAGCGCATTTTGTTTTCGTGCAGCGTAGTCAGCGCCATGAGCACGTTCTCGCTCCACAGGTTGTGCTTGCTCATCATCATGGCCGCTACACTTCCTGGCGCAACGCTTCAATTGGCTGCAAAGAGGCCGCCTTTTTGGCCGGATACACGCCGAAGAAAATGCCCACAGCAGCAGAAATTATTTCGGCGGTCAGCACCGCGATAATCGGCACGTTCATAGGGACGGAGGTAGTGGCGCGGGTGAGCGCGGCAATGGAGTAAGCCACGACGACCCCGATGACCCCACCCACCGCGGCCATCACACCGGATTCGACCAGGAATTGCAGCAGAATGTCGCCATGGCGCGCACCCATGGCCTTGCGGATGCCGATTTCCCGCGTACGTTCGGTCACCGACGCAAGCATCACATTCATGATCACCACGCCGCCAATCACCAGAAACACCGACACCACCCCGACCATGGCCGTGGCGATCACACCGGTGAGATTCTTCCACAGCTCCATCAGCGTGGCCTGATCGAAGATGCCGAAATTGTCAGTTTCATTGGGTGCCAGATGCCTGCGGGCGCGCATCAAAGCGCGGGCTTCGTCTTGGGTGCGTTCCATCCATTCGGCGTCGCGGGCCTGAATGTTCACCCAGATGGTGTCGTTGCGGCCGTAAATCTTGAAATAGGTCTGGATGGGAATGTACGCAAAATTGTCTTGGGACTGACCGAAGGCCGTGCCGATCGTTTTCGCCACACCGACAATTTCAAAAGGACGGCCATCGAGGTTGACCTCGTGTCCGATCGGATCCATGTTGGGGAAAAGCTTGCTGGCCAGGTCATTGCCAATCATGGTCACCATGGCGCGGCTTTGATCGTCGCCCTCGGAGATGTACCGGCCTTCGCGCGGCGTCACGATGTCGATATCCCCCATATTCGCGGTGACCCCACGCATGTTGGTGTCGTTCAGTTCGTGCGAACCAACACGCGATTTGCCGTCGATGCGTAGTTCCACGCCCACGCGTTTGGCCAGTTTCAGGTTGTCGCGCAGGGCTTCGTAGTCATCCCAAGTCACTTTCCGGTTGCGGCGGTTGGCTTTCACGAATTCATCGACGTCGGTGATGATCGGCATGCGCGTCAGCAGAAAGACGTTGGAGCCCATGTTGGCCACGCGGTCGGCGATGTACTGGTTAACCCCGGAAATGAGCCCAATCACCACGATCAGCGTGGAGACCGACAGGATGATCCCCAGCAGCATCAGGAACGAGCGCATCTTGTGCGCGTACAGCGTCTCCAGGGCCACACTCACTGGCTCGCGAAACAACACCCGCCGCTTCATGGCTGGGGCATCCTCCGTAGCAGCTTAGGCGCATGCTAGCACACAGGGGGTACCTACAGGGCTGCGCAGCCTGAGCGCTCTTACCATGTCTACGCGCCCCCGCCCACCAAAGTTTCGCCTCTGTAGCAGCGGCTTTACGCCGCTGTCTGGCCTTTCTCTGGCCGGGTGCCACCGCACGGCCTTAAGTGCTCGAGGGTGCCCTACCCCTTGCTTGCCCTGAGGAACGAAGGGCGCCGTCTGCAAAGGGTGGGTCCGTCTCTTCTCTTACTCTTTGTCTCTTTGCTCCTTTAGTGCCGGCTGCCCCAGGGTTCGCTGTGTGAACCTGGGTCTTGGGGTCTCGCCCTGAGCTCTTGGGGTTGCCGTTGCCTGTGTACTGGCCGAGCTTTAGCCCGCCCTGACCCAGGAAGGGATCGGCCCACCTTTTCTCTGTGTCAGGCCGCCAGGTGCAGCCATTCTCGTCAGCAGGTCGCAGCTTTAACTCCGACAAACTCCCGTGAAAAAAATCCGTCATTCCGAGCGGAGTCCGCGCGGAGCGAGGAATCTCTCCGTCTCTCTCCGCGGGACATCGCAACCGGCCTGCACAGTTCCCGCTCACTGGCTTGCCCTGAGCATGCGCCAAGGGCCGCTGACTATGCTGCATTTGTGCCCCCGAAGCCAGCGATCAGAAACCGCGAACGACATGGGCTGCTATTGCCTGGGCGTTGAGTGAGCTCTGGCGGCGCGACCAGCAGAGGCGCAGATTTGAAGGGCAACACGTAGAATTCGAAAAATACTACGACCGTGATAGATTCTAGAGGGCGAAGGTGGAGACGCTGTGGTTGCCGAGAGAACTAGAAGTCCACAGCAAGAAGCACATTGAGCAACCTCAATCCAGAGAAGGCTCTCATTTTCCGCATTACCCACGTATCTAATGTCGGGTGGATACTCGAGAATGGGTTGCACTGCAGCAACGGAACCTCGTCGGACCCGGACTACATTCCGATCGGGAATTCTGATCTGATCACTCGCCGCACGACGCGCCAAGTCCCGATCGCACCGGGCGGTACGCTCAGCGACTATATACCTTTTTATTTCACGCCATACTCACCCATGCTGCTGAATATCAAAACCGGCTATAACGGCGTGAAAAGACGTCCGATGGATGAAATCGCGATCGTCGTATCCTCTCTTCGGGATCTCGACGCCCAAGGTGTTCGGTTTGTTTTTACCGACTGCCATGCATACCTTGAGACCGCGACTTTTTACAGTAACTTAAGAGACCTTATCCGAATTGATTGGGCCATACTGCAAGCCAGAGATTTCAGGCGTAATCCTGACGACCCTGGCAAATTCGAACGCTATCAGGCAGAGGCCCTCATTCACAGGCACTTGCCGATTGCTTCGATCAAGGGTATTGTGTGTCACTGTACGGAGCAGCAAAGAAAAATCGAAACAGTACGTAATAGTCTAAAATTAAAAGTGGAAGTTTTCTGCCGTCCCACTTGGTACGTCTAAATGATCAAATACGTAGAAGGAAACTTGTTAGAAGCTCCCACCGAAGCACTCGTGAATACGGTTAACGAAGTGGGAGTCATGGGCAAAGGCATCGCGCTTATGTTCAGAGAGGCCTTCCCTGAAGCGAGTGAAGCCTACGTCGAAGCCTGCAAAGAAGGCCGGGTAAGAGTAGGGCATATGTTCGTCACGGAAAACAAGAGGGTTGTGCATCCCAGATGGATTATTAACTTTCCTACGAAAAAGCACTGGCGCGGCGACTCTAGGATTGAATGGATACGTGAGGGCCTCCAGGATCTAGTTCGTGTAATCAGAGAAAGGAAGATTCATTCGATTGCGATCCCTCCGTTGGGGTGCGGTAACGGTGGACTTGACTGGCCCCTAGTGCAGCAGGAAATCGAAACTGCGTTAGAGCCTTTGTCCGATGTGGAGGTGTGGGTTTACAAGCCCACAAGGACGTACCAAAACGTCTCCAAGAAGGAGGGACTGGAAAAGCTGACCCCAGCACGGGCGTTGATAGCCGAACTCGTACGACGTTATAGCGTCCTTGGACTAGAATGCACGAATTTGGAAGTGCACAAGCTTGCGTGGTTCCTTCAGGCTTCAATTCGGTCCTTAGGACTTAAAGATCCCCTCGACCTTCGATTCCAACCCAACAAATATGGTCCCTACGCGGAGCGTTTGCGGCACCTACTCAATGGTTTGGATGGAAGCTATCTGCATTGTCGAAAGCGATTGAGTGACGCAGGGCCTTTTGACTTGATTTGGTTTAATGACACGCGTCGTTCGAAGGTGGACGAGTATTTACACAGCGAAAAAGCCCGCACGTATTTACCTGCACTCGACGTCACGGGCAAACTCATCGACGGATATGAGTCTCCGCTAGGAATGGAACTGCTTGCTACGGTAGATTGGCTAATCCATGAGGACGGATATCAGCCAGAACTCTCTTCGATTCGAAGGGGGCTGGCTAATTGGCCCGGAGGCGATCCAGTTCGGAAAGAGAAGTTATTCGACGATAGGTTGTTGCAATTAGCTCTCAAGCGGCTTAATGTCGCGACTTCAACAAGAGAAAACACAAAGATCTCATAGGTGTATCGATACATCTAACTCGGAACGCAGGGAACATCATCAGCTTCAATTCCTCGATATGGTTCCCATTTCTTTGGCCCCGACCAATCGCAACTGGGAACGCTGTGGTCGAGCGGAGCCCATTCCTTTTCTTCCCCCCTCAAGGGCCGTAAGCGTCAGCCCAAACATCAACTGCTCTATCTCTGACCGGGGAATTGCTAAGGCGCGAGCAACGTCTGATCGTGAAAGCGTATCCTCTTGGAGGGCAGCGAAAATCTTGGGTAGCAGCTGAGATGTTTCTCTTGGAATCTCGTTCGGCTCCTGCTCCCGTCCATATTTAGCGATCTCGATGCAGAGGTTGCGATATAACCAGTCACTGGTCAGTCCTACGGTGTGTAAACGATAATTCAGAGCAGCTACCGATACCTTCCAGATTTTCTTGAGCTTGACCAGTTCGTCGAATGTTGGATTTCTCCTTGCGTGCGCAAGAACACTAGATCTCGGCATCAGAAAAGAGCTCGCAAAGGCATTTGCTTCTCGCTCAGCTTGAGGTCCGTGAGGTTGAGCATGACGGTGAAGAACCAAATGACCTAGTTCGTGCGCAGCGTCGTAGCGACTATGTTCCGAGGTCTTGAAGGTGTTAAGAAACACCATCGGCGTTTCGGACCTCCACATCGAGAAGGCATCGACTTCGCGTGCATCGATGGCCAGAGAAAAGACCCTCGTTCCGCGTGCCTCCAACAAGTGAATCATGTTGTGGACGGGGAGGGCGCCAATTCCCCAGTGTCTACGGAGTGTTTCGCTTGCCGCCTCTGGTGTCGACTCATAACTGAGGTCAGGGATATCGACCTTGGGCAGTTCAAACCGTTCTTCGATGAACTTTCCGAGATGAATGCAAATGGTTCCTTGCGTTAGTGCCATGTCCCTTTGGCGCGCAGTCATCTTCGTCATAGCGCGAAAGCTCACGGCATCCGGCGTCGGTTCTTCTAGATCGTCACCGGAAAAGAATTCCGGGGGAAACCCCGTTACCTCAATGATTCGCGCAAGGACTTCCCTCCGAGGTACCGTGTCGCCAGATTCATAAGCCGACACTGACCTCAACTCAACCCCGAGAAGAGTCGCTAACGCACTTTTGGTTAGACCCTTTCTTTTCCTTGCGCAGGCGAACCTACTCGAATTGAACATGCGACGATCGTACATGTGGAGTTGCTCAGGCATTGCGGCGTTTCAGATCAATATCTATCTCTGGAGTTTGGGGAACGTCCTCTAGTTTCTGCGCAGGCTCACCGCCATACGGCACTGGTTCGAGAATGATTCTTTCCAACCAACCCTCGACGCGACCTTTGCGGTTTATTTTAGAAGGGAGGGAAAGCTCGCATTGTATTAATTGCCGCTTCTCATCACGCGAAAATAGAAGGAACCACGTCATTTGCGCGTTGATTTTTTCTATTTCCGCTGCGGTTGGCTTTCTGATGTCTCCAAAAAGGGTTTCAGCCAACGATCTGTTTCTCTTGATAATTCGTTCGGTTCGAGGACCCCGTGGTGACTTGGTGCAGGGGCTTTCATCCTTGTCGCCTGTAAACTCGTCTCCCGTCGCGACAACAATACCAGCGGTACCCTTGTCGTTGATGGTAATTGCGAGGTTTCCATCGTCATCTCGCTTCCACCCAAGAGGAATAACCTGCTCGCGAAATGCACATGTAATTTCGCCCCAAGGCGTCAGTCCTCGGTACAGTGGAGGGTGATTCAAAGTACGCTGCGCCTGTTCTGCTTGCCCTCGCTCGACCGCCTCTCTCAATATCGCTTCGCTCACTCCTAATTCTCGCAACTTAGACGCCCGATCAATTTCATTGGCGTAGATTCTGGCGGCCGAGCTATCTTTCGAGGGCATGTTGCCTCCTTCTTCCTATTTTTATACCTCATTTGAGGGAGAAAAACAAGAAGAATTGTGGAAAAGTAACGGAGCAGTCCTAGTACTGTCCCAATGGCCCTCGCGCCGATTTCCATTTTTTGCCCTTTAGTACCGTATCGGTTATTTACCAAGCCGGTTATCATTCCTCTGTGCGCTTCGGAAACGCGCGCTGGACTATGCGTCGATTACAATTCGCTTCTCCTTGCCCTGAGCCTCGAAGGGTTTGCCCTGAGTCCCGAAGGGCTTGCCCTGAGCCCCGGAGGATTTACCCGGAGCTCCGAGGGGCTGCCACCTTACCGCCGGCCCCGAGCACCGAAGGGCCGCGTGTTTTCCTCCCACTCCTGAACAGGGAAACCCACTCGCTCGCCCCGACGCAGCAAGGGCTCTTCCTCCCGA
>DATKPS010000080.1:0-42760 GCA_035524015.1 Candidatus Sulfotelmatobacter sp.
ACGGAGTCGCCGCGTCCGTGCCCATTGTTTCTTGACGGGGGCACCGGACGCGGTCAATCCCGTTGGTTCAGAGGGGAAGCTTGCTTCAGATGACTGAAGCAGCCTCCTCTTTGGGGTCGCCTCGAGCCGGAATTTGGGGTACCTGCCCGAGACGAGAAGGTAACTGGGAACACGATGAGGTGGGAGGGCGAATGGCGTCAAACGAACTGTGCCTAGATTTTTCTCTCAACTATTAAGCCACTCTTTTGATTAAGGTTATTTTCTTTTATCAACCAGCATTTTGGTGTACTATGGCGACCCTTATGGTCATAGAGGTGTAGCCCAGCAATGGATGCAAGAGCAGCGGCCAACCAACGGGTTTACCGGTTTGGCCTTTTTGAAGCGGATCTCGAACTGGGAACCTTGGTGCGCCAAGGCATACCCGTAAAGCTCCAAGAACAGCCCTTTCGGATTCTCGCGTTGTTGATTGAGTCTCCCGGAGAAATAGTAAGCCGCGAAGAGTTGCGGCGGAGCATTTGGCCGGACGGAACGTATGTCGACTTTGACGGGAGTTTGAATACGGCGCTGATGAAACTTCGGGCGGCGCTCAACGACAGTGCGGATAATCCACGATTCATCGAAACGGTTCCCCGGAAGGGTTATCGTTTTATCGCACCAGTCGAGCTTTGCAAGGTGGAGACGCCGGTCATAACCACGGCGATCCGTATTGAGACGGAGGGTGGCGCGGCGTTAGACGAGACAGTGGCGCCCGTACAGGTGGAAGTGCCTGCGGCGGAACCGGGGCACAAGGCATTTAAAGAACGGCGGTTGGGACCGCATTGGTGGGAAGCTGTGGCCATTTTGGTGGGGGTGACCGCGTTCTTAACTTACGGATTGTGGCCGCACGCGGAGCCTCACGTATTGCGGGTGCAGCAACTGACGCATTCCGGGCAAGTCGACCCTTGGGGGAAGTTGGTTACGGACGGTAGCCGCATTTACTTTGTTGTGCGGGACGTGACGGGATGGAACCTGATGCAAACGTCCGTGGAGGGAGGAGCGATCCAAAGAACTCCCACGCCGTTTGATAACACGCGCATTTTCGATTTGTCACCGGACCATTCGCAGTTTTTGATCGGGCAATTGACGCATCGCGGAGAAGAGACGGCACTGTGGCTTTGGCCGGTGCAGGGTGGAGCGCCGCGCCGTTTGGGGGACGTCATCGCGAAAGAGGCTGTGTGGTCTCCGGTGGGCGATCTGATCGCGTACGTCCACGACGAGAGCATCGAGTTGACGGATCCCGAGGGCAACCACGTACGGGAACTGGCGCGATTCCACCCGGCGCCGCATGCGCTGGTGTGGTCACCCGATGGGAAGCGCCTTCGTTTTACGCAAACGAACTTACTGGAAGGCACGGACTCCATGTGGGAGATAGGGCTCGAGCAGCCCCCCGACCCTCGACGGGTTCTGCCCGAAGGGCAACATGGACCGCACGAGGGCAGCGGGACATGGCTGGGCGGCGGTAACTATTTTGCGTTTTCGTCGGGGGTGGACTTGCGTGCCAGCCTCGCCGTGGATACGCAAGCGAGTTTATGGATTATGGACGAGGCTCGCGGCCTATTTCGCAGACATGCGAGACAACCGATCCAGTTGACCAAAGGTCCGATCGCATTTGATCATCCAGAAGCATTGCAAAATGGCAATCGGATCTTCGCGATAGGGTCGCACAACGAGTACCAGTTGCTCCGCATAGACCCCAAGACGTCCGCGAAGACGGCCATGCTGGCGGAATCTGGTGCGACCGATATGGATTTTTCGCTGGATGGACAGTGGGTGGTTTACGCAGCACGCGAAAACGGGACGTTGTGGAAGAGCCGAATCGACGGCAGCAACAAGGTGCAATTGACCGCAGGGGCCACCGGGGCTTTCGCGCCGCACTGGTCGCCGGATCAAAAGCAGATTCTATTTACGGGCTTTTTGCTGGACAGCCAGCCGCGATTGTACGTGGTGTCGGCGGACGGAGGCGCGCCGAAGAGTGTACTGCCTTCGAATAATAAGTGGGCGTCGGTTTCCGGAGACTGGCGAACGGACGGGCGGCAGATTGTGCTGGACGTGCAGGAAATGGAGTCGAATCGAGAGCCGGACATTCGCATACTGGATCTGGAAAGCGGGAAGCTCACGAAATTGCTGGACTCGGAGGGACTGATCGAGCCGAGGTGGTCTGCCGATGGCAGGTATATCGCGGCGCTCAATCCAACGAAGAAGCAGGTGTGGTTGTACGATTGCAGGCGTGAGCACTGGTCGGTGCTGGCAGAGGCCAATTTTCCGTCGGCGCTGCGGTGGTCGCCGAGCGGAGACGCGCTGTATTTTCAAGACGTGGATGAAGTGGAAGAGAGCATTTTCCGCGTGCCCATGGCAACCCGAGAAAGCGAGCGGGTATTGGGATTGGGCGACCTACTGAGCGCGGGGGCGGCGCGTGGGATTTTCACTGGACTGAGTCCGGATGGTTCGGTGTACGTGACGGTCGATCACGGTGACGTGGACGTGTATGCAGTGGACCTGGCTCTTCCCTAGTTGGCGAGAGTGAACCTGTCCTTGGTGACAGTTTTGTTCCAGAACACAGGCAGAGCTTGCGATCCCGATGGCTCGGGGGAGCGGTCTACACTGTATGCAGGCTGCGGGAGCGTGCTGACAATGAAGCGTTCACTGGTTGTATTGTTGCTATTGTTCTTGACCATCTGCTCGGCAGCATCGCTGTGGGCGCAAGGCTCCACAAGTAAATCCGCGGCAACAATAGAAGGAAGAGTGCTGGACGCCAACGGGAAGCCCGTCCCTGCGGCCGCGGTAACCTGTCAGTCGGCAGCAGGAATCCGCCCCCGCATCGTACACACGGATGCGAAGGGTCATTACTCGATTGTCGGACTGAAGCAGGACGCGTATGACTTGCGCGCAACTTCAAACGGAGCTTATTCGGACTGGGAAAAGAACGTACCGTTGAGGAAAGGCCAGACGAAGGAAGTGACGCTGCGCCTACTGAATGGGAACACAGCGCTTAGTGGCATACTACCTGCAAAACCGTAAGGTGTCGCGAGGGTTCGCGGTCTGTTTGCAGTTTCTAGTTCGTCCTGATTACTTAGCGTGAGCCGATTCAGACAGGGGCGTCGCGAGTATCTCCCGCAAGACTTGCGCCGCAACTTTCGGCAGCACTTGAGCGACTTCCGGAGAAAGTTCTGTGCCTGCGGAAAAATCGAGACCCTCGATCCCGTAAATTACGACGCTCGCTGGTAACTCTTGCATCGTCCGTGCTAATTCGATGGCCTCGGCAACTCCGAAGGCATGGGTCGAGGAACGCGAAAACCACGAAGGTAGCTTCTCAACGCTGGCGTCAATGCGGTGAATCGTACCCGGAGGAGCACCGGATTGCACAGCGTCGACAAGAATCACATGATCCGCTGTCCTGCAAACCTCCAGTAGCTCTGTGCCGTCTCCGGTCTCTTCCAGCACCTTGACGTCGGAGGGAATTCCGGAACGGATGAAATGAAGCACGGCAATCCCAACAGCATCGTCACTGCGGAAAGGGTTTCCCACGCCGACGAACATGGCACGATGGCGTGCGGCGCTCATTCGCGTTCCACCCGAACGGTCAAAAAATGGGTCGCGCAGGAAATGCAGGGGTCGTAATTGCGGACGGCCTGTTCGCACTGCCACTGCAGGCGGTCGTTTGGGAGGTGCAGCCGGGTGGATGCAAACTCGGAGAGGTCGTGCTCGATGGACTTCAGGTTTTGCGCGGTAGGCGGCACAATCTTGGCGCTGAGAATCAGGCCATGCTCATCAAAGCGGTACTTATGGTAGAGGATGCCTCGAGGGGCTTCCGTGCAGCCGTATCCCGTGCCGACTTGTGGAGTGACTTCGACGAAGGGCGGATCCGGTGGTTCGTAACTGGCGATAATTCGTAGAGCTTCATCACAGGCGTAAACCATTTCGATGGCGCGAACGACAATTCCGTGAAAAGGATTGCGGCAGGGGCGGTCGATCCCGGCCTTTTTTGCGGATTCCTTCGCTAGCGGAGAGAGTTGGTCGAAGTTCAGATTGTAACGAGCCAGAGGGCCAACGAAATAAGCGTTGTGTTCAAGAAGGACGGAATGAAGCGCATTCGAGTGGGGAACATGCTCTTCGGCAAAGTGCTGTTCGTAATCCATAATGGGTATATTCAGGCCTTTGTTGGAAACCAGCCGGCCTTCATTCAAGGCATATTCATTGGGGTGCCGTAATGCGACGAATTCATAATCGCGCTGAAATTCGGGAAAGGTGAAGGCCGCGACCCATTCCACTGTTTCCACGGCCGCATCGCGAGCCCATTTCAAGTCGTCCTCGAGGGCCTGGAGTTGTTTTTTGGCGGGCGCTTTGTAAAAGCCACCGACGCGCACGCTGATGGGATGAATTTCGCGGCCACCGAGCAGGGTCATCAGAGCATTGCCGATTTTCTTAAGGCGCAGACCGCGCTGCACTGCTTCCGGATGGTCTTTGGCCATCTGAATGACGTCCTCGTAACCCAGAAAGTCGGGCGCGTGCAGCAAGTAGATGTGCAACGCATGGCTCTCGATCCATTCGCCACAGTACAACAGGCGACGCAACTCCCGGATGGCGCCTTCGGGATGCACTTCGAACGCATCCTCGGCCGCGTGGCAAGCGCTCATCTGGTAAGCGACCGGGCAAATCCCGCAAATTCTGGCGGTGATATCGGGCGCTTCGGTATATTTGCGTCCACGCAGAAAAGCTTCAAAGAAACGAGGGGGCTCAAAGATATTCAGCTTTACCTCTTTCACGTGCTGATCTTTAATCTTGATGGCGAAGCCGCCTTCTCCTTCGACACGCGCCAGTACACCGACTTTGAAGCTTTTAGCGTTCACGGGCTTCGCTCTCTTTTCGAAAAGGTTCGGAACAAGCATGGAAGGACCGAAATGCGCGGACAATGTCCGGATCAGATACGCCGAGCTCGTTCCACCAAGCGCTCAACGCCGCAGTATTTGGCGTTTCCTTTGGACCAAAACAGCCAAAGCAGCCGCGCGCGTATGCCGGACACAGAGCTCCGCAACCGGCTTGGGTAACCGGACCCATACAGGGAATGCCCTTTGCAACCATGACGCAAACAATGCCGAGACGTTTGCACTCCAGACAGACACCGTGCGCCGGGGTCACCGGTTTTCTGCCGTTCAGGTAGGCGTTGAGAACTTCGACGAGTTGGTACTTGTTGATAGGGCAGCCGCGCAATTGAAAATCCACAAAAACATGATCCGTGATTGGCGTGGACTTGCTCAGGGTCTCGATGTACTCGGGTCGCGCATAGACCATCGGAATAAACTCTTCGACGTTTTTGAAATTACGCAACGCTTGAATGCCGCCAGCAGTTGCACAAGCGCCAATGGTAATCAGGGTCTTTGTGGCCCGGCGGATGGCGTGGATTCTTTCCTCGTCGTGGGGAGTGGTGATGGAGCCTTCTACAACGGATATGTCATAAGGGCCGCCGGCTAGCGCGCGTGAGGCCTCCGGGAAATTGGCGAATTCGATTTCGTTCGCGAGGGCCAGAAGCTCGTCCTCACAATCAAGCAAGCTCAACTGGCAACCGTCGCATGATGCAAATTTCCAAACCGCGATTTTGGGTTTGCGTCTGGGAGCCATGTCAAATCTCTCCCTTCCCAAAAATGGAGGCGATGAGGTCTAAGCGAAACACGGGGCCATCCTTGCAGACGAACATTGGGCCGTATTGGCAGTGACCGCAGTAACCGAGAGCGCACTTCATATTCCGTTCCATGGAAAGATAGGTTCGCTCGGGAGCGACCCCACGCTTTTGCAGCTCCATGGCGGCAAAGCGCATCATGATTTCCGGTCCACAGAGCAGGGCCACGGTGTTGGAAGGATTGAAAGGGGCGCGAGCGATCAAGGGTGTCACAACGCCGACGTTGCCGCGCCAGCCACTGGAGCCGCGGTCTACGGTGACCTGAACTTCGAGATCAAACTTGCCGCGCCACCGTTCGAGTTCACGCTTGTACAGGATTTCTTCCGGAGAGCGGGCGCCATAGAGCAAGACGATGTTTCGGTATCGTTCGCGCTGGGCCATCAGGTGGTAGAGCACAGGGCGAAGGGGAGCTAAACCGATGCCGCCGGCGACCACGACGAAATCGCGGCCGTCTTCTTCCGCCACGGGCCAGTGGTTTCCGAAGGGACCACGGACACCGATGGTATCGCCGGGCTTCAAAAGCCCCATGGCCTTGGTGACCACGCCGACTCTGCGGGTGGTGTGCTCCAAGTGGGAAGCTAGAGCCGGGTTGCCACTGATGGAAATGGCAACTTCGCCGACGCCGAAGACATACAGCATATTGAACTGCCCCGGGAGGAAGGAAATGTTGGTGGTTTCTTCGACTGGGACGAGTTCCAAGGTAAAAGTATCTTCCGTTTCCCGCTTCAGGCGATCGATCCGGAAGAGTTCCGGAACCATGGGGTCGGCCGCGATCCGTTCGGCAAGTTCGGTTTCAATTATCTCGCCCATAGATATCCAATAGTTGCAGCCGGGTCGCATCCAGCCGCGCGGAGACAACGCTCATAAAGCGACTGAGCAATTCGTAACCGAGGTCGTGGTCGTAATCGCATTTGGTCCGCAGACATTTGGCATCAAAGAGCAGAGCGCGTGTGCGTTGCAAGGTGCGAGCGCCAAAATGCCAGCGATAAGGAGGTGAAGCCCAAGACCATCCGAGGATTTCGCCCTCGGAAACGGTCTGAATGGTGGTGGCGCCGCGCTGAGGAATGACGAGTTCCACCGCGACCAATCCTTCACGGATAAAGTAGAACTCGTTGGCAGGGTCGCCTTCGTGGAAAATCGTGTGCAGTTCGGGGAAGGCAACGTTCTTGGCACAACCAGCAATAAACTCCAAGTGTTTTTCGGGCATTTCCGCGAAGAATGGATGGTTCTTAATGACAGATTCGAGGGACTGAATCATGTCAACCTCCTTTTATACCGACTCGGTGACCGCGCTCTCGGAATCGCGAATGATTCTAGCCTCTTCGGTAATGTCGATCCCCACAGGACACCAGGTGATGCAGCGGCCACAACCGACGCAACCGGAGGTGCCAAACTGGTCGACCCAATAGGCGAGTTTGTGCATCATCCATTGGCGGAATTTGGAGCGCGGAGTCGCTCGCACGCTGCCTCCATGGATGTAGGAGAAATCGGTGGCGAAACAGGAATCCCACTTGCGAACACGTTCCGCGTGTTGACCGGTGAGATCGGTCAAGTCGTCAACCGTTGAGCAGAAACACGTGGGGCAAACGCTGGTGCAGTTGGCGCAACTCAAACAGCGAGCGACCACGGCATCCCAGCGCGGGTTCTCGGTGTTCCGGTACAGCAGATCCTTAAGGCCGATGGTATTCAGAGTGCGTCCCATGTTGCGGGAGGCTTCTTCGACCAAGGCAGTAGCCGCTTCGATTTCCGCTTTCCCGGCTGGCTGGGTGGCGATTTCAGAGAGGATTTTCGCGCCGCTGTTTGTCGCGATATGGACGAGGAAAAAATGTTGCTGATCGTCGACAACTTCCGTGAGAGACAGGTCGTAACCCGTAGAGGCTTGCGGCCCCGTGGCCATGGAATCGCAGAAGCAGGTTCCGCCCGCGTGGGTGCAGTTCACGGCGATAATCAAAAGGTTTTTGCGACGAGACTTGTAGATCGCATCGGAAAAGGGCCCTTCAAGAAAGACCTTGTCTTGAATGTGGATGGCTTGAAGTTCGCAGGCGCGTACTCCGAGAAAGGCGCGCTTGGTGGGCGTTTGCTCTTCGGGGAGAATCCGAAAATCGCCGTTGGTACGCTGAGCCTTCCAGAGAGGGCTAGTTGCGGGAAACAAGAATTTCTTCCACGCGTGCGGCCCGACGGTGTAGCCAAAGAAGGCCTGGTCAGGACGAGGTTTTATTCGATACTTTCCCCCTTGCTGTTCGTCAGTCCAACCCTTTGGGAGGTCTTCGAGGGAGTGGATGCGGTCATAGACGATAGCGCCATCACGGATCGTCGGACCGGTCACTTCATAGCCCCTGCGGACGAGGGCGTTCATTAACAAATCGAGTTGCGCCGGGGTAAGGAGGACGTGTGCGTCACGTGCAGGAGCCCTGGGGGTCATTGCAGCTCCCCACTGCTCCGGGTTGGAGCGTGCCCGGCGCTCTAAGCGTTAGCTAGCTACCTGAGGCTCGTATACGCTTCCTGCTTGAGCATTGCAACAACGGCAATCACTCGGGGCGGTGACGACCTGGCGAAAGCCCGTAAAGCCTAGGGACGTGGGACGGGCGAAGTGCGACCCAAGGCATTGGACCTCACTAACCATCAGTACCAAGACCGCGGTACCGCACTTTTGGGGCTATCGGGCCATTGAGGAGAGCCGGGTGAGCCTTCATTCTGGGCTCCGACGGGTTGGGGGCCGCGCGGGGACAACGGTCCCGCGAGGGGCCGTGTGCGAGCCACCCAACCCGCCAGTACCTCTCCACCGCGAAGCCCTGAACACCCTGCCCTGTGGCACGGATCCTGCAGCAACACCTCGTACGTTGTCCACATCATATTGTATTTTAAGTGGTTACGGGAAATGGCGGACCAAGGGTGGCAGGAGCGGCTGACAGATGAAGGGTTTTTCTTCCGGGTCCAAATTCGTTAAGTCCTGGGTGCTTCTGGGTGTGGCCATGACCCCGAGCTTCGCTCACGCGAGCTTTGGCGGTTTCGTGTCGCTGCGAACGACGACGATCAAGGCCTTCGACAGATACGTTGACAAGACGGACGCGCAGAACGCGACAAGCTTGAGGCAAGGGCCGTTTTTGTGGATCGATGGCTTGGCCGAAAAAGATCGCGATGAGGCGATTTCTAAACTGAAAGCCGGGGAGGCGGAAATGAGACGCCTAAGCGTCAACGCTTCCGGAGGGAATGTGGATGTTCCCGGAGGGATGATCCATGACTGGGAGGGAATCGTTTTTGTCCCGGGAGTAAAGGTGGATGACGTGCTGCGGATATTACAGGATTACGATCATCAAGCAAGTTACTATGCGCCGGACGTAGAAAAATCGCGGATTGAGTTCCGAAATGGAAACGAATTTCGGGTGTTCCTGCGTTTCCGAAGACAAAAAGTGGTCACCGTTGTATTAGATACAGAGCACATAGTTACCTATTATCGAGATTCTCCGCTAAGAGCGCATAGCCGAAGTTCTGGTGTTCGAATAACACAGGTAGAGGATCCGGGGGGACCCGACGAAAAGGAAAAACAACCGGGAGAAGATGACGGTTACCTTTGGCGGATGGAAACCTGGTGGCGCTTGGAGGAGCGGGACGGGGGGGTGTACGTGCAGAATGAGGTGGTCACGCTGACGAGAGACATTCCAACTGGGCTGGCATGGCTGATCGAGCCATTCATCACGAACATTCCCAAAGAAACGCTGGAGTTTACGCTGCAGGCGACGCGGACAGCGGTGCTGAAAGAAGTGAGGCGTTAGTTGACGGCATGAAACTGCCAGGGTAGAGATTCATGCAAGTCAGTTTCGACACCGGCGAGTAAGAGTGCGTTCCAGGAATTCCTTCGTTCTTTCGGCATTTTTCTGCCAAGTACAATGTTCGAGAACGTAGCGAGAAGCAGCTACGCCAATCGCCGTGCGTAAATTTTGGTCCGTGCAGATTCTGCGGATCAATGAGGCCAATTGCAGGTGATCTTGAGGGTCCTGAAGGATAAAACCGCTCGAACCGTCGTGAACCATTTCACTGGCACCTGCGGCAGAGCTGACGATAACCGGCTGGCCACAAGCCATGGCTTCGATGATGGGCAAACCGAAGGAATCCTCGAGGGAAGGGCCAGCGTACAAGTCAGAAGCGGCATAAAACTGAAGCACATCGGACGAAGTGGGGACAAACTGAACCTGCCGCTCCAAGCACAAAGCATTTATCGATGCGGTATAAAGTCCAGGGTCGTCATCCCCAACGATTAGTCCCTTCAGAGGAAGGTCGCGCAAGTGCGCGGCCGCCTGGAGCAGTGTGTCGAGGCCTTTCTTTTTCCAATCGTTGCCAATGAGTAGTACGACAAAATCCGTGTCGACAAAACCGAGCTTTGCGCGGGAGGCGGTGCGCCTGGATTGTCGTGCCTCTGGGTTAAAACGGGCGGTATCGACAGCATTTGGAATCACGGTTACGTCGTCCCGTTGAAAGTAGTGTTTTAACTGCTGGACGACGAGGTTGGAAACGGCAATTAAGCGAGTATTGGCGTTCCGATATATTCTTTTCTCCAAAAACATAATGAGTTTGTAATACAACCTGCGGTGGAGCAGCCGGGGCCAGCTCCAAGGGGAATTCCTCAAAAGGGCGAGCTCCGAGCGGACACGATCATAGAACGCATGAAAGACGATGTGGACAACGATTACGTCCGCGTCGAAGCAGTTGATGCCGGGCGTGTAGACGAGATCATTGCGGAAGTCGCGTCGACGAGAATCCCGCCAGCGACGCCAATGGTTGGCTCCGAACCACCACAAGTAATTCAGTAGGTGAGGTCCCGGAATTTGAGAGACGCGGTGCCAGACAATCGCAGCTGATGAGTCCGCGGGTTGTTCGGCAGCGGGAACAATCCCATCGATGTCTGAAACCTTCTGAGAATAAACAGCAATAGTCCAATGTGGGTCTCGGCCAAGATGTGCAATCTGCTCGATGACACAACGTTCCGTACCGTGTTGGCGGTCCAAAAAAGGAGAGACCACGGTGAGGCGCAAGTCAGGCCAACCCCCGCGCTTTTGCGGTCTGAGACACTTATTTCATCACCCTGAAAATCACCACCTGGATTGTAGTGCGGTCATGGTCAATTCTCTTACCCCGAAAATCCTGAACCTCTGCTTGCTTAAAGAGCGTCAAGCGGCCTGACTTCTCCATCCCGGTCAGCCCTGCGGCAATCGCCGGTGGATAATTTGGCGAACGAACTACATATCCGATGTCGTGCTTGTCGAAAAACTGCTGCCACTCCCCCTCTGTTCTCAAAAGATCGGGATTCGCCACAAAACCTGTTCCTGGACTGCCATTCAAGTACGGCACATCCAGATAATATGTATGGCGGATGAAAACGAGCGCAGTCTTTTGAGGCCAAGCCTGACCTGCCAACAGGTGATTCACGGTTTCCACTACCTGATATTCCTGTGACGACTGCTCCAGGTACTCTGTTTTGCTTTGAAGTCCAAGTGCCGCAATTAAAGGGGCGCGAGAATAGATTCCAAATCCTGCCGCGCCCGTGACGATCATCAAGACGACAATGGCCAAAGCTACGTTACGGCAAAATATCAACTTCTTTTGGGAAACAGCTTCGATTCCGACAGCGACAAATGAAAGAGCGATGGGATACACGGGAAGAAGGAACCGGGGCAAGCCCGACGAGAAGAAGATGCCAGCAGCGGAAAGAAACCATACCAAAAGCGGAGTTCTCCATGCTCTGCTGTTCCGGTATGCCAATAATGCCAGGGGTGAGATTGCGAATACCGTTGGGCCGAAATAATCCCAAAAACCCAAACTTTGTTTGGGCATGGACGCGAGGAAAATAAAAGGGATCAATTGCGAAAAATGGTGGGCTGATGCAAAGCCCGTGTCAGTCGCCAGGTCCTGCAAGGCATAGGCATTGACCAGATGGGGAGAGAACCACGCCGACAGAAAAGGAAAAACGGGGTTTCCAGTCCATACGACGTTGCGGAGATAGGGCCAGCAACCGGAGATTAAGGAGGCCAAAGTGAACAACAGCACATAACGGATGGAGCGAAACTCAATGGCAACAGCTAGCAGGAAAGATGCAGCAATCAGACAGCCTGTATACTTCGAACCAGCAATTGCTCCAGCCAATAGCCCCGCGAGGGCCACTTGTTGCCACGGCGTAGTATCAAACTTTTTCGTCAGCACGATGACCGCGACACACGCCAGAAACGCCATATAAACATCCGGCGCGCCCGAAGTTGATATTTGCCAGAACACAAGTGGGGTAAGTAGGAAGACCAGAGTGAACAGAGCGGTGCTGATGTAGGAAGCCCAGCGAGAAATCAGGCATGCCATTGACGTTGCTGAAAGAATCCCACCAAGAAAAATAAATCCCAATGCGAGATGTTCGCTGCGGAGCGCCAAGCCAAGCAGGATCAGGAGGTGTTGTTGCCCGCAAAGAAAACTATGCGAATTCGAGAATATTGGGTGAAACCCCTGCTGCAGGACCAGCTTCTGCACGGTGAAGTGATAGTGCAGAGCATCGGATCCCGTGAGGGGAGCCATGGAAACAAGGAACTCGATGGAAGCGACAACCAAAATGGAAGTGAGAAGAAGTCTTTCGACGGCTGACGCGGGTAGAGCGCTTCGGAAAGCCCCCAGCAGACACGAACGAAGAGACCTCCTGTCTAGAATTACGGCTATGCCGAGCACGACGATGAGGGCTAAAGCGCCTAATCTGAAATGATTTGTCAGCTGAAACAGGAAAAAGAGCACTTCAGTGACGGTCAGACCAATCGCGGCTGATACGAGAAAAAACTCCGTATCCGAGAACATATCTCTACGAAGAGCTCGCAAAGCGATACTTCCCAACGAAACGAAACCGAGGAGGAAGCCGGTAAGGGAGGCCAGCGTTAGGATGGATGTAGCTAGCGACATAAGCGACGCAGAAGTGCGCGCAGCAGCGGCGCGAAGAGCGGCCAGGCATTGTGAAAATACCAAGCAGAGGACACGATGATCCAGCACGAGAAAACTAGCTCGATGGCCTTACTCTGTGGCGATTTTCTCCAATTATTCATGCGCAAGCCGAAGTGCTGCAGGATAAGTCTCTAAGCGGAAAAGAATGCCCAATAACAGCCAGAGATTGGAATTGATGACGAAATCCTGATAGGTATTAAGACTGGTGTAAGTCATTGGAAAAAAAAGTAACACCGAAAAAAGGAAAATGACAAAGCTGAGTGGAAACCATGGTGTGCCCCTGAGCTTAAGCACGACCTTCCATGCACAAAAACCGATCGAGGCACCTAAAATAAGAAACAGAATTAATCCAAGGATTCCAGTCTCAACAATCCAGTTCCCGAAGCCACTTTCCACGCCGATATTGGTGGGAGCAGCACCCAAAATCCGTTGTACATACTGACCACCCAAGGTGACGGTGCCCAATCCATAACCGTAAGGCCATCGCGGATGATCGAACGCATAGCTGAGCTGCTGCAACGGATAGGTTTGAGTTCGGGCAACCAATTCACTGGTCGGACTGTTGGGCAAGAGCGTTTCCGAATAAATAGCCAATCGGGATCCGAGCTCTTGCGGAAAAACGGTCAGAAGAAGGATGAATCCGACGCCGATCAAAAGGCATGTTCTCTGGATGGCCCGGAGAACTCGCAAAGCTTCGCGTTGCCGCCAAGGCGCGCCCCAAATGAATCCGGCAATTACAACCAGAGTGACACCCGCATTCCACATAAAGACACCGCGAGAAGCGCTCATGAGAGAAGCGGCGGCCACAACGCCCAGGGTTGTAAAGACAAGAGCACGCCCCTGGCGGCTGCGGAGAAGAAGATAGCCACTGTAGCCAAGACAGATCGGCCAGGCGATGATCAGAAAATCCTGAAAGCGGCCAGAACTGACGAACACGGAAGTAGGCCGGTATGCCGCCAAACCAGTAATAGGCGAGACGCGGTACAACGTGGCGAGGTCGCGAATGTCATCCTGCAGATTCTTGGGATTCAGGAAGGTTGGTCCGATAATGGACTGCGCCAATCCGAGGCCGGCGACAATGATAATCAGAACACACATGAACGAAAAGAAGCGGCGCAGGTCTTCTTCGGATTCAGTAAAGGTGTAGCCGATAAAAAGCAGGGGGACATAGAGGAAGTCGATTTTCATGCCGAGAATGCCGTAGAAGACACTGGGCGAGGCAGGATTAAACATTTGCAGCAGACAAAACCAAAAGAAGGCAATGAAGGCAAGACGGAAAGGCAGCTTTAATTTCTCGACTTGCTTGACCCTCCTCGCGCGGAAATAGGACAAGTACAAAACCAGCGCCAAAGCATCCTTGGCGAAGTAGATGGCCATGTTGTTGCCGAGGTATTTTCGAACAAAATCCTCAAACAGGATCCATCCAACCAGGAGGTAAAGGCCTCTTTTCCAATCGTTAAGGATTGCGATAACGACGGCGCCACCGATAAGAAGAAGTGCTGCGAGGCCAAGGGTATTCAGGTCGTTGGCCAGGATCGCCTGCGCCGCCTTGTAGGCTAGAAAAAGCGCTGCAGCAGAGAATCCAAGTGCCAAGAGCGGATTCCGCGTACTGCGCAACTGCGGGAGTGCTCCTACCCCCTTCATTGGCAATGCCTCACGCCAGCGATGGGCATCCGCGCGGGAGGACAAACGTCAAGGCTGAGAAAACATTCTTTCATGGGATCGTCAGTTCTGTGACCAGCACCAGCAAGGGCACCGTTCAAAGGGAATGCGGACTCCTGTTGTGACGGTATCATAAATATACGAGGGGCGGGCTTGGCTGCTAGGTGCCGCGCTGCCCGCGACGATGCTGGACAGCGCTTTGGATGGCTAGCAGCGCCGCATCCAAGGCTTCTCGCTGAGACCACGTAGCCATTCGTTCACGCGCGCACTGGCCAAGATGATGGAGCCGGTCACGATCAGTCAAATAGGTGCGAAGAAGCGCCGCCAATCCGTCGACGTCGCCACAAGTAAAAATATCGCCAGTGACGCTCGGCTGGACTAGATCGAAGCGTCCACGAATCTCACTGCTCAGGAGAACAGGCAAGCCACAAAGCATAGATTCGCATACCACGACTGGGCAGGGATCATAGTCTGAAGGTAAGACGAACAAATCAGCCGCTGTGTAGGTCGCTGGGAGCTGCGACTGATTGACGAAACCCAGGAACCGCACACGTTGACCGATCCCCAGAGTGCGCGCTTCTTCTTGCAACTGTTCCTTAAGTGGTCCGTCTCCGGCAAAAATCAGATGAGTTCCGGGAACGTTTGCTTTTGCAAAGGCGCGCAGAAGATCAAGCGGGCGCTTCCAAGGTTGGAGTTTGGCGCAAAAAAGAACCGCAAGGTCCTGTGGGCCCAAACCCCAGAGGTAGCGGATCGCAGCTCGATCGACCAGATGAGACTGCTCAGTCCACCAATCGTTGTCGACGACGAACGGTGTGAGTGTGATGTGATTCTCCGGAATAGCTAAAGACCGCATCATTTCGCGTCCTGCGGAAGACGGCACAATTACCTGGTCCGCTAGCCCAAAGAGATGTGGCCACGCGAGCTTCTTGAGCAGGGGTTTCCATCGGGCTGCATCGCGGGGCGCTAGACTGCTGGCGTCGGTACCAAAAACAAAGGCACAAGGAGACAGACGAGTTGCGAAGTAGGCAATCCAGAAGGAACTCCATACATAGCCCACATAGCTGAGCACAACATCAAATCGGCCCCTGCGTATAAAGCCCCAAAGGCCTGGGTTGAACAGCCCCCAAACGCGAGAGTCACCAAAGCCGCGATTGGGTATGTTTGTCCATGAATAGCCATCCAAAAGTGGAACATCCCACTGGACGGTGGTCCCGAATTCGGGATCCAGGGCGGGCTCGGCACCCCTCATGGAGCAGTACACGACGTGAAGATCGAGCTGAGGGTGCCCGGCCAGGTGGCGAAGGAGCGGGGACATGTACTGAACCGGATGAGAGCAGAGCGCAAGCACTCGGTAGCGAGGCTCAGGCAACGACCACCTCAGCTGAACACGGCTTGAGTTTGCTTAGCGGACCCACGAATTTAATCCAGGAGCATTAAGCCATCCAAGTATACATCCACGAGGGCTGCTCGCGACGATGCCCGTAGCGTCGGGTGCGGCTCACTGATTTTGTGTAAGTATGCTAGAATGATTGAGTTTCAGGGAGGGTCGCTCCGTTGCGGCTGTCGCTGAGATGTGGGTCTCCGCACAAGTAACCCCGCAATGCGGGTAGGATGAGCCGCGAGTCTATTCCTTGGCAGTGGCGGGGTACTATTTAACCCAAATTCAGATGGCCGTCGAGGCCACGAGTAACAGAAGAGGAATTGTCATGTCTGGGCATTCAAAATGGGCCACGATTAAGCACAAGAAAGCTGCCACTGATGCAAAGCGGGGCAGGGTTTTCACGAGAATCATACGTGAAATCACCATTGCCGCGCGCATCGGAGGAGGCGACCCCAATTCGAATCCTCGGCTTCGCACGGCCATTTTGGCGGCGAAGAACGAGAACATGCCGAATGAAAACATCGAGCGCGCCATCCTTCGGGGAACCGGACAACTCGAAGGCGAACAGTACGAAGAGGCGATGTTCGAGGGATATGGACCAGGCGGAGTGGGCATGCTGATCCAGGTTGTAACCACCAACCGAAACCGCATTGTTGGTGAGTTCCGTCACTTGATGAGTAAGAACGGCGGAAACATGGCGGAAGCCGGGGCGGTAGGCTGGATGTTCCACCGCAAGGGTGAAATTACGGTGCCGAAAGAAGCTGCCAGTGAAGAAAAATTGCTGGATTTGGTTCTGGAAGCAGGTGCGGAAGACATGAAAGACGACGGCTCCAGTTGGTATATCGTGACGCCGCCGGAGTCATTGGAGTCCGTGAAAGAGACGCTAACGAAAGCAGGGATCACTCCGGCCTCGGCTGAGGTCGCCATGGTGCCGCAAAACTATATAAAGCTGACTGGGCAGCAAGCCACGCAGATGCTGCGACTGGTAGAAGCGCTGGAAGAGCACGACGACGTACAGCATGTGTACGCGAATTTTGATATCGATGAGTCTGAGATCCAGGCGGCGGTAAGCGCCGGCTAACCTGGGACAGGGCATTGGGGCCACTCTTGTTTTTGAGGGTGGCCTTTTCTATTTCCGCTTCTTAGTTGTTGGAGGGCGCGCAGAGTTCGCTTTAGACTAGCAGACATGAGCGCCACTGGTAGCACGAAGTCCAGCGAATGTGTGCGGGTGTTGGGGGTGGATCCGGCCGCGGCGGGCCCCACGGGCTACGGAATCATCGAGCGTAGCGGTGGGACCTTCCGGGTGCTGCACTATGGTGCGTTTCAAGTTGCGGCTAAGCGGCAGAAGTTCTCGCCAGGAGCGGCACTGCAAGATGTGCACGCGCTGCTATGCGAGCTTATTGAAAAATACAAACCGGATGTGATGGCAGTGGAATCGGTATTTACCGCGCTGAATATGAGGACGGCGTTGCGGTTGGCCGAGGTGCGAGGTGTCGTGCTGCTTGCGGGGCAACAGCTGGGAGTAACAGTCCGTAGTTATTCGCCTCGGGAAGTTAAAGCCTGTGTCGCCGGGTACGGCCATGCGGACAAGCGGCAAATGCAACAAATGGTAAAAGCGCAATTAAGAATGGAAGTGATCCCGGAGCCCACGGATGCGGCGGATGCGCTGGCCGTGGCGTTTTGTCACTTACAGACGGACGAATTCGAGAAGCGGTTTGGGGTCAGCAAACGGGACGTAACCGCGGATAAAAAGAACAAGAAACAAAAACGCCCGGTGGGCTCTGGTCGTCCAACAGCGGAGCATGGAATGTACAGCCAAGCAGACCGATGATCCGATGAAAGCAATAATTCGTGCGGTTCTGACTCTGACGATTCTACTTTGTGTGCTTGCAACGGGGGCGCAGGGCTCCCCGGCAAGTGGGTCCAGCGTTTTTACGTACCGACGCATCTTCAAATCCAGCACGCCGGAATTCATTGAAATCAAGATTAACGAGGATTCAGACACAGCTTCCTACGAGATTAGACAGCTCGATGAGGACCCCGGCGCGACGCCGTTCCAGGTTAGCTCCGCGATACGCGCGAGGATATTTCAGTTGGCAGCCCAACTGAACGAGTTTAAGGGCCTGGATCTCGACGTCCATCGCAAAATCGCGAATTTGGGGGCGAAAACCTTCCGATGGGAGCATGGGTCCGAGGCCTATGAAGTTACGTTTAATTACACAGTGAATCCGGAAGCGACAGAGTTACTACAAATCTGTGAAGGGCTGGCTCGCCAGCAGGAGTTGATCGACCTGCTGCAACGGCGGATGAAATACGACCGTCTGGGCGTGAATGATGCACTTCTGGAGTTGGAAACGGATTTCACGAAGGGAGTGTTGCCAGAACCGAAAAGGGTTCTGCCGCTGCTGGATCAAATCTCCGATGACTCCCGCTTCGTGGAAATTGCACGGGAACGAGCTCGCTCTTTGGCCGAGCGCATCCGCCATTCTAACTGATTTTTTGCAACATCCATCAATTCGCGGAGATCGTCCGGGAGATCCGGAGCGAGTTTGCAACGACGGCCAAGCTGGGAAGCAGCATTGCGGCAGCAGCAACAGTTGGGCTGACCATCCCCGTAACAGCCAGAGTGATTCCAGTCGTACTAAAGAAAAAGGCCCAGAACAAATTCTGCCGGACGATTCGAACGGTCCTTTTTGAAAGGTCGAGGAGTTCTGGGATCTTTCGCAAATCGTTATCCGTGAGGACCACTGAGGAAGCCGGCATGGCACTTGCCATACCCGAACCCATGGCGATTCCGATATTCGCTTCGGCAAGAGCAGGCGCGTCGTTAACACCGTCGCCGATCATGGCCACGATCTCTCCGCGCTTTTTCCAATCACGGACCGCTTCGGCTTTTTGTTGCGGCAATACACCGGGGTGAATGCTTGTCAACCCAAGCGGACGCGCAATAGCTTCGGTAGTGATGCGGGAATCTCCGGAGAGGAGATGAAGCGCGATGCCCCGGGTGTTGAGATCGGCAATGAGGGCGGCGGCATGCGCGCGGAGTGTGTCGCCAAAGCCGAGGCATCCCTGCAACCCGCCGTCCCAACCGAAAAACGTAACGCTCTGTCCCTGTGACTCCCAACGGCGAGCAATCAGTTCTGACCGCACATCAATGGTGACGGCCAAATTTTGAATGAGCCGGCGACCGCCGATGAACATACTCTTGTTGTCTACGATTCCAGTAATGCCGAGGCCTTTATGAATCTCCACGCAGGTAGCTTCGCCCAGGGTGATATGGTTTTCACGAGCAAACTGGACGACGGCTTTGCCGAGTGGATGCTCGGAATATTGTTCAAGTGAGGCGAGAAGAGCAAAGGTGTGCTCATAAGAAGGGCCGCTGACGTCGAAAGGGAAATCCGCAGGCAAAGAATCCTGGTCGGCATTCGCCGCGTTAGCTTGCATCCAAGCGGGCGAGGAACTGAAGTTGGGATCCAACTCGCAACCAAGCAACTGAAAGTTCCCTTCCGTCATGGTGCCGGTTTTATCCAGGATAAAGTGTTTCACGCGTCCCAGTATTTCCAGAGCGTGCGTGTCGCGTATCAGAATACCGCGACCGGCTGCCGACCCCAGAGCCGCCGTGATGGCCAATGACGCGGTGAGTCCGAGGACACCGGGAGAAGCAATCACCAACACAGTGACGCCGCGCATCAGAGCGGCGCCAAACGTGGCGAAATTGCCAAGCCAGCAAATAGCGAATGTGGCCAGTGCAACCATGAAAATAGAAGGCACAAAGATACGCGAGAGACGATCGACAGCCTTCTCCAATTCGGAACGATTGCCGAGGGCGGTCTCTACCAGCGCGATGATGCGCGACAGAGTGGACCCGGAAACGTTGTGCGTGGCTTGGACGCGTAGCACATTGTAGAGGTTTAGACTGCCGGCGATTACGTGCGAGCCAGGTGCCTTCGCAACCGGTGTTGATTCTCCTGTAAGCCAAGACTCATCGGCGTGGGATTCCCCATGTTGCACTACACCGTCGACGGGGAATCGCTCTCCCGCTTTGACGAGACACAAACGCCCGGGGCTCAGTGAATCCACACTGACGAAATGCTCTTGATTCTCGTTGAGTAAGAGGACCTTAGCGGGAACGAATTGATACAGAAGCGCGACCCAGCGCGAAGTCTTCTGCTTGGCACTCCACTCGATTAGTTTGCAAGCCAACAGGAAGGTGACGATCACGCTTGCGGCATCAAAGTAGACCTGAAAAGTGCCGCGAAACGCCTGCACCACACTAAACAAGTAGGCCGTCAGCACAGCAATGCTCAAGAGCGATTCAACTCGGAGTGTGCGATTCCGCGCCCCGATCCAACCCCGGCGCAGAATGGGAAAACCGCAATAGAAAACGACCGGAGTGGCAAGCGCGATGAGCATAAACGGCACGTAATGCTGTGGGCTGTGGAGACGACTAACGTAGAGACGGAGCGCTAGGAGATCGAGCGAAAGAAAAACCGCGAGGCCAAATCGGAAAAACAAACGGCTCGGCGCGTGAGACTCACTACACAGGGCAACAGGAAGTGCCCTCTCGGCATTGGCAACCGCCTCGTGTTCGAGGGGCGCAAATGGAATTAATCGTACTAGTTGCTTTATCACGGCGATCTTGACCGCGAACAAGGCGACCGCCTTCCACCCTCAGAATGTTTTCCGAGGGATCAGCGGTGAACAAGTTTTCTTTCCCACTTCAGTCTCGATCGATTCAGAGCCGGGTTAATAGCTTTCCTTGGTAAGCAGCACTTTCCCTTTGAACACCCGGTAGATCAAGATGGTGTAGGCCAAAACCAACGGCATTCCGATCAGAGCGATAACCAGCATGGTGGCCAGGGTCCGGTGCGTGGAGGAAGCGTTATAAACCGTCAGGCTGTAGGCAAGGTCAATACTCGAAGGCACCAACCTCGGAAACAAGCTGACGGCAGCAAGACCCACCATTGACAGAATGGTGCTGGAAGAGGCCAAAAAGCCAAGGAAGTATTTGCCGTTCTTCACCGCCACCGGAACACAGATCATGGCCACAATCAGAAGAACAAAGAGCAGCCAAAATACCGGATTCTTCAGCAAGCTCTGAAACAAAAAGCCAGCACTGAAGAGAGTTGCCACGGAAACCAAGACATACAAAACCACGAACGCAACCCAAGAGCGATTGACCCAGTCAATGAACCATTGGCGCTGATCGCCTTCTGTCTTCATGGTCATGTACACGGCGCCGTGCATGACGCTACCCACAAGACCCAAAACACCTACTATTATGGAATACGGGTTCAGCAGGCCGAGAAAGGAGCCACGGAACACGCCGGCAGAATCGATAGGGATGCCGCGCAGAATGTTGCCGAGCGCCACCCCGAATAGAACGGCGGGCAACAAACTGCCAATACCGAACGCCCAATCCCAAACCGAGCGCCATGCGGGGGAATCCATTTTGCTACGGAACTCCATGGAGACAGCGCGGAGAATCAGGGCAAACAGCAAGAGCATCAAGGCCAAGTAGAAGCCGCTGAAGACGGTGGCGTAAACGATCGGAAAAGCCGCAAAGAGCGCGCCGCCTCCGGTCAGTAACCAGACTTCGTTGCCATCCCAGACCGGGCCAATAGCATTGAGATTGACCCGGCGGCGCTCTTCGCCCTTGGTGAACAAGTGCAGCGTGCCGACCCCGAAATCAAAACCATCCAGGATGGCATACCCAGTCAGAAGAACAGCGACCAGGAGAAACCAGATCGTATTGAGATCCATTAGGCGAACACCTCCTTTGGATTGATCGAAGCAGACTTTGGCCCCTCAGGCTCGGGGCCATGTTTCATTTCACGGAGGAAAAGGAACAGATAAAGCGCACCGAGCAACAAGTAGATGGCACCGAATAAGAAGAGGGAAAAAAGGATCGCTTCCCGAGCCACGGTCTTAGAGACCGCGTCGGCGGTCCTCATCACGTGGTAGACAACCCAGGGTTGCCGTCCGACCTCGGCAGCACTCCAGCCAAACTGGCAGGCGATCAGAGGTAAGGGCATGGACCACGCAAACAGTTTGAGGAGTCCACGACTCTGCCAAAGCTTGCCACGGCGAATCTGGACGAAGCCGACAAGCATCAGCAGGATGAAGTACATCCCTAGCAGGACCATGTTGTGGTAAGAGACGAAGGTAACCCAGAGAGGCGGGACCTGGTCCGGTGGGAACTCATTCAATCCCTTGATCGTGGCGTGGGGATCACCGAAGGCCAACACACTCAGCAGATAGGGAAACTCCACGCGCGCCTTGAGTTTTGGAGGTGGCGTGGTTGGATAGGCGAAGAGCGCGATGGGAGCACCCTGCTGTGTGGTGTAGAGGCCCTGGATTGCGGCGAACTTTTCCGGTTGGGTTCTAGCTACCTGCTGACCACTAATGTGACCGAACGGGAAAACTTCGAGCAGCGACACTATCAATCCGAAGGTGACGGCGAGGGTCATGGCCCTCTTGGCGGCTTCGGTTTCCTTGTTATTCAGGATTAGATAGGCCGAAACGCCGGCCATGATAAAAGCTCCAGCGATTAGAGCGGCGTCTACGGTGTGCAGGACGCGGGGGAGCGTCGAGGGATTGAACACGGCTTGCCAGAAACTGGTGAGTTCTGCACGCCCATTTTGAATGATGAAACCGGCAGGGGTCTGCTGCCAGGAATTGGCAACCAAGATCCAGAAAGCAGAAATGGTTGCCCCTACGGCTACCATCAAGCAGGAAAACCAGTGCACTCCCTTGGAGACGCGGCTTCTTCCGAATAAGTACAGACCCAAGAATCCAGATTCGAGGAAGAAGGCAAAGACGCCTTCAGCGGCAAGAGGAGCACCAAAAATGTCACCGACAAACTTGGAATACTCGGCCCAATTGGTGCCAAATTGAAACTCCATGACAATGCCGGTGGCTGTGCCCACCGCAAAAGTTAGCGCAAGGATCTTCGAAAAGAACTTGCCGATTCTGACCCAGGTCTGGTCGTCCCTTTTCCAGCCCAGTCCTTCGACGATCACCAGCAACCAGGCGAGGCCGATGGTAATCGGGGGAAAGATGAAGTGGAAGCCAACGGTCAGGGCGAATTGAATGCGCGCCAAAAGACTTGGGTCGTTCATTACAAACCTCCTCTTGACTGCCTGCTAGCTGCTCAAAAAACAACGGACTTGCGGGTACTCTGGTTAAAGGGGCCAGAACGTTCGGTCAGCCTTGCGGCAGACGAACCAGAGCGCTCCGGGACCCATGGCGTTCCGCGTGTTTGGCGAGATTAGTGAAGGTGTCTTTCGCCATTTCGGCCACGGTAACGCTGTCCAGAACATCGATCAGTGCCGCCTGAGCCCGATGCCACACCGGATGAACGCCGCACCAAGGTTTTCGGTCACAAGACAAACCCGGAATCAAACACTGATTGAGCCTGGTCGGACCTTCAATGGCTTCGACCAACTGGAGCAGGGTGGTCTTCTCGCCGTGTGGCCGCAGACAAAACCCGCCACCCGTGCCGCGATGGGAATCGACGATCCCGGCATGAACCAGCCGTTGCAAGACCTTAGAGAGAAAACAGCCGCTCACGCCTGTAGCGAGTTCCAAAGATGCCAACTGTGCCTTCTTCCCTTTGGGAAGAGTAGCGAGTTGAACGACGACGCGAACGGCGTAGTCAGTGGTACGAGTGATTTGCATTCCCAAATTGGACTACTGCTGTCCAGTTACCGTAGGCCAGTGAACTACTGAGTGGGGAGGGAGGGCTATGACGAATGGCACTCGTCGACGTGACGGATGTCACCGGGCGGATGTGGAATTTATGGGAGGGACGAGCCTTTGATCGTTTAGGGCCGCAAGGCTGGTGAACTTCTACTCTTCCATGGTTCCGTATTGGAACCGCGGGCGCAAATTTGCTCCATGTTGTTCGATCATGCCGAGAGTAAGAGACTGCGGCACCAGGATGGAAGTGAGGGATTCCCAGGGTTCGGAGACCTCATGTAGCTTGACAGGCAGAAACTTTTCGGAAGGGGGGTGATCTTCTGCGCTGACCAGGATTACCTTGCCGCCGCGCGCGTTGCAATCTTGAGCGAGTTTCAGTCCCAATTCTGCCCCACGTCCCAAAGCGAAAATGATGGCGACATGGGAGTTACTTACATCCAGCAAAGGACCGTGGCGGAAACCAGCGCCAGAATGGGGGGCAGCCCGATTCCCAGCCATTTCGCGAATGCACAGAGCACCCATGATCGCAGACCCGTATGTGGGCCCCCGGCCGATCAACTCAATGTTTCGGGCACCCCGACAGAAATCCTCTAATTGATGGCGCAGGTCGAAAACGTGATTGAGGGTGTTCTCGTAAGTGTCCAAAAGGCGGTCCGCGTGATCCTGCCAAGAGCGGCCGGCCAAATGCGAAGCAAGGATGATGCAGGCTGCGGTTGCGTTCGTATAGGTTTTTGTCGCATTGCCGTATTCTGGGCCCGCGAGAATAGGCAAGCGCTGGTGCACCAGTGACCAGCAGGCGCTTTTTTCGTTGTTGCAGATAAGCGCAAGGGGATTACCTGGGTTATTTCGGCACAGTTGGACAAGTTCCGCACTTTCCCCCGAAGCCGTGGTGAGAATGGAGCCCCCAACTTGATCCCACACGGGCATGGAGTAGTGAAGCCATTCACCCGCATCGGCGAAAAAAGAGGAACGGCCACAAGATTGTAGCCAGACGGAGCCGACGATCGAGGAGCAGTAGGAAGCGCCCATTCCGAGGAAGAGAATCGGTCCTGCATTCGAGGCGATGTGCCGTAGCTTGTTCAATTCTTCGAGGACCGCCGAGTCGTGCGAGTAAGCGCGGATAAGCTCGGCGAGCCGCCACGGCTGTTCGCGGCATTCGCGCTCGTAAATTCCGATCATGCTCATGTTGAGCATTTCCGCGGGTGGCTTGACTCCGGCAATCCACTTTGGATCTTTGTTCGGCGATTCTGTCATCATCGTCCTCGAAAAGATGGTTTTAGCGCTTGTGCGCCGGGTAAGTGGGAAAAGCAGACTTTGTCATGAATCATAACAAAGATTACGATATCATCGTTGCCAGAGGAACTCATGCCTGACTCGGAGCTTGCTGCCCGGCCGCACGTAAATCACAGCTTCCTTGCCCGTATTTCCTTCATTGCCGCACTGGGTGGAGTGCTGTACGGCTATGACATGGGCATCATCGCCGCTGCATTGATTTTTGTGCAACATACATTTCAGTTGCCGACGATCGTAGAGGAGTGGGTGGTCAGCATCGTGCTTGTCGGGGCCATGCTGGGAGCGATGGTGGGAGGCGCCGTCGCCGACCGCATTGGGCGTCGAGCCACGCTAGTGTGGGCAGGAGCGATCTTTATCGCAGGCTCAGTGCTGGCTCCGCTATCTCCAAATGTCGCCACGCTGATCGTGGCGCGGGCAATTATTGGAATCGGCATCGGATTTACCTCGGTAACCGCACCGGTTTACGTTTCGGAATTGGCTCCGCCGCAATCACGGGGCATGCTCATCGGGCTGTACCAGTTCGCCCTGACCCTTGGTATTGCGGGGGCCGATCTGGTGGGCTATTGGCTGGCGCCGCAAGAAGGTTGGCGGCTGATGTTTGCGATTGCCGCTGTTCCTACGTTGTTCTTTCTCGGTGTCATCCTTACGGTACCCGAGAGCCCGCGTTGGTTGTTTGCGCACGGACGTGAGAAGGATGCAGAGTCGGTGCTGCTGAGCTATACGGACACCTGCGGAGCTAAGCAGTTTCTCGCCGACATTCGCGAGGGACTCAAGACCCCGATGGAACAGAGTTGGGCCGCGCTTTTGACCCCTGCGGTGCGCGGCTCGGTTTTAATCGCGGTGGGAATGACAGTGCTGCAGCAGGTGACTGGGATCAACACGATTATTTATTATGGGCCGCAGATCTTCGAATTTGCAGGGATCTCGTCGCATTCGCACTCGATTCTGGCCACGCTGCTGGTCGCAGTGGTGAATGTGATTTTCACTGTGGTGGGAATAATGTTGGTCGATAGAGTAGGCCGCAAGCCGTTGCTGTATGCGGGTGTAGGTGGAATGACGGTTGCGCTGTTTGCGCTGGCCTACTCGTTCAGCCACCAAGCGTCACTGGGAACGACGTTGGGTTATATAGCGATAGGGTGCCTGATTTTATACATCGCCTGTTTCGCATTCAGTTTGGGGGCGATAGCCTGGATTCTAGTGTCGGAAGTATTTCCGCTTCGCGTGCGCGGACGCGGGGTCGCAGTGGCTACGTTGTTTTCAGGAATTTCCAATTTTGCGGTTTCGCTGACATTTTTGTCGCTGATCAAGGCCGTGGGGAGTGCGTCTACGTTTGCAATTTATGGGGCGCTTAGCATAGTGACACTTTTGTTCGTTCGGTTTGTGGTGCCCGAAACGTGCGGCCGTGAATTGGAGAGTATCAGCGCGCACAAAGAGAACTGGATGGCGCCTCCTGCTTAGAGAGAAGTACGATTCGCCTCACATTCGTGCGGGCTGTTTTTGACGGCTCGCGCAGTTCGCTCACAACTCCGCGATATCCAGTGCGAGCCGCACGGCGCCGATGAGTTGTGCATCCGCGCCTAGTGCGCTGCTGATTAGCTTTGGTCGAGAGGGTCGAGTGTAGGGCTGCAGAATGTGCCGCGTGGCGGTGAGCAGCACCTTGTTGATACCGACCCCACCACCCAAAACAAAAAGCGAGGAATTCAGGACGGTAGACATGTTGTGGATGGCATAGGCCAGAATTCGAGCGGATTGTTCGAGAACATCCTTGGCGAGACGATCGCCATTCATTGCCCGGCCAAAGACTTCAGTGGCCGCGAGAGCCCGCTGCCCGTTCCCACAAATGCGTTGCCAATGCTGGCGAATTCCCTCGCCGCCAATCACGGTCTCTAACGATCCAGGCGATCGCGGCCCAACCGGCAATTCCGGCGTACCCGGGACCATCAGGTAGCCTACTTCGCCGGCGATCCACTTCGGACCGTGCAGCAATTGACCATCTACAAATATGCCGGCGGCAATGCCCGTACCGATCGCCAGAAAAACAAAATTCTGCACTCCACGTGCGGCCCCCAACCAGCTCTCACCGATGGCCGCCAACCTCACGTCGTTTTCAACCACTGCTGGGATGTGCAGGGCCGATTGCAGCAAAGCGGCTAGTGGGGCGTTCTTCCATCCCTTCAGATAGGAAGTTGCTAACACGATTCCAGCCTCCCGGTCCGTAACGCCAGGAGCACCCGCAGCCACGGCTCGAAGGGATTGCGAAGATGTGCCGACCTCCGTGAGCAAAAGGCCGACACCGTTGCGAATGAGTTGAACTACCGCTTTCGGTGACGAAGTACTCTTTGTCGAGGCGCTCCACTTGGCGAGGATTTTGCCACCGCTGTCCGCGAGAGCGACGCGCAGGTTCGTGCCGCCGATATCTACGGCGACGACATGTTCCATACGGGGAGCAGTCCGTTTCGATCGGGTGTTCTTGCGCATGAGTCGAAGAAGGATACAGGACTAAATTAACTCTGTTTAGAAAGTAGGTCAATTCGCGTGGGTAATGCGATGGTCAGTCGGGAGGTTGCAGCAAGCTCAGAAGGGCAGATTCCATGGCAACGTGCACCGCACCCCATAGCACGGCGGACGTCCCAAGAGCGCCGGGAAGTACGCGGACCACCGCGAACTCGCTACCCTTCAATAAGGCGTTCACTTCTTGGAGTAAGCGCGGATGGCCGCCCACTTCTCCACCAAGCAGAATCAAACTGGGATTGAGGATAAGTGCGAGGTCCAGAATAATGTCCGACAGGATCGTGGCTCGGTGTAGCAGGATTTTCTTGGCACGCGCGTTTCCGTCAATGGCCAAATTAAAGACGTCCGCCGGTCGGGCGGGTTTGGATTTCGACCGACCCTGCTTCGAAGCAGCATGCCAGCTGCGCAAAATACCCGAGGCGCCCAGGACTTTCTCCAACCGGCCGTACTCATGAATTGTAGGGTGTTCTCTGGCGATATGCGGCACACGCAAGTAGCCGATCTCTCCGGCAGACCATTGGGAGCCGCGATAGATTTTGCCATCGAGAAAAATCCCGGCGCCCACCCCTTCGCCAATGGTGATGAATACGAAGTTACTTTCGCCCTGCGCGGCCCCTCGGTTGTACTCGCCGAGCGCGGCGAGGTTTGTATCGTTGTCGATGGTGACTTGGCACTTCAGGTCGCGACTAAGCATGGAGCGGAGGGGCACATGGTTCCAGGCCTTTAAGCTACTCAGTGCAAGCACGGTCCCTTCGTCGACATTGACGATTGCAGGAACGCCTACGGCCACGCCGAGCAGTTGCTCCTCCGCGTGCTTCTGCCTGCGAATCAGGCTGCGCAGTTCTTTGGTAATCTGCGAGCAAATCGCGGACGGCTTTGACGAGTTCCAAGAAATGGCAGTATTCGCGCGCGCCAGCTCATGTCCATCCAAATCCGTCAGTAAAAAGAGAACGGCGTCCGAAGCTATTTCCAGACCAGCCACGCAGCCCCGCTCCGCGCGAAAACGAATGATATCCGGGGGCCGGCCACCGGTGGAGTCTCCTTCGCCGACGGGTTCAATCAAACCGACGGACGCAAGATGTGCCACGACATTGGTGACTGTGGGAGCGCTCAGCCCAGAGGCGCGCACCAGATCCGCCTTGGAGCAGGGGCCGGATTCGCGGAGCAGTCTTAGCAAAAGCTGGGCGTTGGTCTGGCGGAGTAACGGAGGACGTGCGACCAGGACTGGTTCTTTATTCACGACGCGCTCACCGGCAAATACGTTCGTTGGCGGAACGGACCGAGATGGACATCATGTTACGGCATTTTCGTGTTGGTTAGAAACTCGTGCAAAGGGAAGCGTCTCTTGTTAATGTCGGCTGGCGTACAGCGGAAGGATACAAGGCGCGATGCAGATTGACGCTCATCAGCACTTTTGGCGCTACAACGTCCGCGAACATGGCTGGATCGACAATTCCATGGCGTCGATCCGTCGCGATTTTCTTCCAGCGGACCTGAAGCCTTTGCTAGACGACAATGGCTTTCAGGGCAGTGTTGTCGTGCAGGTTCGGCAAACCCTAGAGGAGACACACTGGCTGTTAAGACTGGCCGAGGAAAATCCTTTTATTGTCGGAGTGGTGGGATGGGTTGATCTGCGTTCGCCCGATCTCCGGGGAGTCCTCCGGTCGTTCGCCGGGAAGACCAAGTTGGTAGGAGTTCGGCATATTGTTCAAAGTGAACCAGACGGATTTCTCCTTGAGCCGGAGTTTTTGAAGGGCATTTCTGTGCTCGAAGAAGTCGATCTGGCCTACGACCTATTGATTTACCCCAAACATATCCCGACCGCGGTGGAATTTGTGAAGCGCTTCCCAAGGCAGCGTTTTGTGCTCGACCACCTGGCAAAGCCGATGATCAAACTGGGAGAGATCGACGGTTGGGAGCGGGGAATACGCGAACTGGCTTCCTTTCCTAACGTTTATGCCAAGCTCTCGGGCCTGGTGACAGAAGCGGATTGGCACGCGTGGAAAACGGAGGATTTTCGGCCCTATCTGGATATAGCTTTCGATTGTTTTGGCGCGCAACGGCTGGTGATTGGGTCGGATTGGCCAGTTTGTACCTTGGCCGCTTCCTACGACCGCGCGGTTCATCTCGTCAAGGAGTACTTGAGGGGATACTCGCCAGAGGAACAGAGCGCGGTGCTTGGGAAAAACGCCGCAAAGTTCTGGAAGCTGAAAATCTGATCGAAACCGTTCCGAGGCGGGGTGGTCTGTTTTACAATGCCATGCGAATGTGACGGAAGAGAGGTCTTCTTTGACAAGGGCGGCCGGTCCAGGTACCAACTTTCGCTTAGACGGCAAAGTGGCAATTATCACGGGAGGCGGCAGCGGCATTGGGCAGGCCATCGCGCTGAAATTTGCAGCGAACGGTGCTGCAGTTCGTATCGTAGACATCAATCCCGGACAAACGGAGAATACAGCGCAAAGAATTCAGGACGCAGGTGGAAATGCCAGCGTGCACGGCTGCGACGTGTCTGATCAGCAGCAGGTTCGCGAAACTTTCCAGGGCATTTTTGCCAAAGACAGTGTTGTGATTCTCGTGAATAACGCGGGAGTTTCGCACATTGGAACCGCGGAAGGCACCAGTGAGATAGATTTCGACCGCGTCTTCCGAGTGAACGTGAAAGGCGTCTATAACGGAATTCACGAATGTGTCGGGCATATGAAAGCAAACGGTGGAGGTGTGATCCTCAATATGGCCTCGATCGCGGGTTCAGCCGCGCTGGCCGACCGTTTTGCATACTCCATGAGTAAGGGTGCGGTCGTGGCTATGACCTATTCGGTGGCTAAGGACTACCTGCCGTACAACATACGATGCAATTGCATCTCGCCGGCCCGGGTGCACACACCGTTTGTGGATGATTACCTGCGGAAGAACTACCCTGGGCGGGAAAAAGAAATGTATGAGAAATTGGCGAAATCACAACCGGTGGGACGCATGGGAACACCGGAAGAAGTGGCTTCCCTGGCTCTATTTCTATGCTCCGACGAAGCGTCTTTCGTCACCGGCGCCGATTATCCGCTCGATGGCGGTTTCTTTAACTTGCGTGGCTAACTACCTATGGATTTACAGCTAAAAGGAAAAGTGGTTTTGGTAACTGGCGGGGCGAAAGGAATTGGCGCGGCGATTGTGCGCGCAAGCGCAGCAGAGGGAGCGACGCCCGTTTTTTTGGATCGCGATGTGGAAGCAGCGCAAAAGTTGTTGCCAGCACTGCAAAGCCTGGGTGTGAATGCGGAATTTATCCCTGGGGACATCACCGCGCCGCAAACTTGCGCAGTTACCGTGGAACAAACGTTGCAGAAATTCGGGCGGCTCGACGCGTTGGTAAACAATGTGGGAGCGAATGATAACGTGAGCCTTGAGAATGGCAGCGTGGATAAGTTTCTCGCCTCGCTGCAGTTGAACTTGGTGCATTACTACGCGATGGCTCACGAGGCGCTGCCTGCGCTAAAAAAGGTGCGCGGCGCAATCGTGAATATCAGCTCGAAAACCGCGGTTACCGGACAAGGAGGGACGTCCGGCTATGTGGCCGCCAAGGCCGCAATTCTGGGCCTGACGCGCGAATGGGCGGCGGAGCTCCTGCTGCACGGGATTCGCGTAAACGCCGTGGTTCCCGCGGAAGTGGATACGCCACTTTACCAGCAGTGGATCTCGGGATTCCCCAATGCGCGAGAGAAACTGGAGCGGATCGTCTCGAAGATTCCCTTGGGCAAGCGCATGACTAGACCGGAAGAAATTGCCGATATGGTGGTGTTCTTGATCTCAGAACGGGCGAGTCACATTACCGGGCAGCATATCTACGTGGACGCGGGCTACACACACCTGGACCGGGCGCTGACCTAGCGAGGCAAATGAATGAGGGCAAGTTCAGGGGCACCAGGTAGCCAGAGCCATTCCGTTCCTGTGACTGAGCGGCGCTTTTTGGCGCCGTTTGTCCTGATTACGAGCTTGTTTTTCCTGTGGGCGTTCGGCGTCAACCTGAACGACATTCTGATTCCGCACTTGAAGAAAGCTTTTGGCCTGACTGACTTTCAATCCTCTTTTATACAAGTGGCGTTTTTTGGAGGCTATTTCCTGGCTGCCTTCCCGGCGGGAAGGCTCATGGAGAAGATCGGCTACAAGAAGGGCATCCTCACCGGTTTATTTCTCTGCTCCGCGGGCGCGCTACTATTTCTTCCTGCGTCGTCATCCCGTGTCTATGGATTTTTTCTGTTTGCGCTATTCGTCATGGCCTGTGGGCAGAGCTTTCTAGAAGTTGCTGCGAATCCGTACGTGACCATTTTGGGGCCGGCTGCCAGCGCCGAACGGCGTTTGAATTTCGCGCAATCCTTCAATGCGGTAGGCGCGATGCTTTCTCCTGTGGTTGGCCGTTCTTTCATCCTCACCGGAGTGGAGTACGCCCCGGCGCAGATTGCGGCCATGAGCGCGGCGCAACTGGACGCTTACCGAGCGGCACAGGCCGGCACGGTCCGCGGTCCTTACGTCCTGATCGCGGGGATTTTTGTGGTTATCGCCGTGCTCGTTCAGGTGACCCATCTGCCGGATGTACAGGACTCCTTGGAAACAAGGGCGCGGGAGGGAAGTTCAGGTGGAATATTGTCACAGAGCCACCTGGTAAGAGGTGTGATTGCCCAGTTCTTTTACGTAGGAGCGCAGGTGGGCGTAGCCAGTTTCGTGATCCGTTATGCGCAGTTCTCGATGCCCGGGATTTCCGCAAAAAATGCAGCGTGGTACCTGTTACTGCATCAGACGGGATTCATGATGGGACGTTTTGTGGGCTCGGGAATGATGAAACAAATTGCCGCGCCAAGGCTATTGTCGCTGTTCGCCGCGGCCTCGCTGATCTGCGCGACGGTGGCTGTGTTGGGATCGGGACTGATTCCCATATGGGCGGTGGTGCTTATCGGCTTTTTTCATTCCATCATGTTCCCGACCATTTTTGCGCTGAGCATCAAGAATCTGGGGCCGTTGACCAAGAGGGGTTCATCTTTGCTGGTTATGGCGATTATTGGCGGCGCGTTTTTCCCAGCAATTATGGGGCGAATTTCCGACGCGTCCAGCATCAAGAATGCTTTTGTTATTCCGCTGCTGTGCTATGTGTTTATTCTCTATTTTGGGCTATCTGGCTATAAGCCCGCTCCGGCGCTGGGCGGCGAAGAACTCCCGGGGAGCGATGAAGGTGCATTGGCATGAACAAGCGATACTGCCTAACGCTCGATTTGAAAGACGACGCGCAGTTGGTGGTTGAGTACAAGCGCCACCATCAGAAAATCTGGCCGGAGATCACGGAAAGTCTTAAGAGTGCCGGGATTCAAGATATGGAAATCTATCTGCTGGGAACGCGCTTATTCATGGTCATGGAGGTCGATGGCAGCTTTTCCTTCGAAAAGAAGGCGAAGCTCGATGCGAGCAATCCCAAGGTTCAAGAATGGGAGAAGCTGATGTGGAAGTTTCAGCAGGGGCTTGCTGGAGCAGCGCCCGGGCAGAAATGGGTGTTGATGGAGCGCATCTTTAAACTGGACCAAATGTAAGAAGCAATCTCGCGGTTCTGTTGGGGCCAAAGGGTCGGGTTTTGCCCTGGTGCAATCGATCTGAAGAAGAATCCGGCCGGCCAAGACAAAAAAAATCGCAAGCGCAGAATGTATTGAGTGGTATAGTGGCTGGGTCCAAGGGTTATGGGGACTCTTGGCTGCAGAGTTCGAACTTCCTTACACAGCGTGGAGTTCGGATGTTGTGCGTACTCGGCTCCGAAGTAGACCATGGGACCCGTCTCCGCATCCCGCCCTGCGGGCCCTTCTTCTTGAGATATTCTGATTTGGCAATTGCCTGTCAGACCGGCACCATTCCACTCTCGAAACCACCGGCCAGTTCCACTTCAATCCTTTTGGCAAGACCCCGACGACCTGGAGGGCTTTATGGGGACGAATCTGATTCGGATTAAGAGCGAAGCAGAAATCAAAGAACGTTTGGAAGCAGAACGAGCGCATCTGCGCAAGATTGCCGGCCTAGATATGCCGACGCATTTCCATCGGCCGGTTGAGCGCGCTTTTACCGCAGAGGAACGGAATCGCGTCACCATTTTGTTTGGTGGTTTCACGTGGAAGCATGAAGATCTGATTCGCGCGGTGTTCCAGGGTTGCGGTTATCGGTGTGAGAAGCTTCCAGTACCGGACGTGCCGGCGTTTCAGATCGGGAAAGAGTTTGGGAATAACGGGCAGTGCAATCCCACCTATTTCACGGTCGGGAATCTGGTGCAATATCTGCAATTCCTCGAGAAGGAAGGAGTTTCGCGTCAGGAGATCCTCGACAATTATGTGTTTTTTACGGCGGGTTCGTGCGGTCCGTGCCGGTTCGGCATGTATGAAGCCGAGTATCGGTTCGCGCTGAAGAATGCCGGGTTCGACGGCTTCCGTGTGCTGCTATTTAAAGACAGCGATGGAATTAAGGCTGCTTCCGGTGAACCCGGTCTGAAATTTACGCAGAATTTTGGGTTTGGAATGTTGAACGCGCTGCATTTGGGCGACGTGATGAATGATCTGATTTATCAAATTCGCCCATTCGAGGTGAATAAGGGAGAAACAGATCGAGTGTTTCGTGAAACGGTGGATGGCTTGTGCGAAGACCTGAGGAACCGAAAGTCGTTTGACATTGAGAAGAGGGCGCCGGATTGGGCGAAGGCAAAGTTCAAGAGCAACACAATCCTACGCAACACCTTTAATGCGCTCGGCAAATGGCATGAAAACATGTGGGGCAAGGATTACCTGAATGCGCTGAAAACGGCTCGTGAGCGAATGGATTCCATCGAAGTGGATCGGCTGCGCGTTAAGCCGGTGGTGAAGATTACCGGCGAATTTTGGGCGCAGATTACGGAAGGCGATGGAAATTTCCATATGTTCAATTTTCTTGAGCGCGAAGGGGCACAAGTGCTGGTCGAACCTATAGCCACCTGGGTGGCTTATTTGATGTACCAGGCGAAGGCCAACGCGATCGCGAAGTGGCCAGTCAATCGCCCGCACCAGAATCCGAAATGGTACGAGGCGAAGAAGCATTTTGCGAACTACATTGGACTGCGGAAGAAACTGTGGGGCATCGGAGCGGGCCAACGCATGTGGAACTTCTTTTATCACCGCACGGCCGATCATCTCGGCGGCATTACCCATCGCTTGGCGCCACAGGAGGAACTGGCGGAACTGGCTCATCCCTTCTACAACCAGTTTGCCCGCGGGGGTGAAGGGCACCTAGAGGTTGGTAAAAACGTGTACTACACCATCCACAAGCTCTGCCACATGGTGCTGGCTCTGAAGCCGTTTGGCTGCATGCCGTCATCGCAGTCTGACGGTGTGCAATCGGCGGTGATCAATAGGTTCAAAGACATGATCTTTCTTCCGATTGAAACTTCGGGCGAAGGCGAAGTGAATGCTCACAGCCGTGTACAGATGGCCTTAGGCGAGGCCAAGGTGAAGGCTAAAGCGGAATTTGAAGAGTGCCTGAAGTCAACAGGCAAGAGCCTTCAGGACATCCGTGAGTACATTGACGCACATACAGAGCTGAAACGGCCCTTCTATCACGTGCCGCACCGTGAAGGAGTAGCGGGCACTGCGGCGCAACTTGTTCTGCATGTAAGCGATCGCATCGACCGTGACACGCGGTTCTGGAAGCGCACACGTGTACCGGTAGTCACCGCGCCTGCGACATCAGGCGACTAACAATAGTGGAAAATCACGATACAACTGAGGGGATTTATGCACGGACCTATGGGATCGCAATTGGTGCAGATTGCTCCGCTGAAAGTACCCGCGCAGTGTGCTTCGCACCCGCAGAAACCGTTCGATCACGCAACGAAATTCATGGTTGGGCTCGATATTGGCTCCACGACGGTCAAGGCGGTAGTCGTCGATGCGGCCAGCGACAAGCTCCTGTGGCGGGACTACCAGCGTCATGAAACCAAACAGCCCGAGAAAACTCTCGAATTTCTAAAACGCATGGAGGCCGAGGTCGGCATCAACCGCGTCAACACGCGGATGTTTTTGACGGGCTCGGGCGGGGGTGCGATTGCCGATCAGGTCGGCGCCAAATTCGTTCAGGAGGTCACCGCTGTTTCCCTGGCGGTCGAGAAGCTGCACCCGGAGGTGTACTCGGTGATTGAGCTCGGAGGTCAAGACGCAAAGATCATCATTTTTAAAGATGACGAAGAGACGGGGCGCAAGAAGAAGATTCCTTCGATGAATGACAAATGCGCCGGGGGCACGGGTGCGGTCATTGACAAGATTAATGCCAAGCTGCGAATTCCGGTCGAACAACTGGCAGAGCAGGGATACCGCGGAATCAAGCTGCACAAAGTTGCAGGCAAGTGCGGCGTGTTTGCGGAAACCGACATCAACAGCTTGCAAAAGGTCGGGACAAACTCGGATGAACTAATGGCCTCTCTGTTTGAAGCCATCGTGTTGCAGAACCTCAGCGTTTTGACGCGTGGTCATACGCTGCGTCCGCACGTCTTGCTTTTGGGTGGACCCAACAGCTTTATTCGCGGCATGCGCGAAGCATGGCAGGCGAATATTCCGCGCATGTGGCAAGAGCGCAAGGTCGCGGTCCCAGAAGGAGCAAAGCCGGAGGAGTTGATCAAGGTTCCCGAAAATGCCCAATATTTCGCAGCAATCGGGGCTGTTGAATTCGGGCGGGGAGAAGATGACTGTATCGGTTGTTATCGAGGGTACGAACACCTAATTCGCTACATTGACTACGGACGGCAGGAAGAAAAGGCCAAATCCGGGGGAAGGGGTTTGGTCGAGGATAGCGGCGAACTCGACACCTTCAAGGAAGCCTATCGGCGCAAGAAGTTTACTCCCGCCACGTTGCAAAAAGGCAGCAGCATCGGCGGCTTCATCGGAATCGACGGTGGATCCACATCCACAAAGGCCGTTTTGCTCGATGATAAGGGCGATATCCTTTGCAAATCGTATCAATTGTCGAAAGGCAATCCGATCCAGGACACGATCGAAATGTTCGAAAGCCTGAGAGGACAGGTCGAAGCGCAACACGCCAAGCTCGAAGTTCTGGGAGTAGCCACCACCGGATACGCCAAGGACATCCTGAAGGATGTCCTGCAGGCGGACGTCGCACTGGTCGAGACCGTTGCTCACACTGAATCTGCGCTGAAATTCTACGAAGATCCTCACGTGATCGTCGATGTGGGCGGGCAAGATATCAAAATCATCATGCTGCACCATGGCCGCGTAAAGGACTTCAAGCTAAATACGCAGTGTTCGGCGGGCAATGGCTACTTCCTGCAATCCACTGCGGAAGGCTTCGGATTGGAAGTCAATCAATACGCGGATCTGGCCTTTTCCGCAAAAGCCATGCCGGTGTTTGGCTATGGTTGTGCTGTGTTCATGCAGTCGGACATCGTGAATTTCCAGCGACAAGGTTGGCAGGCGGAGGAAATCCTTGCAGGACTCGCGGCGGTCCTTCCAAAGAATGTATTTCTCTACGTGGCCAGTATCCCGAATCTTGCGGCACTAGGCTCACGGTTCGTGCTGCAAGGAGGCACGCAAAACAATTTGGCAGTGGTCAAGGCCGAAGTGGACTTCATCCGGAACAGTTTCCGCGCCGCAGGGAAAAAACCGGAAATCATCGTGCACGAACACTGCGGGGAGTCAGGAGCGATAGGAGCAGCTCAAGAATCGCTGCGGCTGTGGCGAAATGGGAAGCAAACGACATTCATCGGTCTCGACGCAGTGCGCAAAATCGAGTACCGCACTACGCGCAACGAAGCAACCCGTTGCTATTTCTGCAAAAACAATTGCTTGCGCACGTTCATCGATGTGCGAACGGAGCCCATCCAAAACTACGTGCCCATTGAGCGGGTCACCAAGGTTCCCTTGATGCACGGGGAGCAGCGGCTGATTATTGCCACCTGCGAAAAAGGTACGGTCGAAGATCTCAATGAAATGAAGGACATCAAAGCGGGCCTGGACAAAATCCGCGACCAACATCCGAACTTCGTCGATATAGCCTCAAAGGAAGTGTTCCGTCCTACCAATGCCAAGATCGTGGCCGACCCCATACCCACTCGGGCCTGGACAAAAGTGGCAAAACAGCGCGTGGCGCTGATGCAGAACCGAAAACAATTCCGCATTGGTATTCCGCGGGTGCTGAACATTTATGCCTATGCACCACTCTTTAGCGCCTATTTCGAAAGCCTGGGCATCCAGCCGGAAAATATCGTGTATTCCGATTACACCAGCTCCGAGCTCTACCGCGCTGGCGCGAGTCGTGGCGCGATCGACCCTTGCTTTCCGGCAAAGATTGGGATTTCGCACGTCTACAACCTACTTAAGGAAAAACACAGCAAGAAACCGCTGCAGGCAATTTTCTTCCCCATGTACGATGTGTTGCATTCGCCGCTGGTTAAAATCACTGGCTCTAACGCCTGCCCCACGGTCACGGCGACTCCGGAAACGGTGAAAGCGGCGTTCACAAAGGAGAATGATGTATTCGCCGAGAACAATCTGAAATACGTCGATCCCGTTCTGAATCTCACGAACCGTAAGCTGTTTGCTTACCAGATGTGGCAGGTCTGGGAGCCTCTACTTGGCCTTTCGCAGGAAGAAAACGACCGCGCCGTGGAATCGGGATTTGCCGCACTGAAAGAATACGAGACCAGTATCGGCCGGCGCGCGCGCCAGGTGCTCGATCAACTCGAACGAGAAGATCGCATTGGCATTGTCATGCTGGGCCGGCCCTATCATCACGATCCCGGCTTGAATCACGAAATTCTCGATGAATTCCAGAAACTTGGCTATCCCATTTTTTCGCAGAACACCTTGCCGCTGGATGAAGATTTGCTCGAGCGCCTGTTTGGGGACGAGGTGCGCTCCGGGGCGATCAGCAGCCCGCTGGATATCTCGGACGCCTGGAAAAACTCGTATTCGTGCAGCACCAATCATAAGGTGTGGGCAGCGAAGTTCACGGCACGGCACCCAAATCTGGTCGCGCTGGAAATTTCCAGCTTCAAGTGCGGCCACGATGCGCCCATTTACGGTGTCATCGAAGGCATCGTCGAGCAGTCGGGTACGCCGTATTTCTGTTTTAAGGACCTAGACGAGAACAAGCCATCAGGTTCAATTAAGATTCGCGTGGAAACCATCGACTATTTCTTGCGCCGTTATCGCGAAGAGGTAATTCGCAAACGAAAGGCCGAACAGGACATTGAGGCGCAACTTGCCGACCTGGAGGCACAACTGCGGGGCGAACTCGAGGAAAACGCTGGTGAGCGAATGCCTACGCCGTATCCGTCCGGAGATGGCCCGTCGGAATCTAGGCAAGTGGCAGCGGATTGACCGACAAGGAGTTACAGGTCGGGAATGCCTCGCACCTTCATGGTTTGCAGCTTGAAGTCTGCTCGAAGAGCGACAGAGTTTTCTTCGAAGGGGCGGGGCGCCTTTGCCGTTGCCCGGCAGTGCAAGATGACCCGGTCGGAATTCGGGTCGAGGGTAGGTTGACCGTCCACTTGCTTAGGAAAATGAAACTCTGCGCGCGGCTCCCCTTCAGGTCCTTCGGTGAAGCGGACGCTTGCGAGATCGAGGGTTGTGCCGTCCGATAGCTCGAGAAACACCGTGTCATGCAAATCTTCCTTAGCGTCCTGCAGAATACCTACGGGCTCCGCACCTTCAACGACAAGCACGTAATCCGGCAAGTCGTCCACCCGCAAAGGTTGCTTCGCTGACGAAGGGTTTCGCAACTGGCGCAAACGCTGCTCTGCAAGCCGAATGGTCTTGGAGGACCACCAGATTACGGGAATGTCGGCCTCTGGCTTAGTGCGACTGATCTGCATTCCTGGGGCTGAGGAGGTTTCATTCGAGTCGATGGGGCCTTGTATCGGTCCCGCTTGAGAATCCTCTTGTCGAGGCGCGCTCTTGGCCTCAAGCTTCACTTTCGCCGGACTCCAGGGGGAATCTTCGAGGATGCGATAGACGTCCGAGAGACTCCATTTATCAGGTGATTTGTCCCAGACGGCTGCGCCAAACGAAGCCGCCAGGGCGAAGCAAGCCACAAGCAAACAATTAAATTTCATAGATAGGTAGCCGCAATCTGCAGCTTTCGATGCCAATATCCGTGCCGCAGTTGTAGCCTTATTGTAGATTCCGTATCGGTAATTTCCTGCCGAGAACCCGCAACAATGTGCCAGCCCCGTATGCCATCAGTTATCGTGTGCACCTACGGGGTGCAAGTACCGATTTGCGTTTATTTTGTTTGCTTTAGCCACTTCCCAAATGGCAACGAAATGTATTCTCCGCAGTGTGCGCGTCTTTATGTGTGGGGAGTTAATCCTTGTCGGGCGCCGTTCGGCGCGTGCGCTTTTCGCTCACGGGCGGTCGATAGCTGGCCGGGCGCTTTTCGGATTTAATCTGCCGTTCATCGTCATCGTCACGGGCATGCCTGTTTTTCAGCGAGAGCGACGGAGGATAGGGCCGGTTGTGCATCATGCCCTTCCAAAGAATCCGGTTGTAGAGTAGGGGATCGACGCGGTCGGCGTCGGAGAAATCGAGGCCCTTGGTGACACGCGCCCAATACGCTGCGTTGTGAGTGGATTGAGGGATTTTCATTCCGGGGGAAGGAGTCGGCAGAGGAAGTTGCGTAGCGTAGAGGTAGGCAGAAGGCGAGGCGCTGAAGGTCCAGGTCTGAGGAGTGGTGGTGAAGATGTCGGTCATGGGATGGGCGAGAGCATCATTCAGGTTCAAGAACTGGTTCAAGCCGAGCACCTCTTCCATGGTGCGGACGAAGTCAATGGTGTTGTACGACGTGGAGACGACCGCACCTTGCTTGACGTAAGCGCCAGCTACAAACGCGATGGTGCGATGTGAATCTACGTGGTCGCCGCCATCTTGCGCGTCGTCTTCTACCACGAAGATCAGCGTGTTCTGGGCATAGATGCTGTTGGCGATTTTCTGGACCACGAGCCCAACAGCATAGTCGTTATCCGCTTGCATCAGTTCAGGAGTGTTCACCAAGTCGATGGCGGTGCCGAAGTTCCCGGTGTGGTCGTGCATCAGGCGAAGCAGGGTCAGCGAGGGAAGTCCGCCGGTCGCATAGTAGGCATCGAACTCGCGTTCCCACTCCTTGAAGCGGTAGTAATCGGGCAGGTTGTTGTCGAAGCCGCGAAAGTACGGGTCGGTGTAAGGAATAAGGGCCGGGTCGGTGGGGTAAGCGACGACGGTATTGCTTGAGGCGGGTTCTTCAATCACCGGGATGGCATATCGTGCTGAGCTGTAGCGGTAGCAGTCGAGGAAGAAGCCGTAGTTCCTCACCGTGAGACCGGCTCGCAGCGCAGCATCCCACAAGTGGCCGGTGTTGATCTCGTTATTGGGGCCGTCCGGTGCCCCGACACCGGTTTGCCCCGGGAAAAGATCGGGGTCGTTTGGCAAGAGCGGATTGGCAGCCAGGCGTTGGGCCAAGGTCGGAAGGGCCACACTGACGTTGCGATTTGCGCCTTCGGCTTCCAAGGCGAGCGCGCGGAAGGCATAGGCAACTGGAAATTCGTGCTCGATGATGTCGGGGCATTGCGCGGCAGTGCTCCAAGCCCATCCATCAACGCTAACCTCTGAGGTAGCGAAAAAATGGTCGAGCGTAACAAAAGTGCGCGCGAGGTTGTGCAGGTTCGGGGTAATTGCCTGACCCCACTGCACCAGGCTGGGCTCCTGTTCGCCGATCGGCACGCCCTTCGCGTCCGTCAGGTCGCCCAGCACCTGATCGTACGTGCGATTTTCCTTCAGGATATAGATAACGTGCTGCACTCCCTTGCTGACCGCCGCCATGATCTGCTGGTCGCTCCCGCTTTCCGTGCTTGAAAAACGGTCATTTTGCGCAACCTGCGCGGTTAGCGTTTGCAATTGCGCGACGGTGGGAATTGGAAAACTCTGCAGCCCTGCTTTGGTTAGCTGCGGATTGTACTGATTATTGGAGAAGCAATTCGGAATGAATGAAGCGGGACCATAGCTGTAGCACCAACCGGGATTGGAACTGGTGGGAGATTTAGCGTTCGCAACGTACATCCAGGTGCCGCTAGCGTTCGTGCTTACGGAGTTGGGATACCACCCGGTCGGTATCAAACCGACCACGGAGTCGCCGGAGTTTGTTCCCGTGAGCTGCACCACCGCGACATCGTTCAAGTTGCCGTTGGTAACATAGAGCTGCGATCCGCCGGGCGAGAGCGCGAGGCTGTTCGTATTCGAGCCGGTGTAGATGGGGTTGGAGAGAGCGCTGGCGCTGTTCGAGCCCGAATAGTAGAACGAGGAAGGCAGCAGCCCAGCGGGAGCGAGCACGGGGATGGTTTCGATGACCGTGTTTACGGTCATGTAGTGCTTGGGATCCTGGCTGACGTCGATGACGTCCACGGTGTCGCTCTGATCTTCGGCCACGTACAAAACATTTAGCGTGCTGTTCAGGACCATTTTGTTGGGCTGGCCCTTGACGGCAATGCGCGTGGTCACCTGAAGCGGTTGATTTGTCGCGGCGCTGAGTGGCACCACGTCGATTTCGCGGTCACGAATACTCGACACGTAGGCGACTGCGGTCGATGGCGTGGCGGTATCGTCACCGGTAATCACTACCCAAAACGGATACTCTCCTCCCGGCACTCCCGAAGTCGCATTCTGGGCGACCAGGTCCTTGCCGGGCCGCAGGTCCAGGTTGTACACCTTCGAGCCGTCTCCCGAAACATCCTCTAGTGCCCAGTTCCCATATCCCCCGGTCAGTATCGAAAGCGAGTCGTTGTAGTAGTTCGCCACCACCATCGTTTTCCCGCTTGGCGAAACTGCAATGCCCGCCGCGCACGGGTAGACGCCCAAGCCAACACCGGTTGTGCCATGTCCCAGCGTGAGCTTTGGCACCCACACGCTGTTTTGCGAATCCCACACCGCATTCTCTTCGGCCCAAAGTTGGTTCGTCGAGTTATACGTAAAGATATGAACGTCGTCCATGCTGCAGCCGGTCACATAGAAATGCGCCCCCGAAGGGTCCCAGGCAATCCCGAAATACGCGACGGCGACGGGCAGCACCTGCTTCTTGATGGGTGCGCCACTCGAAACGTCGTATACGAAAACGTATTCGTTGGAATCCACCGGGTTGTACGAAGTGAGCGACTCGTATTCGTCGTTGAACTCGCGGTTGTAGCCGGTGGTGAGAATCAACAGCGTGTTGCCATCCGGACTGAGTGCGGTGGTAGCGGCCTGCGACGCCAGCCACGCCGGATTGTCCGCGAGGTCGGGGTTGAGTTGTTGGTACTGCGATCCTGGCGGTGCCAGCGGCGTAATCGTCTGGTCCATGTTCGGGATGAACTGGGACCACGGCGCCACGTCGTCGACTGTGATGCTTACCGTTCCCACAGCATTGCCGGTAGCTGTCAAGGCGGTAACCGTGTACGTTTCGGTTGAGGTCGCCCGCGAGGGAGTTCCGCTGATTGTTCCCGAACCGCTGTCGAGGCTCAGGCCCTCCGGCAA
>DATKPS010000081.1:0-9547 GCA_035524015.1 Candidatus Sulfotelmatobacter sp.
TTCCTACAAAAGCGGCGAGCAAATCCACAAAGCCGCCGATCGCGCCTCTTCGCTTACCCGCCAATTACTGGTCTTCAGCCGCCGCCAGATTCTCCAGCCCAAGGTCCTCGATCTCAATCATCTCGTCACCGAAATGCAAAAACTCCTGCATCGCCTGATTCGCGAGGATGTCGAGTTCGTCTTCTTGCCCGGCAACGATCTCTCCCATGTCAAAGCCGATCCCGGCCAACTCGAACAAGTCTTGATGAACTTAACCGTCAACGCTTCCGACGCCATGCCCCAGGGCGGCAATCTCATCATCGAAACCCGCAATCTCACTATCGATTCGTCCGTTGCTCACACGCGACCGGGTCTCACTCCCGGCCCTTACGTGCTGCTCTCGGTTACCGACACCGGTCATGGCATGGATGCCAAAACCCAGGCGCGCATCTTCGAGCCCTTCTTCACCACCAAGGAAGTAGGCAAAGGTACCGGGCTTGGCCTTTCCACCGTCTACGGCATTGTCAAACAAAGCGGCGGTTTCATTTACGTCGAATCCGCTCCGGGGAAGGGAACTTGCTTCGAGGTTTATCTTCCCCAAGTCCAGGAGCAGTGCGACCCCATCGTCGCCAAGTCTCCCTCCTTGCCCTCGCTGCCCGATTCCCCCACCGTTCTCGTCGTCGAAGACGATAACTCCGTTCGCGAACTCGCCGGCCGCTTCCTCGACACCGCGGGTTTTCGGGTTCTTGCCGCCAAGGATGGCGTCGAAGCGCTACAACTTGCCACCGACCATCGCGCCTCCATCGGTGCTCTGCTCACCGACGTAGTCATGCCCAGAATGCGTGGCACGGAGCTGGCGGCTCGCCTCACCGCCATCAGTCCCGAACTTAAAGTGATCTATATGACCGGTTATCTCGAACATCTCGAACAGATTCCCAGGCCCTCGGACAGTTTCTTTCTCGAAAAGCCGTTCAGCCGCGAAGCGCTGTTGCGCACCGTCAATGATGCTTTCCGCTCTGCCGATCTAGCTCACCTGAAACGCTGACTCGTCTTAACTTTCCGAACTCGGGACTCTGTAGTGGCCGAGTGTGGTGTCCCAGGACATAAGTCACACCTTATAGAATGAGGCTGGCAGGAGGCAGCCGATGCGAGGAGTGGCGTATCCAGTGGGAGGGCGGGAGCTGTTGACGAACGACTCCTGCCTTTTCCGTCCTCGCGCTCTCTGTTGCGTTTTTCAGCACCGCCGGCTCGAGCGTCAGCGGCGTGTCACAACGTTAGCCCAGCCCGCAGGGTTGGGAACTCGCGGGAGCCAAAAACGAGCGCCGTAGGTGCGCCACACCGCCACCAAGCTCAAACGAAGATTTTCGGCACCCCTGCGTCATCCACGTTGTTCTCGAAGCACCAACTTTTCGGTCGCAAAGCCTCTTTTTTTGCCACTTTGGGATAAACTCTCACCTTTTTGTTGCTATTTCCCTGACGCCATGTACACTTTGGTTCCCAGACCCCGCTCGAATTTCTTTGATAGTAATCGTCGCGCCTTGTGCCGTTTGTCTTTAGCGCCAGTTTTGTCAGGTCGGTCAGCGCTAGCGACATTTCACCCGCCTTGCACAATGCTTGTTGATCTTCTGCAAGTTTGTTCCAGGAGGGCGCATGACCGAGAAGTTGCATCTCCAGCCCCGCACGTCTCTACCTCTTGCTCCGTTTGCTCTTGAGAAGGTCAGCATTCTCTTGGTGGATGATTGCCACGGTTGCGAATCCATTCTCACCGAGCTCGGCGAAAACATCATCAAGGCGCATTCCCTAACCGAAGCGCTTGCCACGCTTCTCCAATATGATATCGCGGTCGTGGTTATCCGCGTCGGCGGGCGTGACCTGGATGCCTTTGCCCTTGCCGACATGATTCGTCAGCATCCCCATTTTCGCGACACTTCCATCATCTTTGTTTCCGCCGGTCCTCTCACTGACCGCGATCTCCTCAGCGGCTACGAGCGCGGCGCCGTCGATTTCATCTCCATCCCCATCATTCCGGAGTTGCTTCGCGCGCGCGTCAAAGTCTTTGCCGAACTCCACCGCAAAACTCGCCAACTCGAAACGCTCAACCGGGGTATTCGCGATCTCTCCAGCCGCTTGATTACCACTCAGGATGAAGAGCGCCGCCGCCTTGCTCGCGAACTTCACGATGGCCTCGGCCAGGAACTTACCGCCGCCAAAATGACCACCGACGCCATCTGCAAACTAAGCCGCTGGCCCGATCTCTCCACCCGCGCCGAGGAGTTAAGCGCGCTCATCGACGGCGCGCTCACCCAGGTGCGCAGCCTTTCCCATTTATTGCACCCTCCTTTACTCGAAGAGATCGGCTTGCTCTCCACGGTCCAGTGGTATCTCGATGGCCTTACCAGACGTTCCGGCATCCGCACCGTTTTGGAAGTGCAGCCCCTCGATTTCCCGCGCCTCCCCGAAGAATTGGAGACCGCCCTCTATCGCATCATCCAGGAAGCCTTGACCAATGTCTTTCGCCATTCCGGCGCCAAGAACGCCTGGGTTCTCCTCTCCAAGGAAGAAGATCGCATTATCGCTTCCGTCCGCGATGACGGCAAAGGCATCCCCGAACAGGTCGCCAGACTGCAACCCGGCACCACCGGCGTCGGCATCGCTGGCATGCGCCAGCGTCTCGCGGAATTCGGCGGCGATCTGCGTCTGGAAAACAACCATCCCGGCACGCTCGTCGAAGTAATCGTGCCTCTACCTATCTCCACAGACACCCTGGCCGTCTCCGCTACCGCCCGCTAGCCGTTTTTGGAGTGCGGCAACTCGCTGCCGCTTTTACGCTTGCCACCTCAACGCCACTGCCTCCGGCGTCTCATGTCCGTGCGATTACCAGTTGTTTCCTAAGGTAATTTACCGCCATCCTTCTACAGTAATTTCCTGCGTGCTTTTTTTTTGCGCCTGATAGTAGAATGATTCGCAACGACACATGACCAATCCAAAAAAGAAACAACCTTGTAAATGTACTCACGGTAAATCTATCCACCGGGTCGAACGCGACAAAAAAGGCAAACTCCGCCATCCCTGCTTTTTCCCCAATTGCAAGTGTCGCGACTATAGGCCCGCGGCCGCTGCCTAATTTCCGTCCCTCGCCCCAATCTTTGGCGGCCTACCGGGGACGGGAAACACAACCATGCTCCACTTGTTGCCTGGGCGAGTGTCAGTGCCCATAATGCCGTGATGCGTAGATTCAGCTTTCTCTCCCTGTGTTTTTTCCCTTTCGTAGCAATGAATACTCAGGCTCCGACTACCTCCGCTTCCGCAGCCCCGGCGGTCCGCTACATTGAAGTACAACCTGACCTGAAATTGGAAGTGCTGGACTGAGGCGGAAGCGGTCGTCCCGTTATTCTCCTACCGGGACTCGGTGATACTGCTCACGTTTTCGACAGTTTCGCTGTCAAACTCACCGCCAACTATCACGTTTACGGAATCACGCCTCGTGGCTTCGGAGCGTCGAGTGCACCGGTCCCTGAACCCTCGAATTATTCAGCAAGCCGACTTGGCGACGATGTCGCGACGGTGATTGCCGCGCTCAAGCTCAATCGTCCCGTCCTTGCGGGGCATTCCGTTGCAGGAGAAGTTTTAAGTGCCGTTGCCACGGAGCATCCAGACGCGGCATCCGCCCTGATTTATATCGACGCCGGTTATCCCTATGCGCTGTACGACAAGGTTCATGGTGACCTGGTTCTCGACTCGATCGCTCTTCGCAAAGAACTCGACCAGGTGAACCTTGGAACGCTCCCAAGAAACCCGAAACAACTCGATCAACTACTCGCGGACCTTAAACAAGCCGAGGAAGAGCTCCGGCAGCGAAAGGACGACCTTTCTCAGATTTCCCCGCCTGCGCCGATAGAAAATCCTTACAGCGTAGCTCTGCTCGATGGAGAGGAACGATTTACGCAAATTGGTCTGCCTGTACTAGCTATTTTTAACGTTCCCCACTCGCCTGTCTTTCGGCGCACAATGGAGAATCAGGTCCGCGCATTTGAAGTTCAGGTTCCACAGGCCAGAATTATCCGCATCGAAAACGCGGACCATTACTTGTTCCAAAGCAAAGAGGCCCAGGTGTTGCACGACGTGCAGGACTTCATTGCGGCCCTGAAGTGAAATTGCTCGCCCGAGTTTCGCGGGGCCACCCGCCAACTGTCCCGCTAACCCTCGCGCTATTCACTTCTCTTTCGCTGGTTCCCACAATTCAATTCGGTTTCCATCCGGATCCATGATCCACGCAAATCTTCCGTAATCCGCATTCTCGCGATGCGGATCAATCTCCACGCCTGCCTTCTTCAACTCCTCCAGCAATCCGTCCAGATCATCCACACGATAGTTCACCATAAAGCTGGCTTTGCTCGCCCCAAAATACTTCGTGCTCCGCGGAAAGATCGACCAAGCCGTCGCCCCCATGGCACCCGGCTGGCTTCCGTCCGCCGCCTGCAACTCCCGCCACTCAAATGTAGCGCCCTGTCCGTGCGCCTCGAGCTTGATGCCCAGATGCTGCTCATACCACCCATACAAATTCTTCGGATTCTCCGACTGAAAAAAGATCCCGCCAATGCCAGTCACACGTGCCATGAGTGCGTCTCCCCGCCAAGTATTTTGTCAACCGCAATCGCGGAAAAGCGTCTCACAGGATTCCGGCTTTATACAAGCCTCATGAGTGTGCTCCAGGCTCACAAGTCGTCGCAAACGACTCAGGCTTTAGAGTCTGTGTGAGAGCCCACGTTTTTCGTCAGGGCACGGCTTCAGTTCACCCTGAGGAGCCGAGGGGCCGTGCCGTAACTAGTGCTGAACCATTGCGGCTTCAGCCGCTGAGGGCGAGTTTCTTAGCTAGCGCACACACCTTTAGCCCTGAAGCCTCGGCGGTTTGTTAGGTTGTTTCCGGGACAGCACGCTAGTCAGACACCAACTGTACCCATTAACTTTACGGGGTCCGTCAAACCGACAGTTGGTTCGCTACGCGCCGTAGATTGGTCGGTCGGAAATTCTCGAGAGGCTCCCATGAGTCGCCGACCGCCAAAGCCCACTTTGTTTCGGTGGCTCGCTGTGTGTCTGGCGATGACTTGGACTCTTCCTGTCAATGCTTACGATGACATTCCAGCTTCCGAAAGTTCGATTCGCGATGCATACTTCTTCGGCTCGCGCCAAGGCAATCTAACATCGGAGTTCCTCGCTCGATATACGCATTGGGTACCGGAACTTAAAGACGGATCCTGCGCTTCCCAAGTGCGACTTGAGACTCCCTTCCTGGAGGTCGCCAACTACGCAAGCCAGGATTCAAATCTTAGTTCTCAGGATGCTGTGAAGCAGTTCTACGGCAAGCACATGATTTTTCGGGCTTATCTGGACATCTGTTACAAACCAGGTGCCCCGCTTAACGCGATTAAGGTCAAAGTCTTTCAAAACAAAAAACAAGTGATTCCCTTGAGTTCGCAGAGCAGTCCGTACGTGCCGCGAGTCACTGAACTCACCATCCTTCCTGCCGACGGTGAGCAAATTCGGCTCGAATTTAAATCCAATCAAATTGATTCTTCGACCCTGGTGTTCCGCATCGACACACCCGATGACCAGCATGCAGAAGTGGCTTTTGATATGCAGACCCCACGATAGATTCTTGCCGGCAAGCAGTAGAGCGGAAGAAAGAAACAACTTACAACTCTTCCTTTCTAACGTTCGAGCCTTGGTTACCCTCAGCGAGCCAGGTCCTCCGCTCCTTTGACTCCACAACCTATTCTTGATGCTTGCCCACAGGCGTTCCGTCGGACCATTTGTCCACTACCACTAAGAAGACAAACAATGGCGGGAAGCTTTTGAGTTGGGGGTAGAGGTCGGAGATGTACCAGTAGTTGACGGCAAGGACTGGGGAATTGGTGAGATTTGTGCCCCAAGCCGCGTCATTCTTTTCGCTTTCGAAGAACATCAGGTGGGGAGCGTTGTGGCCGCCGCTGTCGGTGAGGTAGGAAGACTTGGACATCATGTAGCTCAGAGCTCCCGGCTCTAAGGCCGGCAATTCTTTCTTATCTATGGCCGCTTTTATTCCAGCAATCACTTCGAGTTTGGAGCGCCCGGCCAGGATTAATTCGGCGCGTTTGTAGGCATACGGCAAAACCGAGCGGCCCGCCGGTGGATTGAGGCAATCGGCGGCGCGCACTTTTGGGTTCCAAAATTCGGGATGGTCGAACATGGCCATCCATCCGCGTCCAACCCAGCAGACCCAGCCGTTTGTGCCGTGCACCGCGGTTTCGTAGCCGTGGCGCGTCAGCACGACAACCGAGGCGTCGCGCGAGATTGCGTCGGGTGCAGCGCTCCTGGCCAAGGCAATTTCCGCGTCGCGGTCCATCAGATATTCTTCGAGCGGGGCCATGCTCGCGTACGTTGATGTGGCGTCTTGTGCCGGCGCTGGCTTCGGCGCAACCAGTGCGACGGCAATCGCGAGCCCGCTTAGTAAAACGCTGTGAATTTTCTCTCGGGTCCTTCGGTGTCGAGTCATCGCTTTCCTCCGTACGTTTTTGATTTTCGGACTGATCCATGGACACTTCGACCAAGCCCACTCGGCCGACACGATTGCTATCGCCCGGTGAGGTCACGAAATGGATATGTGTGTCGTCAGGGAACTTCAGCGCGCCTTGTGCTGTCGCCTGCGCTGCTCACTGGCCTTGATGATTTCGCTCATGTCCCCCGCTGGCCGAATCTCGAAAATGTTTCCATACGTCAGCGCCGGATGCTGGCCGATGAGCTGTACCGCATGATTCATGTCCCGCGCTTCAAGGACCAGAATACCGCCGAGTTGTTCCTTGGTTTCCGCATAAGGACCGTCGGTGGTAGCCACTTTCCCGTTCTTCCAGTAAACCGTCAACGCGGTTTCCGCAGGCTGGAGCGCTTCTCCGCCAGCCCAGTGCCCGTTGGCGCGAAGATGGTCGTCGTAATCAAAGCAGGTGTCGAACATGCTGTTTTGTTCGGCCTTACTCATCCCGTCAAATTTGCCTTTGTCGTAGTATCCGAAACAGACGTATTTCATGGTTCTCCTCCGCTTTTTTATCCCGAATTCGCGGAACCGGCCGCAAAGCGTTGCGCCAGCTCCGGTCCTCTCCTCACTGCCGCGCTTATTTCCCGGCCGCAGTGGCCAAAATGTTTACTTGTTTCCGCCGGGTTCTTGTGTCGGAGACGGGCGGAAAAGCATCTCGCGCACCTCGACCGACGCACGGCAGGCCACGACAGCCTTACGTCCCCACTTCAGGGCCTCCTCCAGATCCGCGGCTTCCAGCACCCAAAAACCGCCGATGTGCTCCTTGGTCTCGGTGTAGGGCCCGTCGGTAAGGGCCACCTTGCCGTCGGGCTGCTTCCGCAGCACTCTTGCGTTGCTGACCGGGGACAGGCCGCAAGCCAACTTCCTGGCGCCGGCAGCAATCATTTCGCGGTTGAGTGCGTGGATCTCCTCCATCATCGCTTCGGTTTCGCCGGACGGGACGTAGTCATCGGGGTGGTAAACAGCAACCAAATACTGTGGCATAAATTCTCCTTCTCGTTTCCTGTGGCGTGTTTCCGATGGCTCGTCCCGTTCAATCACAGAACCGTAGCTCATCGTTACTCTCATCAGATAGTCGTTCGGGAGACCGAAAATCGACAGCCACTCCAGTTTTTTATTCCAGCTGCCGAATCCGCTCTTGTAGGAATTGCCGCTCTGGTTCCTGTTGGGTCAGCGCCAGTGCCTTCTCATAAGAAGCCCGAGCCTCCGCGGTCCTGCCGAGCCTGCGGTACATATCGGCATGGGCGGAGTGCGCCAGGTAGTAGTTCGCCAATCCGCCATGCTCCAACACCGCTTCGATTTGCGCCAGACCGGCCTCTGGACCATCGCGCATGGCAATCGCGACGGCACGGTTGAGATGGACAACCGGCGAAGGCTGAATGCGTAACAAGCGGTCGTAAAGCGCAACAATCTGCCCCCAGTCGGTCGCACCGGCCGATTCCGCCTGGGCATGAACGGCCGCAATGGCCGCCTGCAGCGTGTATGAGCCAAAGCTGCGAGACTTCAGGGCTTTCTCTAGCAGTGCCACTCCCTCCGCGATCTGGGTGCGATTCCAGAGCGAGCGGTCTTGATTTTCCAGCAAAATCAGCTCTCCGCTGGGCGAGGTTCTCGCGGCGCGACGGGATTCCTGGAGCAACATGAGGGCAAGCAGCCCAATGACTTCCGCCTCCGGCTGGAGTTCGGTCAGCAACCGGCCCAGTCGAATCGCCTCGCCGGTTAGCTCCGCTCGCGTTACCTCCGCTCCCGAAGCGGCTGAATAACCCTCGTTAAAGACGAGATAGACGACCTGAAGCACCGCGCCCAGTCGCTCCGGCAATTCCTGCGGCGTGGGCACCTCGTACGGAATCGGTGTTTCTCGAATCTTTGTCTTCGCGCGCACAATTCGCTGCGCCAGCGTCGCCGGTGTAACAAGAAATGATCGCGCAATTTCCTCTGTTGTCAGGCCGCAGACTTCGCGCAGAGTCAGCGCAACCTGCGCTTCCGGCGCCAGCAATGGATGACAGCAGGTGAAGATCAACCGCAGCCGGTCATCCTCAAGGCTGTCCTCTTCATTGGACTTTTCCGCCGCGCTGTATTGCGCTTCGAGATGCCTTACGAGGTCGCCTTGAGAGGCATCAAATCTGGCCCGTCGACGCAGGGTATCAATGGCCTTGAATCGAGCCGTGGAGATCAACCATGGTCGCGGGCTGCCGGGTACTCCACTGCTCGGCCACAGATTCAGCGCAGTCGCAAAGGCTTCGTGCATGGCCTCTTCGGCAAGATCAAAATCACCGAGCAAGCGGATCAGCGTTGCTAAGATCCGCCTCGACTCCACGCGATAAAGGGAGTCGAGCAATTCGCGTATCTGCTCGGTGGAACACTCGGACATGACGACGACCTTAGCAAAACCAGCTACCCCGAATCAATTCGCCAAACCGCGGACCGATGTAAGTCGCCCGGGTCGTGACTCTGCCATCTGGAAATCTTGCCCTGCCTTTTCTACCACCTCGCCCGTGTTCCTTTATTCCCCTTCATACAGCGATCCCCTAGTAAGTCCTTTGTTTCCTCCGCATACAAAAATCGAGGGCATCTTGGGCACAGACCGGCCGGAGGTCGCCCCCGTCAACCAAGTTGGCAACTGCTGGACAGAACAGCGTTTATGCAGTTGCTCGGTGCCTCAACCCAGGGGTTGCCTTGAAAAACCTTCCGCCCATTGCACCGCCCGGCCGTTAGTGCCACAATGACGTTTTGAACCCGCCTTTCCGGGTCGGCACCGAAGGAACATTCCGCTCCCTCTGGTGTCTAATACTTAGAGCGGACAGAGGTTGGGTCTCCCGCACCAACCGTATCAGGCCAGTTCGCCGAAGCCGTTTTTGGCGTAGGCGAAGAAAGGCACACCGTGTCCGATTGGGCCAGCGCCCTCGCGTGGGGCAGAGATGAAGCCGAACTCGTCACCGAGCTGCAAGCTGGCTCGGAAACGGCCTTCGACTGGCTCGTCACTCATTACCACGGTCCCGTCTT
>DATKPS010000082.1:0-7070 GCA_035524015.1 Candidatus Sulfotelmatobacter sp.
GACTTAAGGAGGGCGGCGTATTTGTTGATTTTTTCGGGAGCCTCAAAGATCTGAAGATTGCCGAGGAGATGGCCGACGACAAAAAGGAAAAGCAGCAGGCCGGTGACGGCCATGATGGCTTTCTTGCCGACGGTGGTTTGCCAGAAGCGTAGGCTGGCAGCAGAGAGTGGAACGGCAGTAGCGCTCATGGGACGAAGGGATCCTTGTGTGTGCGATTAGAGATGCGAGAGAAAAAGAAAAACGGTTCAAGAAGAAAGTTTGAATCAGGCTGGGTTGTCGTGGGAGACATGCCCTCTCCGCCGCCAGAGTCCCGAGAAAGGAATGTGGAGCTGTTGAAGCAGAAACGCGAAGGGAATCGCGGCAATTTCAGTATAGGGAAGTTGGCACAGTGTATGCAAGCGCACTATGGCTGGGGAAGGCACAGAGAAAGTGAAAATGGTTGCGAGGCGAGGTGGAAAAGTCGAAGATGGGAGCAAGAAGGCGGAGCAGCCGCCGTGGTAGACCCCGCAATACCCTTCCTGCGGACCGGAGATTCGAAAAGTATGGCAACAAGCTTGGTGTCGGAGCTAGAGAAACTGGCCAACGCGCTGGAGCAAGATCAAGCGAGCGCAGAGCAAGTATCCATGCCGGCGTTGGCGGAGAAGATCGCGAAGGAATTGCGAGTGAAGATGGATGAAGTGGCGATCCTGGCGGTATCGAACCGCTGGAGGCACCTGCATTTTCTGGTGCCGGCGGCCTTAAAGAATGTGGGATTTGTGCCGTTGACGAGCAATTCGGCGCTGGCCGCGCGCACCGCGAGAGAAAGCCGGCCGGAGATCAACAATAACTTCTCGGCGATGCGCCACGCGACGGTGTTCGAAGGGGTGAAGGCGGCGACGACCACGGGAGAATCGATACAGAAAATCATCAGCGCGCCGATACTGAATGATGGAAAAGTCGTAGGAGTGATGCAGGTGAGCCGCAAAGCGGGAAGCCCCGAACATGCGGGACCGGATTTTACCGCAGAAGATTTGGGGAAAGTGCTGGCGATCTGCCGGCCACTGGGAAAACTGGTGAACTTTCTGGCGGGAGAGTAACCGGGCGAGCCGGGCTATGGCAGGGGCAAGCGCCGACGCTTCGTTAGCGGCGTCTTTCGGACGCGAAGCACGTTGACAGTGACGAACAAGCTTGTTACTTTCTGAACGGTGCAGAATAATTTTGCGCAAAAAATTCCACTTGGATGGTGACCCAGCAAAATGGCGTTCGTAGCGAAGAAGATTTTCCTGACAAAAGGCGTGGGGAAACATCGCGAGAGGCTCTCGAGCTTCGAATTGGCACTACGGAACGCAGGGATCGCCGCATGCAACATCGTGCGAGTGAGTTCGATCTTTCCGCCAAACTGCAAATTGATATCGCGAAGTGAAGGATTGAAGCTGATCAAGCCGGGGCAAGTGGCGTTCACGGTGATCAGCGAGAATTCGACGAAGGAGCCGCACCGGTTGATTGCGGCGAGCATCGGATTGGCGTTGCCGAGCGAACGGCCGATGTACGGTTACTTGAGCGAGCATCACTCGTTTGGCGAGACGGAAGAAGTGGCGGGCGAGTACGCAGAAGAACTGGCCGCGGAAATGTTGGCGACGACGCTAAACGTAGAGTTTGATCCGGACTTGTCCTGGGACGAGAAGAAGGAAGTGTACCGGATTTCGAACAAGATTGTGCGCACGATGAATATCACGCAGTCCGCGGTGGGCGATAAGCGGGGACTCTGGACCACGGTGCTGACGGCGGCGGTGTTGCACGGCGACGACGATTAGCTAGCCGCAAATTACATTCCCGAAAAAGGCGCTTCGAGAGATCGAGGCGCTTTTTTTTGCGACTGGAAGACCTTCCCACAGAGGAACGCAGAGGGCTACGGAGTTCGCTAAGTGCCAGTGTCACGCGAAACCCAAGAGCACAGGCAAGAGTGCCTGTGCCACGTAGTTGCATTGCTATTTTGTGCCGGGGAGCGTGTAGGCGAAATCGTAGGAGTGCTTGCCCGCTTCGATGATGATGGTCATGGCGCCGGTGAGGCCGGCGAGCTGGCCAGTGCCGGAGCCGGGAACGACGGTCACGTTGAGATGATATTGGCCGTTGTCCATGGTGCCGCTGTGCTGGAGCGCGAAAGTACCGGTGCGGCCCTGGAGGGCGCCGCTGACGCGTTCCATGGCGACGTAGCCACCGGAACCTTTGGCCGGATTGCCGGCCGCGAGCATTTCGCCTTGGCTGGTGGCGTCTAAATCGCCGTGAAATTGTTTGTCGAGGGAGAAACGCGTGATGGGATTTTCGTCGAATTTAAAGGCGGGGTCGAGCGGGGCCATTTTGACTTCGAAGGTGCCGGTGGCGTGCTGGGTCATAGAGGTGTCCTTTTGTGGATTTGGTAGAGGAGCGAGACAAAGAAACACGAGAAGCGTGAGCGCAGAACGCATGGAAAACATGTGAACCTCGCGAGGCGGGAAATCGGGAAGAAGAATGTAGCACAAGTGGGCGCACAGGCTGAAGCCTGTGCTACTGGGTACGGCGTGACGCCGACACTACCGGCTGTGGGCTGTCGGCTGATGGCTTCTGATTTCCTGATTACTGGCTCCCTGCTGCGAACTTGCGCTTACAGGCTGAAGCGTGTGCTACGGGGAGGAGGGCGCTAGGCGTCGAGATGGTAGGCGGCGCTTAGCCATTTTTGGAGGTCGGCGTCGATTTCGTTGGGATGGGTGAGTACGATGCGATGAGTGATGCGATCATTTTTGGCGAGGCCGCCGGTGTCGATGAGGCGTTTGGGGAGTTTGCCCTTATAGGTGGTGAAGCACAGGCCAAAATCGATGCGCGAGTTGGTGGATGGTTTGATTTGCGCGAAAACGTGGTTGCGATAGAGCGGCACCATGGATTTGCAGGGACAAGCCTTGACGTCGGGGCCAAGCGATCTGGCGAGATGAAGAAGTTCGTCGAACATGGGGCGGAGAGTCGATTTTTTTCCGGAATATTGCTGCTCCACATAAAGAATGGCGGCGGCTAAATACTTTTCGGGGGAGTCTTCTTCCCCGCCCTTTCCATCGGAGCGTTCGGCAATCCAGTTGGCGGAGTTGGTGCCGAGCTTGTGCTTGGATTTGAGCCAGGAGCGGCGCGCGGCGTGATCTTTCGGGCCATCCTTTTTGACCAGAGCAATCCATTCGTCGAGGGAGCGGCCGGATTTAGGCTTGAGCTCGGCAATCCATTTCTGGACCATGGCGACACCGGGATGAACGTCATAGAGCGAGGCGGACTTGGTCGCGGATTTGGCCATGGCGACCTCCTGGGCGGTGGAGTGTAGCGCATTGTAGTGATCGGTGACCAGCGAACAGTGATCGGGGAGGAGTGGTCGGTCGTCGGTAGTCGGTGGTCAGTAGTCAGTAATCAGTAGTCAGTAATCAGTAATCAGTAATCGGTAATCAGTAATCGGTAAGAGCGGCGATCAGCGATCGGGAGGCGGCGGGGGAGTCGCTTCGCTCAGGATGAGCGTTTTCTGATATGGGTGGATGAGAAGACCTACACTGCAACGGCGGCGTGTGGGCATTCGGGTTCGCCAGTCTAAAGACTGGCCCCTACACGCGCTAGGCACGAACTGGCGCTACTTCTTTAGGTAGCCGATGCGCTGGAGGACAGCGCCTACTACCAGCGGTAGGGCTACGGTGGCGTCTTCCAGCACTTCGGCGAATCGGCCGCCTTCTTCGGGGGGAACAAATTTGCCCCAACTGACAGCTTCGGTGTAGGTGCTACCGCTGAGACCGCCCCAGTGGACTGGCTCGGGACAGATGCGCAGGCCATAGTTGTAGCGCTTGAGGGGGAGCTTTTCGTAGCCGCGCCGAGCCATGAGTTCGGCGTAGACCCCGAATTGCTGGGACCAGTTGCGAGGAACGCCCCCACCGATGGTGAAGATACCCATTTTCTTGGTGGCCATCATGGTGCCGGCGAAAGTCTCAAAGTCTACGAAGGGGTCAAAGCGCAACGGTGGGCGCTTTTCTTTTTTGCGCGCGTATTGGTTGAGGGCAAAGTCGAGACCGAGTTCGGAATCGGAGAAGGCCGGAACGAACACGGGAACATCGTGCTCGAAGGCCGATTTGAGGATGCCGCGGCCTTTCGTATTTTTCTTGAGGTATTCGCCGATGCGTTTGTGGAGTTTCCAGCTGCAAACAAGTTCGCTGGGGTCCCAGGCATCGAGAATCGTGTCGACAACCTGCTCGACGTGATCGAGGTTGGTTTCCGGCTCAAGGGAATCGTAGACGCGGTTGTAGCCGGCGAGGAAGAGTTCATTGTCGTCCATTTTGGTGGGGTCGTAGCGGAAGTGGGAACGGCCGGTGGCTTCGACGAGGCCGTGAGCCATGAGCGCGCCGGTAGAAACAATGGCTTTGACGATGCCGGATTCGATGAGATCGCAGAAGACCAGGCCCATTTTGCCGACGGTGAGAGCGCCGGCGAGGGTCATGACCACAAAGCAGTCTTTGTCGCGGGCCATGGCTTCAAGGACGTCGGCGGCATCGCCGATCTGGCGTGCGGTGTAGGCGGTGTCGCCCATGGCGCGGACAAGATCGTCGATGGTTTTGATTTTGGAAAGGTCGAGAGGATAGATGGGGCGGAGTTTGTCTTTGACAGGATCGTGGAGGACGCGACCCGTAACGGTTTTATCGGACGATTTGGCCATCGCAACTCCTTGCACAAAAATATGAACGACGTGAAATGATTACGACCAAAACTTTTGACAAATGCGGGCGACCGAATTGTATGTCTAATGGAATTGATAGTACAAACGGAAGAAGAAGGAAAGTAGAATTCGGGGAAAGCAGTGGCGAGTGGCTCGTGGCGAGTGGCGGGCGAAAGCAGTCGCTTGAGTTGTGGTGACTTGAAGACGGCGACTGAAAAAAGTGGAAGAGTGAAACAGTGAAAAAGTGCAAGAGTAAAAGAGTGAAGAGCAAACCCACGACCCACCCTCAAAAGGCGAGGGTGGGGCACCCTGTGAGTCGTAGCGGCTTGTGGTGAGAGAGAAGCTCTTTCGCGCTGTTGGCGAACGAAAACACATACCGCAGAGGCGGCGAAGAACATCGAACTTCGAAGGAGAGGATGGGGAATGGCTAATAAGTTTACGGTGGGATTGGTGCAGATGAAGTGCACCAACAATAAGGAAGACAATTTAACGCGGGCGGAAGAGAAGATTCGCGAGGCGGCGTCGCGAGGAGCGCAGATCGTCTGCCTACACGAATTGTTTGCCGGGGAATATTTCTGCCGGACGGAAGACGCAGAGCTGTTTAATTTGGCGGAAGCGGTGCCGGGACCAACGACGGAACGGCTGAGCGCGGTGGCGAAAGAAAAGAAAGTGTCGCTAGTCGTGTCGCTGTTCGAACGACGGGCGGCGGGCGTGTATCACAACACGTGCGCGATCTTGGATGCGGATGGAAAATACCTGGGTAAATACCGGAAGATGCACATTCCGGATGATCCTCTTTATTACGAGAAATTTTATTTCACGCCAGGGGATTTGGGATTTTTGAATTTTGATACGAAGTACGCGCGGATTGGTGTGCAGATTTGCTGGGACCAGTGGTATCCGGAAGGCTCGCGCATTACCGCGATGAAGGGCGCGCAGGTGATTTTTTATCCGACGAGTATTGGCTGGCATCCGCACGAGAAGGCGCAGTACGGCGCGGCGCAACTGGATTCCTGGAAAACGATTCAGCGAGCGCACGCGGTGGCGAATGGGATGTATGTGGCAGTGGTGAATCGCGTGGGATTCGAAGGAAATCCGGCGAAGGGCGATCCGGGAATCGAATTTTGGGGTAATTCATTTGTGGCCGATCCGTCGGGGCAGATTGTGGCGGAGGCTTCGAACGACAAAGAGGAGATTCTGGTGGTGGAGTGCGACCCGGCGAAGAGCGAGGAGACGCGGAGGAATTGGCCGTTTTTCCGGGACCGGAGAATTGATGCGTTTTCGCCGCTGATGGAACGATGGATTGAGGAAAAGCAGTGACGAGTGGCTAGTGGCTGGTGGCTAGAGGGAAAAAGCGGGTCGCTCGCGTGGCTCGGGGTGACAGACGTTTTGGGAGAAAGTTATCTGAAACTCATGAAGAAAAGAAAAAGTTAACGCGGAGGCGCGGAGGACGCAGAGAGAGGAGGAGAAGCAGGTCGCTCGCGTTGCTCGGGATGATAGGTTTGAGGTTGGCGGGCGGCATATTTGGAATCTGGGCCATTGGAACTTGGGCGCACCGTTCGCGGAGATCAGAAAAAATAATATGACGAAGAATAAGGATGGGAAGACGCCTTGGGAGTTGGGGTTTCGTATGCCGGCGGAGTGGGAGCAGCATGAGGCGACGTGGCTGGGGTGGCCGCATGAGTTGACGGACTGGCCCGGGAAATTCGCGCCGATCCCGTGGGCGTTCGCGGAGATGGTGCGGCTGCTGTCGCAAGTGGAGCGGGTGTTCCTGCTGGTGGAAGACGTCGCAGCGGAAAAACGCGCGCGGGCGATGTTGCAGAAGGCCGGGGCGAAATTGACGGCGGTGGAATTCTTTCGCGTGCCCACGGATCGGGGATGGATGCGAGATTCCGGGCCGATTTGCGTGAAGAACGCGGCGGGAGAAGTGGCGTACAACCATTTTTTGTTTAATGGCTGGGCGAAATACGAGAACCACAAGAAGGATGCGCAGGCGGTGAGTAAGGTGAACGCGCGATTGAAGCGCCGCGTGTTCTTGCCGATGCGGAACGGGCGGCGGGTGGTGTTGGAAGGTGGGTCGATTGATGTGAATGGTAAAGGGACGCTGCTGACGACCGAAGAGTGCTTACAAAGCAAGGTGCAGGAACGCAATCCGGGATTCACGAAGGAAGATTATGCGGAAGTGTTTCGCGAGTATCTGGGAGTGACGAATGTGTTGTGGCTGGGGAATGGTATTGCGGGCGACGACACGCATGGACACGTGGACGACCTGACTCGATTTGTGAATGAAACTACGGTGGTGACGATTGTGGAGGAAGACCGCGCGCAGGCAAACTATGCAGCGCTGCAAGACAACCTGGAGCGATTGAAGAAGATGAAGGAC
>DATKPS010000083.1:0-48916 GCA_035524015.1 Candidatus Sulfotelmatobacter sp.
GACGCGATTGACATCGCTGACCGGGGGGTGCGGGGTGAGTTTGTCCATCCGTCCGATGCATTCGGCATTGTCCCGTCAACACCTTCAGTTATACCTTACGTAATGGCAGTGGTAATTCTACGTATGTTGCTTTTAACGTTAACGGGCCAAGCGGCACTAATGTCGTAACGTACCCGACTCCGAACACGCTGGCCCAGGTGAACGTGCTATTTAATTCAAATGTGCAGGCAAACTATTTGGAACTAGGCAACGGAAATGGGCAGACGCCTGCTAGTTACGGTATAGTTCTCCAGGCTTCCGCTGGCAGTCTCCCTTCAAGTGCTGGGTGGTATGAATGGGTTCAACTCATCAGCGTGGATCACGTTCAATACATCGACAGCACCGGCAGACATACATGCCAGCCCAAAGCTTGGACAGGTCAACCGCAGTTGGACACTTCTTTTCCCTATACATCTGGTCCTACGTCTCAACAAACCGGCAGCGTAACGGACGATTCACCAAAGAGTCCCCTGGGGGGAGAGACCGCCCAGAACTTTGGAGCAACGACCTACTTAATGTGGGATCCCGCCATACCGCCCACAGGGCAGACCAACTGCACCCCAGCGACCGTCACTACTTCGGGAGTTAGCACTCCGAGCAGCTGTTCGTCAATTCCGGTGCCGCTCGGGTACGTCACTTGGAGTTGGACTGGTGATGCCATCGATACGCTCTCACCCACGACCGGCGATAACGGAACGACAGGTCATCTGCTTTGTGGAGCGATGTCCGGACAGGCAAGCTCGTTCGCGTTGAGCTCAAGTTACCCGACTTGGATTGCATCGCTACCTAGCGGAGCTTCACTAAGCCAAGCCTTCAGTTGCGCCGCCGAGTAGCTGAAAGAGGTTTCGCTGGACGATGACATTTGTAAGGAGAATGAGATGACGAAACCAGAAAGACTGGCATTGATCATGGCTATTTACGTTGCGGTGGCAAGCTTGGCTGTGGCGCAATCCTCCAAGGCTCCGCAGGACAATCAGTCTGCCCGGCCTGCCGACTTGTCAAAGTCATTCTTTTCGATAGTGATTGCGCCAACGACAAATGCAACAGGTATAAAAGGGGCATTGATTTCAGTGACTGTTACGAACATTTCGGACCAGGACCTAATATTTCCTTCAATGCCGCTGGAGCACCCTTTCAATCGATTTCACCTTGAAGTGCGCGATAGCCAGGGCAAAGAGGTAGGCTTCAGAAAACCGAGAGGACAAGTTAGCAACACACCGAAAATTGAAGATCTTCCGGTAGGTAGCGAGAAAGGCGTATTTATGCGGCCCGGTACCAGCGAAACTTTTGATCTGGACCTCCAGAAGACTTTCCTTCTTGACAATCCGGGCAAGTACACTGTGCAGGCGAAGCTTTTGCTCGAATCTGAAAAGAGTTGGTTGAAGTCAAACACGCTAACGATAACGGTTGTGCCGTAAGACCTAAGCCAGCCTGGCACCTACACCGTCCAGCTCATGCGTAACGGCATCAAATCCAACACGATCACGATTACAATTACGAGATAGCTGCAAGATCACTTCGCAATCTGGCCGATAAAAATGAAAGGCAAGAAATCTGGGTCCAATCAGGGTCCGATAAGCGGTGGCAAACGGTTCCTTAGGATTCCGATGACGGGCTGTCAGCGCCGTTAAGTAAGTTTCACTAAGTTCCAGCTAACTGCCACTCTGTCACGGCAGAGGTCGCGAGTTCGAGTCTCGTCGTCCCCGCCATTCTTTCTATCACTTACAAGCAGCATTGACGGTCGCTGGTGAACATCTGGTGAACAACTCACTGAGCTAAAACCGGCCCGCGCATGGCTTTTTCGACCGATTTCCGCACATCTGGCAGAACGGCCTCGCGCTTAATGTAGAACGCATTCGCCACTTCTTTGGAATTGCCGAGGGCCGAGGCTACCGTCTCGCTACTGTGCGACTCCTGCCTCACTTGGGTGGCGTGGAACCTGCGCAGTGAATAACATCCGTGCCACTTCACGCTCGACGAATCCAACTCAAATTTGTGGTCCGCTGTCTCATGCTTCAATTCCCTATCGTCCGTGCATGGCCGGATAGCCTCGGTCTGGGGCAAACGCAGGTCATGACGTACGGCCTCGGCACAATTCTAGTCGAACAGACGGTGGCCGCAATCGCCGCGCTGTGCGCTGCCTGTGGCGTCACCATTCGACAGGGCTAAAGGAGGAAACATGGCACGCAGCAAAAGCAGTTCATCCAACATTTACAGTCAGCACGATCACCGCGACGCGATTGACATCGCTGACCGGGGGGTGCGGGGTGAGTTTGTCCATCCGTCCGACGCATTCGGCATTGTCCCGTCAACACTCGGCCTCGGCAATGAAGTCGAGTTCAAATCGTTGACCAAAAACACGGGAAGCCCGATGCGTCGAAGGGGCATGACAATAACCTGCCGGTAGAGCCGGCGACGAAGTCGGTCACGAATCGCAGGCAGCCGCATGAGAAGGAAGCCCGTCAATTTCCAGCCCGGCTCAGTGCATACGGAGGGATTCAGGGAGCAGCACAACACGGGGAACGATGAAGATTGACGCGGGAAGTTACAGGCGCTCAGAGATAATAGAGTAGACTGTGAACGACCGAATCATACATCTCTTGGAAGTCTTTCAGTTGTTGCCGTGTGAACGTTTGCGGGTCGAAAGACTCCTTTAATGCTCTGGCCGGATGGATTAGGTTTCGAAATTTCCTGATTTTATCTATTACGTCCTTCGCTACATGTCTTGGAGGACGGTCATCGTCACGAACATGAGACGGGCCAGTGATCGGCGCACTCAAGACATCGATCTCATTTGCAGCGTCAATAAGCTCCGAGAAATTTACTGAGTCGGGTATCTTTAACTCGCCCCCGTTGTCCTCACCAAACTCCACAAGCAGATAAGCGAGAACAGCAGTCTCTACTGCAAATGCCAAGGCAACGGCTGCCATGAAGTATTGACCTGCTTCCTCTAACTCCTCTGACTTTTTCCCATAGAACCCGAGAAGTTCGTTTGCAGCATCACCGTGCTTAGTCCCGGTCAATTTTCCCATTTGGCACACCCTTGACCTGCATCGCTCGCGTTTCCTCCGATTATAGCCTCTGCTTCGGCACTGTGCGTCACGGTTGCCTAATCCCGTCCGACTGACGTACATTCTCCCGCAATGACCCCCGCAAGCAGTCAGACGGCGACCACCAATTCAAGGCCGGTGACCGCGTCTCCCTCACGCTGCACACAGGCCGGATTGTTGACGGCACAGTCCGCGCGATCGTAGAAAAGACAGACGGCATTCGCCTGCAGGTGGACTATGGCAACGATCAGACCGCGTTGGTCGAACTGTGGCGGGTGCGGGCGAGGTGACGCGACCCGGTCTCCAGATTTCCTTTGTACCCGGAACTCCCTGCGCCTACGTTCAATACTCACGTACCCTGGGGAGGCTCCCCATGCGATTCGCTCACACGCTCCTGTTCGCTTGCCCCGATTGCAATCTACCTGTTGCTGTCAGTCGCATCAGTGACGAAAAGAATCTCGAAGAGATTGACTCACAATTAGTCAAATTGAAGTGCGAATGCTGTGAAAAGCTCGTTCACGTTCCCGCCATTACGGCGAAGGAACATTGGGTGTCTGACTGGCCTCTGGTCACTGCCCCCGTACCATCCCCACTCCGATAGTCCTAAGCATACAGGACCTCGTTCACTGAGCCTCACTCCCGCCTCCTGTATTGTAGCGTCCGCGTGGACCCTGCCTGTCAACGCCTCCTCTGGTATCTCTTACGCATCATTCCCGTTTGCGTGTGTGGCGCTTTTCGTACAAACAATATGACTTAACTTACTATCAACCAGCATTGACGATGGAGGAAACATGAGTCAGGCCTTTTTCTTTGACCGAATCATTCCGACAGTTGCTATCGTGTTAGGAGTCGCGGGCATCTGGCGGGCGGAATATCTGTTCAAGAAACTCAACGACCGAGCCGACGCAATGACAGAAGAGTTTTTGCGTCAGGTGATCACGGTAGTTACGTCCTATGCATCCTTCACCCGTGCCCTCCAAGGAGTTGACTTATTCCCCGGTGAACTCCCCAAAGATGGTGCGTTCGCCCTGTTGACCACCTATCACTTTCAAAAACTTCTCCACTCTGGCAAGTTCACACCGCAACAGCTTGCTGAACTTCGTCAACTCACGAGGGAGCAGGTGGAGAAAAGTGCGCGTCAAGACGCAGAGCTACTTATCAATTCTAAATTGGGCAAACTAAAGGACGGCGTAGAGTTGAACCCAGAGCTGAAGTGAGTGCCTTTCGAGTCACAACACACACAATCCGGTGAACATTTCGGTGAACAAAAGTGACCCAACTGTGCCCAATAACGCCAACGGTTGCCGACTACCGCACACGCAACCTGTTGATTCTGCATGCGCCGTCAGTGGGCCGGCCCGCTGTCACGGCAGAGGTCGCGAGTTCGAGTCTCGTCGTCCCCGCCATTCTTATCCAGGCACTTGCGGAGAGTTTGGCTTTGCGGCGGAACAAAAAGGAACGATAAGAAGCTTCACTTCCCTCATCCCGCAACAGCAGTTTGAATCTGCTCCGGCAAAATCATTCTTACGACTTTATTTTGTGCTTCTCTTTTCGCCGGCGTCAACGCTTGTGTGTATGTATCCAGCGTGATCCGGCTGTCGGCATGACGCAAGGATTCTTGAACGACCTTCACATCTTCCCCGTTGGCCTTGAGATGCGTTGCGTAACTGTGCCGAAACGTGTGCCAGCCTATCCTCTTGCTGATACCGCATCGCCGCGCAGCGGGCCGGATGTGGCGGCGCAATAAGTTCTCAGGCCAATAAGGTTGGTCGCTTTCCATCTCAGGGCTTGCAAAAATCCAATCAGTTTCTCGATTGAATGGCGATACCCGCCGCAATACACAGGCCATCGATGATTTGAAAACCGAGGCCTCGCGTAAACCACTGCCTTTGGACCCTGATTTGGCCCAATCACTCCTTGATCCGCGGCCTTAATCACTATGGTTTTGGTAGCTCGGTCGACCTTCTTGATCGTTCCGTGAATGATGCTGACCAGATCCTGTGCCATGCAAACTGGCGAGACCAGCAGAAGAGCGATGACCAACTGCCATATGGTTTTCCCTTGATTCGTCCTCCTTTCAGTTTTTTCAACCTTTGCCGCGGTGTCGGGATGTTCAGCCGGGCATACCGAGAAGGGTGGCGTGCATCTTCTCGGTCGGCTTCCGTCGACTCATCGGCTGGGACCCGTGGGCAACCTTTAAAAACGAAGCTGCACGCCGGTCTGGAAACGGAAATTGCTCTGGCTGTTGTTGCCGTTCGTGAAATTGTTGCCAAAGCGGGTCAGCTCATAATCGGCATCGACAATGCGAATCGCGATGTGTTCGGTGGCTCTGATATCCACTCCGCCGCCGATCACCAGTGCAAAGGCGTTGTTGCTGGGAGAAATCGAGGCGCAAATACCAGAAACGTTTCTGCAGGCATTCGCGTAAAAGTTGGAGTGGGCACCACCGACGAGCACTTCGGCAAACGGCTCTGCCCTGCCAACGCGATATTTAAACTGCGGGCCAAACGTGTAGGTGAAGAGGTTGGCCGAAGCGCAACCGGTGGCTCCCAGGGGATTGTTTGGTTTCAGGCACTGGGTATAACTGCCGTATCCTTGGAAATCAGCGGCGATTCCCACCCAGCTCTTGAAATAGAGAGTGGCCTGGCCCCCGCCGCCATTTAGGTTTTGGCTATTAAAGTAGGAAGGTAATCCCGGATTGAAGCGAAAATATGAGTAGTCGCCCGTAATTTCGGCTTTGTCGCTCTCCTGAGCGCTCGCTACGCCCCAACAAAACAGAATGACCGCAAGTCCCAAAAGAAGCCGAAGTCTCATTGCACTTTCTCCTTTGCCATTTTCCCAGGTCAGAAACGATCTCCTAGATTTGAACCACAGCGATCGCTCAGATCTTACGGACCCACTTCATCATCAGGATGTGCGTTCGGGGAACTGTCTCTGCCGACAGGTCTGCCACACCTACCGTAAAAATTCATTTGCCGAGGGAAGGAGAGAGGAACATTCCACCATTAAACACTTCGCGAATAACAAGTGCCAAGTCGCTGCCTAACCGCCGTTTTGTCACGTAACCGTTCGCTCCAGCGGAGAAAGCTGCCGCAATATACTCAGCCTGTTCATGAATGGTCAGAAATACAATTTTCGTTCGCGGATGCATATTGAGAAGACGCGAAGCAAGCTGAATGCCGTTAGCGCCGGGCATCGTGATGTCGAGAATTAGGATGTCCAGGTCAAGTCGAGTAACCGCGTCGATCACTTCAGCGCCGTGGTCGACCGTGTCGACAATCTGGAATTCCTTGCCGAGTTCGTCACAGAGGTCCGCCAGCATCGCCCTATTATCATCGGCCAGAAGGATGCGAATCGTGGCCACAAGGCCCCCTCGACGGGCGGAGAGCGTGTTGTCGCTTGTTCTTATGGACCATACGTTTCGGGAAGCATTCCGCAACTGTCTCAGGTGGCAGGCGTTTTTAGTTACACTCCTTACCTAGGGCGGCGGTGCTGACACGCTTAACCCTGTGAGTGCGAGACGTTGCGCACCAGCGGTGCATTATGCCCCTGTCGCAAGGGACAGTTGTAGCTTTGGCGAAAGCTTCAATAATCTCGCGAGTTATGAAATTCACCGCATATTTTGCGATGCCGAAATATCTTGGCTCCTTTTCTTGAGCAATGGCCAGGAGGGACTTACCGTGCGTCGCACTATTGAGGTGCACACCCGTGGTTCGCACGATGTTGGCGCCCGTGAATGAGAGCGAGATCGTGCCAAAGGATTCTCTATCGGGTTGCGATGGTGAAAGAGGCAACATTATGAATATAACGACTATCGTTCGCGGTCGAATGTTTTTGCTATCAGCCTTCGCTGCATTCATTTTTCTTTTTGCCGGATTGGCAGCGGCTCAGGACACAAAGATCCAGGGTTTGATTGTCGGGCGTAGCGGCGCCACGATGACGGTCAAGACTCTGGACTCGGAAAATGTAGTCGTAGTCCTCACGACCGATACTCAGGTCGATGAGATCCAAGGATTATTTAAGCTGCGCAAAAAGGAGTTAGGGTTAACTGCGCTGATCCCTGGTTTGCCCGTCCAGGTAAAGGGCAGCATGAACGACAACCACCAGTTGGTTGCTGACCAGGTTCGATTCAAAGGGTCGGATTTAAAGATGGCGGAGGACATACAAGCCGGCCTTACACCGACGCAGGCGCAGGTGGACGCAAATCAGTCGGATATTCAGGCAGATGCCAAGAAGATCTCTGCGAATCAAGAATCAATCGATGCGAATGAGCAAAAGATTGCCGTCAACCAGACGGACATCATCGCAGCCAACAAGCGTTTTGGAGAATTGGGCGAATACAACATTCTCGGAGAAACGACCGTTTATTTCGGGAACGGTCAAGTCGGTATCGATCCGAAATTCAAACCCGAACTTCTCTCCCTCGCCAAAAAGGCACTCACTATCAACGGCTACATCATCCAGGTGCAAGGATATGCGTCTGCGGTGGGTTCTGCCGCGTTGAACCAGAAGCTGAGCTCGGAGCGCGCTGATAACGTGCTGGCATTCTTGGAACAAGACGCTAGCATTCCGCTGACCAATGTTCTTGCCCCTGGGGCCATGGGCACGACGGACCAGGTCGCATCCAATCAAACGACGGAAGGACAAGCGGAAAATCGGCGGGTGGTCGTTCGTATTCTGCAGAACAAAGGCATTGCCGGCAGCTGAGCGACGTTTCGTCTCGGCTCGCGCGTCCAGACACGCACGTACGAGTTATATTCGTCGTCCCTGAGGAGGATATATGCGGAAAGCGAACTTCGTCTTAGCGTTGGTAGTGGCCTTGGGTGCGGGAATTCTTGCGTTAGCACAGAGCACCCAACAAACCGCGCCGAAGGTGAAGGTCGGCACGCAGTTAACTGCTAAAGCGGCTGCACCAACGCCGGGACCTACAGCTAAGAATACCGGCCAGAAAACCAGCGTGGGGAAGGGGGCCACAGTTGTCAAGGCGTCGGCGCCTTCTTCGTCTTGGACGGAAGAATTGGATGTCGACGATGATGGCAGTGTCGAGACTTCCGACTATCTGTACGACGCACAAAGAGGTGTGCTCTACACCTATCGGGAAGACGATTTTAGTTGCCCCAACGGGAACCCGGAGTCTGGGAGTATTCTGATGGCGCTTTATGCGAAGGGCAATAAAACGAACAAACCAGTGGGTTCCGGCTGGTATGTGGTGAACCTTAACGCCGGTCAATGTGCGGCAAAGAAAGCGGGCACATTCGGGTGTAAGTTCGACGCCAACGGCAACGCTACGGAATGCGGAGCCGCACGCATCAACGATGCGACCGGGGAAATTGATGTGATCGTTGCGAAGTCCTAGATCTCTCTAGGACAAGGTGGGGACCACGGTCACATTCAAGAGCTCCTCGAAAGACACCGGGTTTGTACTCGACTTCGGTAACTCGTCGCCATTCGATTCAGGCCCAGCAATCATGAGGGGCGCCGACCGTCCGATCTCGATGGTAGCGAAAAAGCCTGGCTGCTACACCTACACCGTTGGAGCGTGCACCGCAGGAACGATCTATGGAATGTGCGGAGAAGATGCTGCACAACTCGTGGTTTCCACAAATTGATGTTTCTTCAACTGAAGGGAACCCCGTGGAGCCGAGGGAAGCGAAGAAGGTCCAATGCGGAGGTTCGTATTTGTGCACAGACCAATATTGCTCTCTATATCGTCGGCATTCGCGGTAAGGGTGAAATCACCACTGGCACGAATCATCTGGGTCTTCGTTGCGTCCTGACTCGACTCGGAATGGCCAACCAGTGCAGCAGCGCAATAAACGTGGCGGCTCCGTCCCACGAACTCTAAAATGCTTCACCCACGCCGACGCTCCAGGTGAAGGTGTCTTTACCCCACGCAAAGTCCGTACGCAGATTGACATGATATTTCTTGCTCATCAGGAAGCGGATCCCAGCTCCACCGCCAGGCAGAAACTGGTCGGTCCGGAATTTGTCGGCACCCGGGGCCACGCTTCCTAGTCCGCCGAAGGCCACCACTCCGAGACGCCAGCGTAACACTACCCTATATTCCAATTGGGTGGCAAACATGTAGCGATCAAGATAGCGGCCGGCTTGATAGCCGCGCAATTCGTTATTCATTCCATAAACACAGTTACCGTAGAAGGGAGGTTCCCCTCCTGTGCCGCACAAAAACAGGTTATAGGCCAACACCTGTCGTGAGCCGAAACCCTGATACTTGTTGAATGTCACCTTATATGATTGGAACGAATACTTGCTGCCAAGGCCTTGCGAAAAAAAGTCCCCGGTGAATTGCAAGAACATGCCCTGGGTCGGATAGAAGCGATTGATTCGTGAATCGCGCACAACGCCAATCCCCACCGCGCGCAAATTGGTGGTGAGTCCTGTGTCTGGAGGGACGAGCGCGAAATCGCCAGTAGTAGAGTTCAGCGTGATGAAGGAATTGCCGTTCACGAACCGTGGCCCGACAAAGAACTTCCAGCCTATATTTCTTAGGCCCTCGATGAAGAACAACTGTCCAGCTTGCTTTAACGGGAGCTTTAAACCGGCATTGCCGTTGACGAAACCGACGCCGAACAAGTCGTAGTTGATATTACCGTGCGCATAGAAGGTCTTCACCTCGTAGGTATCCTCCTTCATGAATAAATCCGCGCCGACCCCGAATCCCCGGCTGCCATTGTCGGTAATCAGTCCCGCGGCTCCAATGACCGACGGAGGAGAGACCTTGTCCTTCTCCTGAAATGGAAAGATGTAACCCAGCACCGGCACAACTCCAGCGCCGATCGCCGGACTTACTATGGGCAAGGGAGCCGCAACGAGGGCTCCCCGGTGCGTCCGCTTGTCTTTTTTGTCTTCCTTCGTTTGTTTCTCCGCGCTGTCTGCTTTCTTCGACGGCTCCTCGGGTTGCTCCTGCCCTGCGCTGATTGCCACTTTTCCTAGGAGGCCTAGTAGCAAGAAAAACAGGAAGAGAACTGCGCGACGACTCCACACGCTCCTTGCGTTCGTCTTAGTATGCCTTCGCATTTCATTGCCATCGCACACGTTCCACTGCACCAACAGCCGAGCCGTTGACTCTCCGAAGCTCGTTCCGAAGAGTGATCTTAGTTGCTCCGTTAAACTCCGCTTCGACGACCACGGCTCGTTTCGTAATCTTTCGGTCGGATTCAGTCCGGCCCAAACATCTCTTCGATCAGCACTTCGATCACGATTACTTCTTCAAATTCATTCCGCTAATCAGCTCTGTCTGTAACGGAACCTGAAATCGTGAGTGCCTTGGTGACGGCATCGACCGCGGCTTGGGACTCACGCAGGGGCTGCGCCCAGATACGCTGGATCAACCCAAATATGTATGCAGTCGAAAGGCCGAAGAGAATCCAGCCATTCAAGGACTCTAGCGCACCCATCAACTGCCACTGCTTTTCCAGGTTCACGTCGGTATGGCCGAACGCGGTCAAAGCATTCAGCGAATAGAGCATCGCAGTTCTAGGGTCCGGAACCGCACCAAGAAAGAGAAAAGTGCCGGCCCATAGAACGGCTTCAAAGGCGTGCAGTATCGTGATCGATAGCGTGACGCTACCAACGGACAACGTGTGATGCTTATATATGTATGACATTCGCTGATCGGCCTGTCGCTTGAGGAAACTCAACGCGTGCACTTGGATCATTACGGTAACGAGGATGAGCGGCACGCCCCATAACCAATCAGCCCCCCAGCTTTCTAGGTGTTCCGTATTCACGTTTCACGAACCTCCTCCTCATTGGCGTTACCGCTATGCTAATTCGCAAAACACGCTTGGCACCTGTCATCCGTGACAGTAGGCAAACCTTTTGCAATCAGGCGACTTCGATGTATCGAGTTAACGCGGCGCAGTCAAATCGGAGCGAAGAGGCGAGACAAACGGGGGATGAGGCGGGCGGCCGGTCGTGACCTGATCGTTGTTCCTCGCGTTGTGAGAACCAAGGGATCAGGCCTTGCCTCTCGTTATGAGGGTCACGATGCCGATGACGGAGAGCGCTCAATCGGAAGGTAACGAGCGCTGTCCCGAGGCGACTAATTCCGGTTGGGACCCTCGCGCCGGCGGGCGTGTGAGCGGCGGCTTGCTATTCAATTGCAGGCCGGGGAGGAACAGTGAACAACTTGAGGCGCGCAAGCACCACGCTACCGCTAATTTTATTGATGGCCAGTTGTCTGCTCGCTCAGGATCACGGATGGCCGCGACAAATCGTCAAATCATCTGGGACCCTAGTCGTGTACCAACCGCAAGTGGACGATTGGCAGAACTATCAACAGATAACCTTCAGAATGGCGTTTGCGCTGACGCCTACGGGTGGAAGAAAGGTTGTTGGCGCGGCCACCCTGCAAGGAGCCACCTGGGTCGATCAAGACACTCACACGGTGTACATCAACGGCGCCTTTGTCACGAATACCTATTTCCCATCGCTGGATCCTGACACGTCGGCACAAATGGCACAGTTGCTGGGTGATTTCATACCCGGTGAGATCACGATCAGCCTGGATCGGGTTGTTGCCTACATGAAGAAACCGGACTCGGTTCCGAGTGTGGATCTCAACAACTCTCCACCACAGATCTTTGTGAATTACAGCCCGGCAATACTTCTGCAAATCGACGGTGAGCCAGTTCTCGCAGACATGCCCCACACCAATCTGAAATTCGTGGTCAACACAGGCTGGCCCATCTTCCAAGACAAATCGAATTCTCAATACTACCTCTTGGTCGGCCAAACCTGGCTGATGGCCAGCAATTTGCCGGGTCCTTGGGTGCACACTCCGAACATCCCGAGGGATCTAAGAAAATTGCCGGATTCCGGGCGTTGGATCAATGTAAAGAAAATGGTACCGCCTCCGGACGTACCTGATCCCGTTATCCCCAGAGTTTTTTACAGCACCCTTCCTGCCGAAGTCATTCTCTTCGTTGGACAGCCCATCTACATTCCGATTCCGGGAACGCAACTATCGTATGCAAACAACACCGAGAGTCCCGTCTTTCTCTACGCTCCAACGCATACTCACTACTACCTTGCAGCTGGCCGTTGGTTTTCTGCATCGTCGCTCGATGGCCCCTGGACTTTCGCTTCGTTGAATCTGCCCGCGGATTTCTCACACATTCCGCGTTCGAGTCCTGTCGGTGAGATCCTTTCGTCAGTTCCGGGAACGCCGGAAGCGCAAGACGCAGTTTTGATCGCGCAAATTCCGACCACCATGACCTTGAATCCGACTTCAGCCGCAGCACAAGTCAAAGTGACCTACTCGGAGGCTCCTCAGTTTGCGCCGATTCAAGGCACTTCCTTGCAGTACGCGACCAACACACCGGATAAGGTGATCAAGGCCGGCGATGTTTACTACTTGTGCTTGCAAGGAGTTTGGTTCATGTCTACAACCCCGCAGGGGCCTTGGACGACGGCCAGCACTGTTCCACCAGTGATTTATACAATTCCCCCGAGTTCACCCGTCTACAACGTAACCTATGTCACTCAAACGACGTTGCCCACTGGAAATGTTCAAGCGAGCTACACCGCTGGATATCTCGGAGCGTTTGTAACCGGTGCAGCGGTCGGTGCCATCGTTGCGAGTGGAACCGGTTACTACACTCCGCCTTATATCGGTTATCCCGCTTATGGCCTGCCTGTTTACCATCCTTATGCCATGCCTTACGGCGCTACGCCATACTACAACACGCGGACGGGCGCGTACGGTGTGTCGCAGACGGCCTATGGTCCCTATGGTTCGGCGACTCGGGCTGCCTCATACAATCCTTACACCGGAACCTACAAACAGGGGGGTTCCGTTGCGACGCCTTATGGTCGACAGAGCGCCGGGCAAGCATACAATCCCTACACCGGAACTTACGGCGCAACACATCAAGGGTCGAGTCCGACCGCACAGTGGGGCCAGTCCGTGGTCTCCCGAGGAAACCAGTCTGCCTACACCCAGCATTATTCCACTGCGAATGGATCCGTAGGCTCTATCCAAGGATCACAAGGAGGTAAAGGTTACGCAACGTCGAGTGCCTTCGGCAATAGCTATGCCGGGAAAAACTCGAGTGGTGACCTGTATGCGGGACATGATGGGAATGTTTATCAGAACACTGGCTCGGGCTGGCAAAAATACAACAACAGCACGAACTCCTGGAGCAACGTAAACACGCAACAGGCTCAGCAGCAAGCCCACCAGGACGCGCAGAATTTTAATCAGCAGCATCCTAATGCTCAAGAGGACAAGCAGAACTTCGCACAGCAGCATCCAACCAGCCAGGCCAATTTCCAGCAGCACGAGCAGAGCTTTAATCAGCAGCGTTCCTCGGGCTCCTGGAATTCGCAGAACCTCGATGCAGACCGCCAGGATCGAATGGATGGCGCGCAGCAGAGTCAACGCTTCCAGCAGTTTCAGCACTCGGGTGGCTGGGACCATGGTGGCGGCAGTTGGGGAGGACGAAGCTTCGGCGGTGGTTGGGGTGGACACAACTTTGGCGGCTTCGGAGGCGGTGGCCGGAGTTGGGGAGGGTTCCGGCGGTGAACTACAAGGGAATCAATTTCGACTAATATGATTCAATACCAACGTTAAACCAAAAGGAGATTCCATGAGACAGGAACGACTCTGCGGCACCCACAGCTTCTCACTCCGTCGTGTGGCGCTCGCCACGTTTGCTCTTTGCATGTTCGGTATGTTCAGCCTACGGGCGCAAAACCCTGAACTTCGCGCGCGCTTAGCGGAAGTCAAGGAATCGATAGCGAGAAACAAACAGCAACTCGCGCATTACACTTGGACGGAGCAAGACATCATCAGTTTGAAAGGTGACGAAAAGAAGGAAGAGCTTTTTCAGGTCCAGCTCGGTCCCGACGGCAAACCGCAGAAAACTAATTTGGACCCCAATATGTCCGATGACGAAAGACGCCGGCGCGGTCTTCGCGCCAGGATCAGGGAAAAGAAGATCGAGGAATACAAAGAATATGTCGGCCAAATGAAAGGTCTTATGCAGGAGTACGTTCCACCCCAGGAATCCCTCCTAGATCGCGCCTATCAGCAAGGGAATCTGATGATCGGACCGGCTGGCGTTCCAAATGAAATCAGGCTTGTACTCACGAACTATTTAAAGCCTCAGGATTCCGTGACTCTTGTGTTCGACCGGCAACAGAAGCGATTGCTCACCATGAACATCTCGTCTTATCTGGACGATCCAAGTAATGCCGTTAAACTCAATATTCAGTTCAGCGCTTTGCCGGATGGCACAAACCATGTATCCGGCATGACGTTGGATGGAGTGGGAAAACAACTCACCATAGCCGTTACCAATACTAACTACGAGAAGCTGTGAGGACAAGATTGACAGAGTCGAAGACTGGCCCAGGTTAGCCGACTTCTCGCGCCAGGTAGCGAAGACGCCGACTGATCCCGCAGAGTTGCGACGATGTATATGAGGTCAAGAGCCAAATCTCGAATTACTGTGCGGTGGAGTAACACGTGAGCCCGAAGCTCGTGAGAGCATTGGTTTCATCTTCGAAACTGGGAACAACTTCTAGCAATCGGAATACCCTCAATACGTCCAGCACTCGGCCTCGGGGAGATAATAGTTTTAGTTCGCCGCCGATTCTTTTGAGGGAAATGTACATTTCTACGATAATGCTGACGCCAGAACTATCAATCTGGGATAGGTCCATCAAATTCAGCAGCAACTTGTTTTTGCCTGCGGCTACCAAGTCGCGTAGGCGATTGCTCAGCAGTACACTCTCACCGCCACCGATCGTTGATCTTCCTAGAAGATCAACGATGCTGACGTCACCGTTTTCCCGGACTGAAATTTGAAGCCCCACTATGACCTCTCTCTTCCGATGATTCTATGCGCGAGTCGGTTACTTTTTACAAACTGACGTCTACCATTAGGTCTAGCTACAAAAATGTTGCTCATCCAACTCCTTGGCGATCGGTCCTCCCGTATCAACCCCGCGGCCCATCCTGCATGCCTCGTGATGCTTCTGTGATTGCATCCGCGCCACATCGCGTGTCTGACGGACAACGCGGTTATTCCGGTAATAAGAGTCAGTAACCCAGGTGGCGAAGGGCCATCTCGGCGGTACGCTTGAGTTCCGCCTTCGTGGAACCATTAGCGGCCTGGACGGATAGACCGGCGAGGATCGAGGAGAGATACCGGGTATAATCGTCCACGTTAACGTCCTCGGATAACTCTCCGCTGTTTCGCGCCTGCAGCAGGCGCTTCCTGATGGCGACTTGATTCTGTTTCCGTATCGCAGTCAAGAGATCCCTCGCCGGCGTAGCGTCTACACTGCAGCCCATCGCCCCCGCCAACGTCATACAAGTCGGCGGATGGCCCGCCGTTGTAAGGAACGCTACTGTGTTGTTAAAGAGCGCGCGAATGACCTTTTCGAGGGTCGGCTCTTTCAACGCTTTGATTGCGTATTGCGCCCGACTGTCCATATAGCGCTTTACCGCCAGTGAAAACAACGCGTGCTTGTCACCGAACGCCGCATAAATGCTCGAGGGATTGAGGCCCATTACCTGGGTAAGATCGGCCATAGAGGTACCTTCGTAGCCGCGCTTCCAAAAGAGCAGCATGGCGGCCTCCAGGGCCGCCTCCTTATCAAAGCTGATCGGTCGTCCTGTCTTTCCGTTGCCTGTTTTCATATGTTTGCGACTCCACAATTAAGGCGCGAAAACCATGTATCCGGTGCGCCTTCCTCTACATCTGTAATGAGTGTTCCGTAACTGCAGGAACAAAGAATAAAGGATATGGAACAAGTATTGCAACCGGTGGTCGTTTTCTTCGCGGCTTTAGCCACCGGTGGACTGCTAGCCAACTGGAGCGGGCTTGGACGCAGCATGGCGCGCCTCTCGGGCTCCGAATGATTCCCTACCAACTGCTCTACGCGTCACTGATCATGCCCGCCCTGCTCAAACTCTTTGGTTGGTTTTGAATTCAGAGACGTCGCGAACCTGGCAATCACGGTTGCGATGGCAGTGACCGACCCATCCTTATCGGAGCTGATGAGTCGCCCTGCCTTTCCGTTCCGTGCTTTCATATCTTTACGCGCCACTCTTCTTAGCACGCAAAATCGTGAAACCGATGCACTATACCTGACATCTGTAATAAGTGTTACGGAATTATCCGGCGGATCAAAGGAGAAGGAAAATGGGCGCACTTGATGGCAAGGTAGCGGTAATCACTGGGGGCAATAGCGGAATCGGCCTGGCTGCGGCCAAGCGCTTCGTGCAGGAAGGGGCCTACGTGTTTATCACTGGGCGTCGCCAAGCGGAGCTGGACGCTGCGGTATCGCTGATCGGGAAGAATGTCACGGCGGTGCGAGGAGATGTCTCAAAACTCGAGGATCTGGATCATCTTTACGAAGTGGTGCGAAAGGTGAAAGGACGCGTCGACATCGTCTTCGCAAATGCCGGTGTCGTAGATCCTGCTCCACTCGCGGAATCGACGCCCGAGCAGTTTGACAGGGACTTCGACCTGAACGCTCGCGGCACATATTTCACGGTGCAGAAAGCACTTCCACTGCTGACCGGCAAAGGGTCGATCATCCTCTCCGGATCCGCGGCATGGCAGATGGGAATTCCAGGCTTCGGCACTTATTCGGCCACGAAAGCCGCTTTGGTTTCCTTCGTCCGGAGTTGGACCGCTGAGCTCTCTAACCGCGGCATTCGAGCGAACGTGCTCAGTCCTGGACCGACGGAGACGGCCATGGTCCATGTCGGCGCTAAAGGATCTGAGGAGGGTACCAGCGATTACTTCCGGAAGATGATCCCCATGGGACGGCTAGGTACCGCCGATGAGATTGCATCCGCAGCAGTGTTCCTCGCGTCCGATGAGAGCAGCTTCATCACGGGTATCGACCTGCCAGTGGATGGTGGCACCGCTTCCCGGTGAGCCATAAAAAAGCAAAAGCGCCAATTGGCTAAGCGAACACATGTAGGATAGCCTGCCCATTTTTATGTCGTCCTCGACTCATATTGAGCATCAAAATCCGAAGCGCTAATACACCTGATATAAGGAGAAGCAAAATGACGCCCCTACCACAGCAAAAGAAAGAAGCGACAAGCCTGACTATGACGAAGACGGAGCCGCCCGCATGGCTGCTCGCGTTCTGGAAAGAAATTGATGACAAAACCTTCGGTAAAGGCTTCGACTGCTTTACCGAGGACGCGATTTGCAATCTTGGCGTCGCGGACTGGCATGGACGCGAACAGATTCGCGAGAATCTGCGCGCGTTCATCGACACCGGCTTTACCGCGCTGCATAAGGTCGTCGAGTATTGGGATGGCGGTTCGCTGAAGGTGTTTCGCGGTACGGTTACGATGACACCGGACGACAAAAGCAAGCCGGTGGTGAAGCCGGTGATGACCCATTTCTTCTACATGGATGAAAAAGACCCAAGCAAGGTCCGCCACTGGTTTGGTGCGGTGGGCCCCACCCAGTTTTGATGAACGGATGCAAACGCAGGAACAAGTCCAAGGACACGTTTCAGAGAGTTGAGCATTCCGTTGCGAGAGTGGAATGTCCTCCTGCTCGCCCCGAACTGCGAAATGTGCAAGGAGTGTCTGAAACTCCATACACGATTCATTTCAACGGCACTCGGCTGGGTTCCTTCCCCTGGCAGCGGAAGGAAAAGGGAGGAAAATGGACGCACCCATCGTGATTTCGGGGAGGCAGAAACCAATACAAGAAACAAAACACCTGACCATTGGGTGTTTGATCTTTTCCCGGATGGACCAAATCGATTTTACCGGACCCTTTGAGGTTCTTTCACGCATTCCCGACTCAACCCTCCATGTGATAGCGAAAACGAAGGCCCCAGTCCGCGATATTCAGGGGCTAATTCTGACGCCCGAAATGAGCATCGCCGACTCGCCTACCCTTGATGTTCTGCTGGTGCCCGGCGGCTTCGGACAGCAGCAGCTTATGCATGATGAAGAAGTGCTTTCCCTGATTCGAACTCATTTTCATGCCGGTAGGCTGGTGTTCTCCGTTTGTACCGGAGCGCTGCTATGCGGAGCGGCGGGCATTCTGCGCGATCGCGAGGCAACTACGCACTGGTCTTGTTGGCATTTGTTGCCGTACTACGGGGCTAAACCCATTCGGTCGCGAGTGGTCGTAGATGGCAATCTGGTGACAGCCGCCGGCGTCACCGCAGGACTCGATGCTGCTTTGGTTGTCGCGTCGTTGTTGCGTGGCGACGCCATCGCCCAGCAAATTCAATTGAGCATTGAATATGCGCCGAATCCTGTCTTTCACAGCGGCACACCGGATACAGCTCCCGCTGAGGTCCTGCGAGCCTTCCAACAAAGCTATTCCGCGATGGCAGCATCGAGAGAAGCTGAAGCAAGGAGCGCCTCCGCTGCCCTGGGCATCGGATCGGTTGACGCTCATCATCTCAACTAGGATGGCCCGTCAATCCCCCGACAGCCATCGCTGAGCTTTTTTAGCCCGCACATACGCCCCAAAACCGGGGAATAAACCGCCAGTGTGCGTGTTTGGAACCTAGGAGGTTGCATTTCCGTTCGTTGTGGGCACAAGCGATTCGGCCTGCTTCGGGAGCCAACGAGCGAGCGCTCGCAAGCAATTCTCCGGGAGCTTGGTGCCCGTTGCTGCTGCCTTCACCTCGGCGTGGAGCGCCAGCACGAACACCCGGTTTGAGCATCTGCAAAATGCGAATGTCTCGACCCGCTCAACGCGATCGCCCACCCATGAATTTCACAATGCAGCACGCAGGAATGCAGGCTCGACGGGGCCCGCCAACCCGGCTATTCAAGGAGAGAAATTCGATGATTCTGTTGAACCGTAAAATGCGCGAGTCCGTTCCGATGGTCGGCGCAAATGGACATTTAAATGCATCGGGACGAGTCCGGCTGACCAGGGAATTATTCTGCGGACGCTACCGCCCGGGCCAGCGCATACGCTTGCGGGACATCGCCGGGAAATACGGTCTGGACAACCACGCGGTCCTGAAACTATTTACGGAGTTTCAATCGCTGGGCTTGATTGCGCTGTCCGGCAATTTCTCCGCAGTCGTCCAGTCCCCAGACCCTAAAGAGATGCACGAAGCGTATGAGATCCTCGCCGGGCTCGAAGAGATTGCAGGCAGAAGGGCCGCTGAGGCGCTAACGGGAAACACGGCCGAGCTGCAGAAGGAATTGGACGCCATGCGCGTTGCAGTTGGTGCTGGCGACTTGGATGGTTATGCAGAACACGATGCTAAGTTCCACAAAGCCATTCTCCTGGCTTCGGGGAACAGAATCTTATTGCGGGTTTGGGAAGCTCTCGCCTTCGACCTACGAATCCGAATTGCCATTGGCAAGGTATCCAAGGATCTTTCCGAAGTTGTCGAGGCTCACCAGCCAATCGTGGATGCGCTTCGCAACGGCCGAGCGCGGGAGGCCAGTCTGCTGTTGCGCAACCACGTCGAGACCTTCGCCGAGTACCTCAGGAAATCCGATTCCGACTCCGGAGTTCACAGAGCGTTTCGCAGGGATTTAGAGGGCGCGAAAGACGTTCAGCAGGCCTTTTTCCCACCTCGAAGCTTTTCGATTCCTTGTCTGTCCTGTGAAACTTTTTATCAACCCGCTCGCGGCATCGGCGGCGACTATTATGACTTTCTGTCTCTATCTGGCGGGCGTTGGGGCATCGCTATCGGTGACGTGTCTGGAAAAGGGATTGGTGCCGCGCTGCTGATGGCCAGTCTGCAGGCCTCCCTTCGAGGCCAAGTGCTGCACCCGCATTTGGACCTCACCACGCTGATTGGAGACGTCAACCGCCTCGTCTTCGAGTCATCCCCAACGGCCTTCTTCGCGTCACTGTTCTACGCTGAGTACGAGCCCGCGAGTCGTACGTTGCAATACGTGAATGCTGGCCATCACCCGCCGATCATCGTACGGCCCCGCGCGGAATCCTGCGAACTCTTTTACCTGCGGGCCGAAGCTGTGCCTGTCGGAATGTTCGCGGACGCGCAGTTCGCGACAACTAAGTTTCAGCTGGCACAGGATGACATTCTCGTGGCGTACACCGACGGGATCACCGAAGCGGTCAATATTTCTGGCGAACAATGGGGCTTGGAGAGACTCGAGGGCCTGCTGCGTTCTTCTAGCCGGATGGCGCCGAGTGAAATCGTTGAGCGCATCCTCGCCGCAGTCTCTGACTTTGCAAAGGACGAGCCACAGCGCGACGACGTGACCCTGGTGGTAATGAAGGCACAATCCGGATGCGAGAATTCGAAGGCTTAGATGGATTATCAATGGCCTGATCGGAAATTTTGACTATCGGCCATGCTTTGATGACAGACCATGCAGGACTGTCGTGCCGAACCGGACACCGAAGAAACCAAAGCGTAGGACAGTCCATGGTTGCTCCAGGTAACCACATTCAAACCTTGGTCGGTCCTGTAGTGAAAGGTCAGCGCGCCATAGCGGACTTCCTCTCCACCTGCCACCTGAGCAGACTGACTGGATGCCACCAGCAGACTGATTTTCTCTTTCTGCTTTTCGTAGGTTACCAGGGCTGCCGGACTTCCCCGGTAGCTCACTAAACTTGCGCCGGTGAGATGATACGTAGGTGTGCTGCCCGCAACCGACTGCGCGTTGGGCAGACGGAACTGAAACGGCACCTTGCCCGCAAACCATGCTGTTACCTGTTCCGGGGAATCTGACCGGATTCCCAGAGCAAGATTACCCTCCCCATAGCTGCGGTGAGCAACCACCGCTGTTTTCACGTAGTTGGCAGCGCGCACCTGACGGACGGCATCGGGAACGAACGCGAGAACCAGAGCCGTCACGGCCAGTGTCGCAGCTAGCAGCCTAAGCCTGCCGACACGCCGGGCCGGGTCCGCAAACCCGCTCCCCACGCTGCGCCAGAGCTGTTCGTAGAAACCCTCGCGGGCACCTAGCGGCGCTGCATACTGCTCAACCGCCGCAGACACCCGTGCGCGAAGCGCAGGCGGAGCCGAATGCAGCGGTCGGGATCGATACAGAAGTTGCGTGAGTGCCCGTTCCGTCTCCAGACTCGCCCGGCAATTCGGGCACGCTTCCAAGTGCGCATAAAAATCGTCCAGTTCCTGCCCCTGGAGGCGACCGTCCAGGTACTGCAGCGCCTTGAGACTATACTCATCGCAGGAGGCCATACCTTTTCCTTGTTCCCGAGTGGTCGGGCATCAAGCTACTGAACCTATTACAAAACACGCGAAACAGAAAAATATTCCTTGGCCTGGCAACAAAACACACATCCCCGGAGTTTCCAACTCTCCTCCAGCCCCGTCCTTCCAACCGATGCGGCGCTCTTCTACCTTGCACGGTCCCCACGAGAGGTGTCCGCTCTCTCGTCGGTGTTCTTCGTTCCCGATGACACCGCGGCGGCAGGGGTAAGTAAATCTCGCAGTTTGTAGCGGGCCCTGGCCAGTCGAGACATAACCGTACCCACGGGACACTGCAGCAGCGCTGCAATCTGCTCATACGAGAGCTCTTCGTATTCGCGCAACAGGATAACCTCGCGGGATTCCAGAGGAAGCAGTTCGATGGCACGCCGCACTTGCTCGCTCTCCAGCTCGCTCAAGTACGCCGCATAGGGATCCTTTGCGGAATCTACCGCCCGCTCTGGCCCACGCTCATCCCCATCCAGGTCGACCATGGGAGGCGCCGTCTTCCGCTGCCGCAATTGGTTCAGCCATATGTTACGCAAGATCGTAAATAACCAGCTTTTGACATTGCTGTCGGGTCGCAGCCTTTTCATCGCACGAAGCGCGCGCAGACAAGTCTCCTGCACCAGATCTTCGGCTTCCGCTTGGTTTCGGGAGAGCACCAAGGCGTAGCTGTATAAACCGTCCAGATAGTCCCGGAGATCAATGGCCAATAGTGAGGAATGGCCGTTTAAAGGCCCAAATTGCATGCTTTACACCTAGCGGTTGCGGCCTTCGATACGTGGATTAGTGCTGCTCGCTAGGAGGATCGGAGAAGAATCCCGCGCGGTCTGTGACGAGCTGGGACCCAGTTTCATGCGCACGTCAATTACCTCAATTCATTGTGGTCTACACCGGCTATGACTAGGCTTTGAATTGGATGAGCAAGGCCGAAAAAACGCTACAATAATTCGATTAACTATGTAGAATCCATTTCGTGAGCGCGTCTCGTCGTCCCCGCCATATTCTCAGTCACTTAGAGCCTTGCGCTGGGTTGTCTTCGGAAGTCCGCTGGCCTTCAGTTTAGAAGTTCGCGAACAGAATGAACGGGCGAGCTTCAGAAACTCGTGAGTTTGCCGCGCAGCACCACGATCGATGCCTTGGGAAGTTCAAAGAGTGTGCTCGCGCTGTCGGCTGTCACACTGGATTTCGACAGCGGTCCATCCGGGTCCGCGTGGCCGCTGGGGCCGCGTCTGCGCGCCGCACCCTCGTCATCCCCTTCCCCCTCAGCATTGGGTCCAGATACGGCCACAGCGGGTGCGAGCTCGGGATCAACATGCCACTGATATTCGGCGGGGCCAAAAACGACGCGGTCCACGTTTCCGGAAAAATAGCGATTCTGCTTGGTGAGCGGATCGGCGAAAACCAGCTTGATGGAATGATCGTTGTTTTGATCTTTGTTGATCAGCATGACCGACCATTGCCCATCCGGGCGCTCCACCGGGTAGGCCGTGACCAGGACATTTCCGTCTTTGTCGGTCACGTTGCTGCTCGCTCTGTAGAGTTTGTGGACCGCATCGACCGGCTGCACCCAGTCCTGAGAAATCAGCTGCGCCGCCAGATACTGCGGCGAATAGAACGCATGGTTATCCTCGTCAACCGAGAGCAATCCGTGGCCCCGCCGCCCCGGCGAGGAAACATAGTGAAAGTAGTAGGTTCCGCCGGCGCCCGCCGTCATCATCGCGCCAACATAGTCCGCCAACCACAGCCCCGTCTTGACCGTTTCCGGGCCGCCATCTCCAAAATCGTTCCCTTCCGTCATGAAAAACGGAATGTTCGGAGGCAAGCCATTGTCTTTCCAAGCTTGCACCACGTGATTTACCCACAGCGGTTCGTAATAAAGAGAGGTCCAGTCGCCGCACAGGTGCGTCCCCATACAGGGATAGTGCTCGAAAGAAAAAAATGTGAAATCCTTCAGGTCGTTGTGAGCTTTCAGGTAGTCCACAAACCTTCCCAGGAAGGAGACCCTGCCATTGGCATCGGCCCAGGAGTCCACATCACCCGGAGTACCTTCGAAAGCCGGTCCACCCAACGGCGCGTTGGGAACGAGTTTGTGAATGGCCTTAGCAAACTGGATGTATAACGTCGCGTAGTCTTCGGGCAGCACACGCTGGCCATCCGCTTCCTCTCCCATCTCGATCCACGAGATCGGGTATTTCCTCTTGTAGAGATAGGCGATTTCGTTTGCGGCGTCTTCCGGCGTCGTGTACAGAATCGCAATGGGCACCATAGTGGGCAAGCCGCGGGTGATGCCGGATTTAAAAAAGTAATCAAATCCCACTTGATCGCCCCGGCCGTAATCCAGATCGGAAGCGGAGTGCCACGGGTCCACCGAAGAAGGCCAAGTGATCGTCTGCTGCCGATTGGGCAAGTGTTTGACGATGTCATGGAACTCGCCGTCGGCGGTTAGCGTGCCGATATATAGCTCGTTGATCGCGTATCCAACGCAGTTGCGCTTGTCCTGTGGTCCATGGGTGTCGCAGGTGTCCGACGACTGCAGCATCCAGATGCGCAGGTAACGCACTGGAGTGCTCCAGTCCACAAGTCGCAGCGTGGGCGTTCCGCCTTTGCCATCGGTGACCGTACCCATGGGAAAGGTCTGCCAAGTTCCCTTGTTGATTCCCGCATAGAACGGTTCCAGTTCGCCGGTCCAGAACTGCACGTAGTACCGCGTAGCATACGGATTCGCCCAGGCAATGCGGATCGCATTTATGTCCACCTTTTTGCCCAAATCGATCATCACCCATTGCGGGTGCAGCGAGTCGTCTTCTCCCGTATAAGCCTTGGTCAAATAGGGATTGCTCTTCCAGTACGAATTCGCGTCGCCGTCCGTAAGTCGAGACCATCCGTTCCCATCCCCCATCGTTGCGCCACGATGCGGAAGCGGGTAAGCCCAGGAGTGCACAATCTCTTCCTTGCCCGGTTCGCCGCTGCCCGTAAAATAGCCTTCCTTTTTCGCCGCATTGCTCCACGTACCCTGCGGATTCCAATGCCACGCCTCGATCTGCAACTCCGTGTTCTGGCGATAGGTGACCGTCTGCCATCCCGAGCCCAACAACTCTTTCAGAGCAGGTCCGCTCAGCACCCACTGTGTATGCTTCTCAATTTCGTCCTGGGTGTGGCCGCCGCGCTGCCTGTCAAAGGCTCCACCCAGCGCCCGCGCCGGGCTGAAGGAATTGACCACGTGAGACGGCGCCGCATCCACAACGATGTCTTGCGCATGCACCGTCTGCGCGGCAAAAAATGATGCGGCCAATAGCAGCACCGAAAAACCGGCATTCCGAATCACAGACATCTCTGTGCCTCTCTTTTCTAGACCGCGACCGGTTTCCTGAAGTCGCAGCTCATCCCTTGCAGGCGTAGTTCTGCTAGCTTCGTTACGGATGAATTTACCACCAAATGCGCAGTGGAATTGTGACGAGAGCGAACACCAGCCGGTCGTTCCTCACCGGCGCAGGCCATATAGGCTGTGGACGTCTAGACCAGCCTTGTTCGTTTACTGTTTTGCTGCTGCGTGCAGCGCGACGGACGCCTCAGTTGTGAACAGGAAGAAAGTGAAGGTTTCCTGCAAATAGAGGCGGACCGCGGCGTCGGTGTGGCTCAGGTAGCCGATGGAAAGATCCTGGCCAAGATGGAGTTCGAAATCGCCACCGCGCGTTGTAACCACAAAAGCTCCCTCGATGGCAGGCGCCCAGATGATTTTGTCGTCGACCAGCCGTTTGACATGCTCCAGCACCGGATAGCCGTGATCGCTCGTCTCCGCCAGGGCCGTATAGGCTTCGGCCCCCAACAAGACGGCATACGGACCGTTGACGCCAACCAGTCGTAGCTGACTTAGTCCTTGAGCGATGACGTCGGGATATTGCCGGACATCCGCAGGAAGAGCCATCTTCGGATTGCTGGTTCCCTGGCGCAGGCCTTGAATACCCGCGGCATCGTAGCCTTCAAATATCGCGCCGTCTTCAGCGAAAGCGATCTGCCGCGCTGCGTCTTTGGCCGGCTGCCAGTCAGAATCTTCTGCGCCACGCTCGACATCGTCAATCGTCGCCCGGCTCAGTTCGAACGGAACACGCAATTCCACCAACGCTTTCACCTCGCGTTGCCGGGCAAGAATGCCCTCGCGAGAGGCGGCGATCGATCGCAAGTGGCCAGTGCCGATCCCCGACAAACCCGCTCCCGCTGGTCCTTTCACGTCCACGGCTCTGCGGCCCGCCAGATACCGCTTGAACGTGCGCGCGACCTCTTCTTCGATTTGCGCCCACGCCTTATCCGAGATCGGAGCAAGCTCGCGATGTAGGTTATTCATGGGGTATCTCTCCTTTGAGTGAGCCAATATTTAGCGAGCCATCTTTCTGCGAACCGCTTGTTTTTGCAGGCTCTGATGCTGGTGCCGGTGCAGCCACATCCGGAGCTCCTGGGTTCGAACCGACAGCATCCAGAAACGTGGCCGACGGCACAAAAAACAAACTGCCGGTCAACGCTGTGCTGAAGTCGAGCAAGCGATCGTAGTTGCCCGGCGGCCGGCCCACGAACATATTCTCCAGCATCTGCTCGGTGATGCGCGGTGTGCGGCTGTAGCCAATAAAATAGGTGCCAAACTCTCCATATCCGGGGCGCCCAAAAGGCATATTGTCGCGGAGAATTTTCTTTTCTTCGCCATTCTCGACGATGGTCGTCAGCGCGCTGTGCGCGGAAGTAGGCTTGACGGAGTCATCCAACTCGATATCGGACAGCTTTTTTCGCCCGATGATCCGCTCCTGCGCCTCCGTCGACAAACTGTTCCACGCATCCACGTTGTGGACATACTTCTGTACGATGACGTAACTGCCGCCGGCAAACGCCGCGTCTTCGTTGCCAATGAGCACCGCATCGACGGCCTCTTGGCCTCGCGGATTTTCCGTGCCATCCACAAATCCAAGCAGGTCGCGGTCATCGAAATAACGGAATCCCTGGACCTCGTCGACCGTCGTTACCGCCGAGCCAATTCGCTCCATGATCTGCGCGGACAGTTCGAAACAAAGATCCATGCGTTTTGCCCGGATGTGAAAGAACAGGTCGCCGGGCGTCGCCACCGCATGTCTCGCGCCGGCGCGAATTTCCCGAAAGGGATGAAGTTCTGCCGGCCTAGGCCCTCCAAACAGTTGATCCCAGGCCTCGGAACCAAACCCCATCACACAAGAAAGTGCGCCCTCGAGGTCGCGAAATTCCACGGCACGAAATATCGCGGACAAGTCCGCACAAAGCGAACGAATGGTCTCGCGGCTGGCAGCGTCACTATTCATTTTCAAAGTCAAAAAGATGGCCGCGCGGGTCAGCAGCGCTGAAACAGGTTGCGGTACCGCCTGCAGTGAACTGGGGGCTTCGGGTGTGCTCATGGTTAGAATTCCACTCAATAAGACCGCGGTATGGTAGCACGACACAGCTCGCCTCACGCTGCCGTTACGCCGCGAGATCATGGGCGTCTCCGCGATGAATCGCTATTGGATGATCCTGACGGTGAAGCGGATGCAGATTATCTGGACCTGTCCGAGAGGGATCTTTGCCCACTACCTTTTCAGTTCGATGGTCACGTCGGTGGTATCGCGGTCAACCTGAACCGCAACATCGTCGAAACGCGGTTTTCGCCAACCGTGGAAGGGATGCCAAAAGCCACTTGGCTCCTTGGGGCCAAAAACGCCCATGTCCAGCACGCCGTTATCGTTTTGATCTTCAAACGCGCTCAACGCCCATCGGCCCTCGGGAATCTGGAATTGAAAGCTGGCGGCCGCACCCGGCTCAATGCGCACCTGCTGGACCGGGTGCTTCAAGAAGCTCTGCGCATCCCAGAGGGCCACATAGATTGCGTGTTTTCCCGAGCCCCCACTCACTTTTCCCGAGAGATGGATGCTTTCACCCCCACGGCTTCCGGCAAGGATGATGAGCGTCGCGGTAAGCGTCAAACTAATTCGCAGAAGAAGTCGCTGGTTCATCTCATTCATTCTTAGAAAGCACTGCACCGGAGAAAGATTAGCCCAGTCACTGGGCAACCCAGAAGGCTGAGACGTATTGGTCCGTTTGTCCCGTCTGATTCGTCTTTTTCGCCCACCGAGCGTGCCGCCCCTTCCGGGCCTGCTCTATCGTGTGTCTTTGGCGACCCCAGTGGCGGATTAGAGCAAAAGCGTGACATTTTGGATTCTGCGCACATCCAAATGGCTAACGTTGGCCCTACATTTTAGCGGTCCGCATCTGACCAAGGGCGCAATCATCAACATTCGAAACAGCGAGATTCGGCTTTTGCCGCACATGAAACACAACATCCGTATCATCCTCGCAGGGGCTATCGGCAATCTGCTCGAATGGTATGACTTTGGGCTCTATGGCTTACTCGCCCCTGTTCTAGCCTCGCTGTTTTTCCCCGGCCATGATCGAATCGCCTCCCTTCTGGCCGTTTATGGCGGGTTTGCCGGCGGATTTGCGATGCGGCCCATTGGGGCGGTGGCGCTCGGGCACTTGGCCGACCGCCTAGGCCGCCGCTTCGTGTTAACGCTTTCGGTGCTGCTGATGGGCTTGTCCACCGTCGCGGTAGGTTTCTTGCCCACCTACCGTACGCTTGGTGTTTGGGCGCCGCTGCTTCTGATTGTCATTCGCCTTTTCCAAGGATTCTCGGTTGGTGGTGAATTCGTGGATTCCGTGACCTATCTTGTGGAGTCTGCTCCACCGGGCCGCCGCGGATTCGCGGGCAGCATCGCCAATTTAGGCTCAACGGCCGGGATGCTACTCGGGTCGGCCGCCGCCGCTACAGTCACCACACTGGCCAGTCCTGTGACTCTGACAGCCTGGGCGTGGCGTGTTCCTTTTCTGGCAGGTGGAGTCATTGCTTCGGCAGCGTACCTTCTACGGCGGCATCTTCCCGAAACCAAATCGGAAGCGGAAGTAACAGCACAACCGCGAAGCGTAGCCCCTCTGCGGCAAGCGATTCAGGCACAGCCCTGGATTTTGTTGGCGACGCTGCTATTCACTGCCGGTTACGGCATTGTGAACTACGTGACGATGGTCCTGCTTCCCACCTACGCGCACGAATTCGCGCATATCGCAGATCAGCAAGCGTTGCGGATCAATGCCTCGGGACAAGCTTTGGCGCTCTTCGTCGTGCCGCTGTTCGGCTGGCTGTCGGACCGCTTTTGGACTCGTCGCACCGCTCTCGCCGTAGCCTTTTTCGCGGAGGCGATCTTCTCCTGGAAAGCGTTCCAATTGGTGGGTAGCCACGGCGTCTTTGGTTTGTGGATAGCGCAATTGGTCTTTGCGTTTCTGCTTGCCGTGGTGATGGGCAACGCGCCGGCGATGCTGTCCGAGCAATTCGAGCCGCGCTATCGCGTAAGTGCCCACGCCGTAGCGTTTAATATTGGCATCGGCATTTTTGGTGGAACTGCACCAATGGTAGCAGTGGCACTGATGAGAGCAACCACGAGCAGCATGGCGCCCGCAATTTATCTGTGTTTCGCCGCCATTCTTGCCACTGTCGGCGTCCTCGCTCTGCGAGACCGCAGCCGCGAATCGCTAACTTAACTACGACACCCACTTCACGGGGTTGGTGTTGTGGTGTTGCTCGGAGTGGCACTTGTGGCGGTGCCGCTCCACTGCGCGTCGCTGAGATTCCAGCCTCCACCCAGTGCCTGATACAAGCTCACCAGCGCCAGTTTGCGCCCAAGGTCATAATTCACGCTGGCTGTCTCTGCGGGATACATTTGGATCTGCGCGTCCACTACATCCAGATAACTGGCCAGGCCGCTGTCGTAGCGCAGCGTCGAGAGGCGCACCGACTCGCGATACGCGTCCACCGACACCAACTGCTCCTTGTACGCTTTGGCCAATTGTTCATGCGCCGACAGCGACGTGGATACTTCGCCAAACGCCTGCGTTACTGACTTTTCGAACGAAATCTTGGCCTGGTCCCGCTGCGCCAGCGCCGCACGATACTGATTCTTCAGCCGCCCGCCCGTGAAGATCGGACCCGTGAAATCCCCGGCGACCGTCCAAGCCTTGCCCGCTCCCGTAAGTTCGGAAAGCTGTGGACTGAGCCCGCCAAACAGGCCCGACAACGAGATCGTCGGGAAAAAATTGGTCTTTGCTACACCCACATTTGCGTTTGCGGCAATCAGATTCTGCTCCGCTTCCCGTAAGTCGGGCCGCCGCTCCAAAAGAGTGGCCGGCAAACCGGCAGGCACATCGGGTGGATCGTACTGATCCACCAGCGCTGCCCCTCGGGCGATGGGTCCAGGATTGCGTCCCAACAACAGGTCCAGCGCATTCTCCTGAGCCACGATCTGGCTTTCTATTTGCGGGATGGTGGCCGCCACATTCGAAAGCGCTGCTTGCGCGCGTGCCGTTTCCAATCCGGACGCGTAGCCGCCTTCCAAACGGTGCTGAAAAATATCCAGGGTGTCCTGGAAGCTTTTCACCGTGCGTCGCGAAATCTCCAGTTGCTCGTCTAGAGCCCGCAACTGGAAATATCCTTGCGCAACCTCCGCCATAATCATCAAACGAACGTCGCGACGTGCCTCTTCGCTCGAGAAATATACGGCACGCTGCGCGTCGGTCATTCGGCGAATGCGGCCGAACAGGTCGATTTCCCAAAAACTCGTAAAGCTGTAGGAATAATACGTGTGATTCGGCAGCGCCAGCGATTGTTGACCGGAAATATTGCCGTCATACGCTACCTGCGGGTAGAACTGCGAACGCGTCACGCCCAATAACGCCTTCTGCTGTTCCACTTGCGCCACCGCCAATTGCAAGTCGTAGTTATTCTGCAGCGCCTCGCGAATCAGGCCCTGCAAAACGGGGTCCTTGAATAAGTCCCACCACGCCTGATCGGCGACGGAAATCTGGTGACTTTGTTCTTCCGTATAAAAACTGGTTGGCGGCTGAACCACAGGACGTTTGTACTTCGGCCCGAGATTACATCCGGTCAGCAGCAGTGGAAGAAGCAGTGTGACTGCGATGATCTTTCGCATCAGTCATGCCCTCCTTCCAGCTTGGCTCCGTCCGGTACTTTTGCGGCCGCTTTCTTGTCTTTCCCCGCGATGCGCTCCACCACCACAAACAAAACCGGCACCAGGAAAATTCCCAGGACGCTGGCCGCACCCATGCCCGTGATCACAGAGCTGCCCAGCACCTGCCGCCCGATCGCTCCGGCGCCTTTCGCCGCCCACAACGGAACACAACCCAGAATGAACGCGAACGAGGTCATCAGAATCGGTCGTAACCTCAATCGCGCGCCCTCCAGCGCCGCATCCACAATTCCCTTCCCTTTCGCCGCTTCCAAAATCGCGAACTCCACAATCAGAATCGCATTCTTCGCAGTCAGCCCAATGAGCATCACCAAGCCGATCTGCGCGAACACGTTGTTGTCGAATTTTCGCAACAGCAATCCCCCATAGGCGCCCAGCACCGCCACGGGCACCGACAGCAGCACGCTGAACGGTAGCGACCAACTCTCGTACAGGGCCGCCAGAATCAGGAACACAAACAGGAACGACATCCCAAACACCATCGCCTGTCCGCCTTCCGCCTTCTTCTCTTGGAACGACATGTCGCTCCACGCATATCCAAATCCGGCGGGCAAGACTTCGTTCGCCACCTGCTCCATCGCGGCCATGGCCTGGCCGGAACTGTAGCCGGGCGCCGGACTGCCGTTGATCTGAATGCTTCGGAACAGATTGAAGCGGTTGGTATACTCCGGTCCGGAAACGCGCTTGATGGACACCAGCGACGCCAAAGGCATCATGTCGCCCTTCACGTTGCGTACGTAGAAATTGTTAATTTTGTCGGCGCTGGTGCGGTATTCCGGTTCCGCTTGCAAGTAGACCTTCCATTGCCGCCCAAAGCGGTTGAACTGGTTCACGTAGGTCCCGCCAAGAAACGCCTGCAAGGTCTGATACACCTCGGCAAACTGCACACCTTGCTTCAACACGCGATCCTGGTCCACTTCCACATACAACTGCGGCACCGAGGGACGAAATGTGCTCACCAGCGAAGCCAGCTCCGGCCGCTTTCGCGCGGCCGTGGTCAGTTTGTCCAGCATGTCGGACAGTTGCTGCACCGTTCCGCTGCTACGGTCCTGCAACATGAACGTGAATCCCCCTGCTGTGCCCAATCCCGGAATAGCCGGGGGGCCAAACGCGAACGAGATCGCTTCCGGAATGGTCGCCTGCATTTTCCGGTTTAACGTCTGCATGATCCCTTTGGCCGACAGTTCTGGGGTCTGCCGTTCGCTCCAATCTTTCAGCTCCAGAAAGTAGAAGCCGCTATACGTAGACGAGGTATTCGACAGGAGGCTGAAACCGGCAATCGCGTCATAGCCTGCTACGCCCTCAGTGTGCGCCAGAATGTCGTCCACCTTGCGCAACACGGCGTCCGTACGCTGTAGAGACGAAGCATCTGGCAGTTGCACCTGAATGAATGCGTAGCCCTGATCTTCTTCCGGGATGAAGCTGGTCGGCAGACTCTTTCCCATCATCACCGCCACAACGGACATGCCGACCAACAACAACATCGAGAGCACCCAACGGCGGATCAGCACGTGGCTCAAGTTCACATACCCGCCGGTCATAGTTGTGAATACCCGGTTGAACCAGTCGAAGAATTTCCCCAGTGGTCCTCGACTCTTCTTTCGTGGACGCAACAACAGCGCCGATAGAGCCGGCGACAGCGTCAGGGCATTGAACGCCGAGATCAACACCGAAATCGCAATGGTGATCGCGAATTGCTGGTTCAGTAGGCCTTTGATTCCGCCCAACGCCGCCATCGGCACAAACACCGCCGAAAGCACCAAGGCGATACCCACCACCGGACCTGAGACTTCCTCCATGGCTTTCAGCGTGGCGTCTTTGGGCGAGAGTCCGTGCTCGATGTGATGCTCCACCGCCTCCACAACCACGATTGCGTCATCCACCACCAGGCCGATCGCCAGAATCATCCCGAACAACGAAAGCGTGTTGATCGAAAAGCCCAGCATCGGAAACACCGCAAACGTCCCAATCAACGAAACCGGCACGGCCAGCAGTGGAATCAACGTCGCTCGCCAGTTCTGCAGGAACAGGAAAACTACCAGCAGCACCAGCACAATCGCTTCCAACAGCGTGTGGACAATTTCTTTCATGCCTTCCGTAATCGGCAGCGTGGTGTCCAACGAAACCACGTAGTCCAGGTCCTGCGGGAATTGGCTCTTCAACGCCTCCATCTGCGCCTTCACCTGGGTCGCTACTGCCAACGCGTTTGAACCTGGCGCCTGATACACGCACACGATAACCGCGGGCTTTCCGTTGTATCTTCCGATCTGCTGGTAATTCAGCGAGCCCAGTTCGATCCGCGCGACGTCCTTCAGCCGGACGGTCGAACCATCGGGGTTTTGCCGCACGATAATGTTTCCGAAGTCCTCCGCGTTCACCAACCGCCCCGGCGCGCGCACTGCATAGGTGAATTGTTGTCCCTTCGGCGCCGGTTCTGCCCCAATTTGCCCAGCGGGATTCACCGCGCTTTGTTGCTGCACTGCGTTGCTCAGGTCCGTCACCGTCAACCCAAGTTTGGTTAACTGGTCGGGCTTAACCCAGATGCGCATGGCGTAGTCGGCGGCACCGAAGTTGGTCACTTGCCCCACGCCCGGTACGCGCAAAAGCGCATCGTTAATATTGATGGTTGCGTAGTTGCCCAGAAATTGGCCGCTGTAGGTTCCATTCGGTGAATAAATGGACAGCACCACGAGTGGCAAGCCCATGGACTTCTTCACCGTCACGCCGTACTGATTCACCGAGGTAGGAAGGTTCGGACTAGCCTGTGACACGCGATTCTGCGTGTTCACCTGATCGATGTCGACATTCGTGCCGATATCGTAGGTAACCTTCAGGTTCATTGTGCCGTCATTCGCGTTCGTGGACATCATGTACAGCATGTTGTCCACACCGTTCATCTGCTGTTCCAACGGCGTCGCTACGGATTGCTCGATGGTCAAGGCATCTGCGCCCGTATACACGGCGGATACGTTCACCTGCGGGGGAACAATGTCGGGTAATTGTGCGATCGGCAGCCGCGCCATGGCCACCACTCCGGCAATCACCGTCAAGATGGAAATGACAATCGCGACGATAGGGCGATTAATAAAAAATTTTGCCATGGCTACTTGCCACCGTTCGCCGCGTCGGCCTGCGTATCCTTATACGGTGCTGGCGCCACGGTCATTCCTGTGCGCACTCGCTGCAATCCGTCCACGATGACGTTGTCCCCAGGCTGCAGTCCGGAGTCGACTACCCACATGTCTTGATATTGCGGGCCCAGCTTTACGGTGCGGATGGTGACTTTATTGTCTTTGTCCACGACTCCGACCTGGTAGATTCCTTGCAGTTCCGAAACGCAGCGCTGCGGGATCAGCATTGCGCCCTTGCGCAACTGGGTCATGGCTCGAATCCGCGCGTACTGCCCCGGCCTCAGCACATTTCCGGGATTTGGAAATTCCATGCGCACCTGGATCGTTCCCGTGCGTAAGTCGACTTCGCGGTTCACAAACAGCACTCGCCCGCGCTGCGGAAACGTTGTGTTGTCGCCGAGAATCAGTTGCAAATATTGCGCCCTGGTCGGAGCTTTTTCGCCCTGGAAACGCAGATAATCCTGTTCAGCGATACTCACATCGACGTAAATCGGATTGACGTTGGAAACCGTCGTCATCACCGTTGTAGGTGTAATCAAATCGCCGATGCCCACCTTGGCCACACCAGCAATTCCCGAGATCGGGGACGTCACCGTAGTCCAGCCCAGATTCAACTTGGCGTTGTCCAGCACAGCTTGGTCCGCATCTACCGTGGCCGCAGCCGCCCGCGCGGAACTTTGTGCCTTATCCAATTCGGCCTGACTCACCGCCCGCTGCGCCACCAACGGCGTGTAGCGGTTCACGTCTATCTGCGCCTGCGCCAACGCCGCTCGCGCGCGCTCCAGGTTGCCGGTGGCCTGCTCCACGGCGGCCTGCGCCTGCCGCTTGTCCAGTTGGAACATCGCCTGCCCCTTGGTGACGTAAGAACCTTCGGCGTAAAGCCGGCTTAACAGAAAGCCTTCCACTTTCGGGCGAATTTCCGCATCGACGTTTCCCGTCATCGTCCCGACCCATTCCTGGTAAATCGGTACGTCCTTCTGGACCACGGGCGTGACAGTAACTCCCGGTGGTGGCGGCGCGGGCTTCTCTACCTGCGTAGAACACCCAGCGCAGAACATCGCTGTAGCGACCAACGTTAACCAAAGGATTCTTCCAAGTTTTTGAGGAGTCTTTACCTTACAAGGCGGTAGCCAAACGAACGAATAACCACACTCAATCATCGAATCTCCCCCGTATTGCGGACGGCGCACTGCCAGATCTTCGTGAGCGACGGGAAGTCAGACAATGTTTCCGATTGCGGTTGTAGGAATAGTCACAGAAATTTAGCTTTGGTGCACAAGATTACCTCAATCGGGGCACTTTTGCCCACACTTCTTCTAAATCAAGGAAAATCGGTGCGAACTGGCCGACATACACGGACGAGCCTAGCCAAGCCGGCTTTTGCCGTCTGTGACGCGAGGACAGACCCGCGCCTGGCGCTTTGCCCCATTCGGCGCCATTTTCAAGAAATGCGATTCATGGTTTACGTGATGGAGAAGTTTCAGCCCGAGCGGTAGCCAGTATCAGGAGTTCCGCATGCCTTGCGTTCAATTCAGGAATACCTCGACTTAGGACCACTCACTGTATCTTCTTCGACGCTTGATCCACACGCGTCTGGTCCGTGATCCAATTCACTTCCCAAGTTTTGCCGCCGTCGGTCGAAAAGGATTGCTCAAAGTGCGCCGTATTCGGCGTAATCCTTGACCAGATATAGCGCACGAAAATCGTCCGGCCATTGAATTCTTCCTGATCGTAAAACTCTCCTACGCCATCTTTAAACTCTCCAATCGTTGGCACGCCCAAAATTCCGTCCTTAGCGTTGGCCCAATGCAGGCTCCACTGGTGCGATTTCGGGTTGTACAGCCGTAAAGTCAAACCCTCGATATGCCCCGCGGCGCCATCCGTTTCGAATTCCTCCAGTTGTGCCCGGCCATCCCATACCTTGCGTGTCACTGAGGTACCATCAAACTCAACCCACGTTGTCGATCCCGTTAGCGGATGGTCCAGTTTCTTCAGATGAATTTTCCATGTACCCAATTCGAAATCGAAGTCGCATTGCCCGTCTCGCTGCGTTGTCGTCGCCGCGTTCGCTGTATTTGTCTGCGCCGGTATACCCACAGCAAGCAGTAAGGACAGTCCGCCCGCCACTAATACGCCATGCCAGATTGCACTGATCCTGAAGTGTCGTTTCTTAAGCATTGGAGTGTGCCTCTCTCTTTTGGCCAACGATGCGCTGCAGCCGGAAGTAGCATCACTCGTTGCGTGGTATTTTCAAATATCCACTTTCGTCATTTTTACTGATACCGCTTTGCCGTGACTTTGCTCGGGGTCAACCGGCCCCTGCGTCTGTTAAACGGGTCGCGGGCGAGCTTCGAAAATTCCCGCAAATGACCGCCGATAGTAATAGAAGAGGACGAACCAGAGAGTGGCCACCACTACTGCCGTCGGCAATCCGTCTCGGAATAGAAACAAGTGAAAGCACAAAATGTTGACGATCACCGGTCCGAGGATCGCCAGCGCCAACGGCACATACCAGCCTGCTAGCAACAGGATTCCACCTAGCAGCTGCACCAGAAACGGCACCACCGCATAGTGCGACTGAAACAGGGCCGTAACATACTGGCCCGCCAGCCCACCCGGAGGCGGCGGCATCGGCAAGAATGGATGCAGCCCATTCGCTCCAAACACCACAAAGATCAGGCCCAACAGGATGCGCGCAATGAGCACGACAATTTTCATAATTCTCCTTTTTGACGTGCGGGCTACTTTATCACATCATCCTTGCTTCACGACCGCTGCGCGCCGCTCGAGGCTTCCCATCCAGCCTGCCTCCATCCCTTGCGCATACGATTCCCGTGCCTTTCAACTTATGATTGCCATCCCGCCTTGGTAAATTCCCGCCTGCTTTGCTATGCTCCTCCCGTTCTTCATCTCCCGAGGAAACCAGATGCCGTCCAAAAACTTCTTTACGGTTAGTTGCTGTTTGCTCGCGTGCCTGTCCCTTTCTGTCTTCGCCGCTGACAAAGCAAAGAAAGAGGCTCCCAAGGAGCCACCCGAGCCTTCCTACGAACTGCCTCAACCAGCCACGGAAACCCTCGATTATTCCGCCTATGCCAGTATCCGCACCGAGGCTCTCAGCCATTCGCACGTCATGGAGTACGCCTCGGCATTAACCGATGGAATCGGTCCGCGCCTGACTGGTTCGCCGAATCTCAAGAAGGCCAATGAATGGACCCGCGACCAATTCATGGCCATGGGCTGCGCCAACGCCCACTTGGAAGATTGGGGCGAGTTTGGCATGGGCTGGGTACAGCTGAATACCTGGGTGCGCATGACCTCTCCCGACACCGCCGTGTTCATTGCTCAGGCAGCGCCATGGTCGCCGGCAACCAAAGGTCCGGTCACCGCCGCCGCGGTCTGGGTGGACATCAAGGACGAAAAGGACTTCGACAAATATAAGGGCAAGCTCGCCGGAAAAATCGTCCTGCTTGGTGACATGCGCGACGTGAAACCCGTCGATAAACCGCTCTTCACTCGCGACGACGACGCCGAACTGAAAAAGATTGAGGAATATCCTGTCTTAGCTACGCCGTTCTATCGCGACCTGCAAGCCTATCTGCGCCGCGCCCAGCTCCGCGAGAAAACCGGCAAATTTCTTGCCGACGAACAAGTTGTCGCGGTTCTGCTGCCCAGCCGCGACGGCGAAAACGGTGGCGGTTCCGGCGGCACCATTTTCGATGACAATGGCTCCAGCTTCGGTGGACGCGTCTACCAGCGGGACCATGCCAATCCTTTGCCCCTCGCGGTCACTGCCATTGAAAACTATGGCCGCGTCTATCGTCTGCTGAAGGCCAACGTTCCGGTCACGCTGGAGGTGAATATTCAGTCCCAATTCACCGGCGATCACGAGCACGCCGCCAATACCATCGCGGAAATTCCCGGTACCGACCCCAAGCTGAAAGATGAAGTGGTCATGGTCGGCGGACACCTCGACTCCTGGATCTCTGCGACTGGCGCGACCGACAATGGTGCGGGCACTGTCGTCGCCATGGAAGTCATGCGCATCCTCAACACCCTGCACATCAAGCCGCGTCGCACCATTCGCGTCGCTCTCTGGACCGGCGAAGAACAGGGACTGCTCGGTTCGCAAGCCTACGTGGCGCAACATTTCGGCGAGATTCCCCGTTCCACCGAACCCGACCAGGTCAATCTTCCGGCGTTCATTCGCAAAATCACCGGGCCCATCCAGGTGAAACCGGAGCAGGAGAAAATCTCAGCGTACTTCAACGTCGACAATGGCAGCGGCAAGATTCGCGGCATCTACCTCCAACAAAATGCCGCGATTGGCCCCATTTTCAAGCAGTGGATGGAACCGCTGAAAGATGTGGGCGTCACCACCATTACTTTGCGCAACACCGGCGGCACGGACCATCTCAGCTTCGACGCCGTCGGCATTCCCGGCTTCCAGTTTATTCAGGACCCGCTCGACTATGCCGAGCGCACCCACCATTCGAACATGGACACCTACGAGCGCCTACAGCCAGCAGATCTGGCGCAAGCCGCATTCGTTGAAGCCATCTTTGTTTATGACGCAGCGATGCGCGATCAGATGCTGCCGCGTAAACCCTTCCCGCATCCCGAACTGGAGCAGCAGCTCCAGCAACCTTTAAAGAACGTAATGCCCGGCGCGGAAGCAGACGCAAAGCCATAAGCGCCACGACGGTAGCAGCGGCTTTACACCGCTGACCTTTCCCGTAGGGGCGTAGGACTCCTGCGCCCCATGTCCGCACGATCACCAATTCCCAACTCGCTCGCACCCTACGGCCCATCCTTTCCTCCGATGTACAATGCCTGCGACCACCAAGGAGGCCCTCCATGCGTCGCTGTATCGTTTTAATCCTCACGATTTTCGTTACCGCCGTCGCTCCGGCTCACGCGCAGACCAAATTCTCTACCAAGTGGGAAGAACTCACCGCCGGCGATTTCAAGCAAGCTATCGTCAAGGCCCAAGGCACCTGTCTTCTTCCCTTCGGCATTCTGGAAAAGCACGGCCCGCATCTCCCCATCGGCACCGACCTTCTGAATGTTCGCTATGTCACCGAACATGCTGCGCAGCAGGAGTACGCCATCATTTTCCCTCAATATTTTGCAGGGCAGATTTTCGAAGCCAAGCACGAGCCCGGCACGATCGCCTATAGCCCCGACCTGCAATTGCGCCTGCTCCAGGAAACCACCGACGAAATGGCCCGTAACGGCTGCAAAAAAGTGATCATTGTGAACGGCCACGGTGGCAACGAAAGCCTGCTGCCTTACTTCGCGCAAACGCAACTGTACAAACCTCACGACTACGTCGTTTATGTCCAGTGGGGGCACGAGCCAACCAAGAAAATCGGCGCTGAAAAAACCGGGCCCGACTGGCACGCCGGCGAATCGGAAACCTCCAACACTTTGGTGACTCATCCTGACCTGGTGCACATCGACCGCGCCAAGGAAGAGTCTGGGGCGGACCAGAAGCGCCTGAGGTTGCCGGAAAATGTCTACACGGGAATCTGGTGGTACGTCCGCTTTCCCAACCATTATTCCGGCGATGGCAGCACCGCCACCAAGGAACAAGGGGAAGCGGATCTACAAAGCTGGATCAACGCCGTGGTTCGTGCGATCAAAGCGGTCAAGGCTGACGACGAAAGCCTGAAACTGCAAAACGAGTTCTACGAGAAAAGCGCCCACCCACTGGACACACCCACAAAATAGTCTCATCAAACTAACGTTTCGTTTTTCGGAACTTATCGCTTTTGCAGCGACTCAATCCAATTCGCCAGCACCCGATCGTTCGGGGGCTCCAGATCAAAAAACTCTACGCCCAGCCCGATGCGTGGCTTCACAATCCGCACGATCACTAAGGTATCCAGGACTTGGTCTTTGCGGGTCAGTCGCAGGCGTGCCCGCGAATTCGATGGCAGGGATTTGCTGGTACAGATGAAACATCCGCCCAACGATACGTCCGATGTTACACCCGTGACCTGTTTGCCCGTCTCCATGTCGATGAGCTCGGCATCCGCCGCAAATGGGTACCGGATGGTATACCGACGGTCGCGCACTCCGCTCAAACGAGATGGCCCAGCCGACAATCGGCCGGTCATGGGAATCACTTTATCCATTGGATGACTTTCAGAAACTCGTTCTCATCCTCGGTGCATCAGGGCGGCTTGATGCACCCAATGCCCTTTAGTTTGGCTTACCGGCGCGCTGGTGGAAACCGCGTCCAGACGCAAAGGCGCGTAAAAGTAACATGCCCCGAAGGCTCCCTCCGCGCTATTAGTGGGTACGACAAAGCGCCTGCGTCCCGGCCCTGGAAGCGGCCTCAGCGCATGTTAGCCTGAATCGGTAGTCATCCCACTTTCGATTTCTTCCATGATCGCCGAAGGTATTCGTCAGAGCGACCGCGTCAGCCTGCAATTGCAGGTAGAGACGTCTTGGTTCGCCTCCTCTGGCATGGCCATACGCCAGAATGCGCAAACCCTTCTCGTCAGCCGCAACGGCGGCGTCATCCGTCTTCAGGAAAAATTGTTTCCCGGCCAGGAGCTCACCCTGCACCGCAAACTCGAAGGCGACCAGGCCAAAACCGTGCGCGCCCGCATTGTCGCCGAAATCGATCGCGAGCCCGAAGGGTTTATTTACGCCATCGCCATTCTCGACCCGCGTGTCGACTTCTGGGACATCGATTTTCCCGCGCCCCACAAGGCCGAGGAAGCACTCGCGCGTTTGCTCATGGAATGCAGTTTCTGCCAGCGTCGCGAGGTCGTTTATCTCAATGAGATGGAGTTGAAATCCTTCGAAATTCGCAAATGCGTCGCGCGCCACTGCAAACATTGCGATTCTCCATCAATTTGGATTGAGGCGCATTCCGAATCCCTGGTCGACGAGGTGCTCCCTTCGCGCAGCGCGGTGGAAGAACGCGTGGTGCCCCGTCGCAACCGCACTCGTGTTAAAGCGCGGGTCCTCGCGTGCATTCGCCGCCGCGGCTTCCAGGAAGAAATTGCTGTGTGCGAGGATTTGTCGAAAGGCGGGATGAGTTTCCGCAGCCGCAATCGCTATCCGGAAGGAACTCGCCTGGAGGTTGCCGTCCCCTATACGCCTGGAGCGGGCGCCATCTTCGTACCCATCCGCATCGTCTTCTCGCAACCCATCGCCAGCGCCGGACTCTTTCGCCATGGCGCTGCGTACCTCCGCCCACCGGACTAGTCTCCATGCCGGCTCTTCCTGGAGTGCGGGAGCCGCGCTCCCGCCGGTGCGCCAAACCCAAATGAAACGCGAATCGCTCAGCGGCAGCCCTGCTGCCGCCTTCACGCCACGTGCCGCCGCAGCCAGTTTTTACTTCGTCCCTCCCGCTACAATCGCCTGCCAATTCATAATCGCGTTCCACAACATCCGCTGATCCCCGCGATTCAAATCCCGGTGCAGCGGGTTGAAGTTAAATGACACTACATGTCCCTGTCCCACCGGTGAATCCAGGATCGCCGGACGTCCAATCAAGTTCCCTTCTCCCCAAACCTGTCCGCTTACCAAAAAGGGCGCTCCCTCCTTATCTCCCCATTCCAGTACCACGCTGCTCTTGTCCACAGGACCGTCCAGGCACGTTGTGCAATAGGCCATCCGCAACCAGCGTCGCGGTAGCGCGTACAGTGGGAAATTCTGCCGGAAGACATAGGTCCGCTCTCCGTATCCGTAAGCGATCGGATGCTCCGGATGATCGAAGGTCACCCGCACGTGCGACCCCGGAGTGCGTGTCTCCGCGTTTTGGGCAGCGGCTGCACTCTCCGTCCCTCCACCCTGCGAACTGCGCGGCACACCGCCCGCGCTCCGCCGCACTCCTCGCACGATTCCGCCTTCCAACGCCAACATCGTGCCGCTTCCCAGCGTCACCAGTAGCCCGCCGTGCTCCACAAACTGCTGAATTTGCTCCAGTCCCTCCCATCCAATTCCGCCGGTAATGTCGTCGGACTCCGCGGGTGTGCCCAAACTCGGCGTCTCCGCGGTCTTCTTGAACGCCATTGGGCCCCAGTTCTTCGGTATTCCCTGAATCTGTTCCGCCAATTCCAGATCGACGTGACCATATAGCAGCACATCAATCTTCTCGTTCAATTTACCTGCGCGGATATCTTCGTCTCGTAAATAGATATACGGCACCTTTCTTTGATCCAGGGAATACCGCACCCACCCAATCGAATCCGTATCCGCCCACGGTACCCAGACGCCCAGCCGCGGTGCCTTCGCTGCATGATGCGCAACTTCCGGCATCGCACTAGCCACAACGAAATTCAGTCCCAAGTCTTTCGCAACGCCCTGCAATGCCTCGCGTATTCCTGGTTGATCCGCAATGATCCAGCTTCCGGCATGAAAGGAAGTTGCACTCGACTGAAACGTTTTCTCTGCAATTTGTACCTCGAACTTCGCGAGCCGGTAGCGCGCTTCCAGCAACTCTTCCTGTCCCGTATCGTCCAAAAGAAAAACGCTTCCGCCGTTCCCTTCAACTTTCCCTTCGGCATGCGGTGCCTCAGTCAATAACTCGAGATTCGCCGAGCGCACCGTGGAATCCGCTGTAGCCGTAGCTTGCAGGTGGTAGTGCGCCAGCAAATCCCAGGAAACATCGTCGTAAGGTTCACTCGCGTCCTTCGGATAATTCTGTGGCGTCAACAAATCCACGGCGTAATTGCGGTAGGGCTGGTCCAACCGCACCACGTAGGTACCCGCTGGAAATGTTCCTTCCTTCAAAATCAGTTGAGCCTTCGCGCGACTCACCTCAATATGCTGGCTCATCAATCGCGCTACCAGCTGCGCCACGCGCTCGGGATCGCCTTGATCCTGCGGAATCACAAACGCAAAAGGCGGGTCATCCAGCCCTAACCGGTACGAATGCAGACCCTTGGTATAGAAATTCCGCAAAAACTGCGGCGCGTTGCTGGCCACATAATCCAACGCCGCGAGCATCCCGGTTTCGTTGTAATTCACGTTGTCGCGCGCCGACCAAAGAAACTCCCCTTTTTCCACGGGCAGTGGCCGGTACCACTCTTTCGTGGCGCCCTCTTCCCGAATTGACCGCATCATTGTCTCTGCGGAACCATTCCCGAAGGTCTCGAAACCTCGCCCAATCGCGTTGTGATTCATGGCCACGGAATCCAGGTACAACTCCGAAAATCCTTCACCGAAATCCCATGTAGACACGCCCGGCATGCCCATTCCCGTCATGGTCTGCACTTCATAAAAACTCATCGCCAGAAATTCGCTCAACGTGATGGGATCTACGTGCGGATTGTACGGGCCGGTTCCGTTCCACGTCATCAGCAGCGGCACGCCTTCATGCAGATCGTGCACCACCGTCGGATGCCATTCGAAAAACATCCGCGAAACTGCCTTTGTGGGTTCCTGCGTCAGTTGATGTGCATCGCGATTAATGTCGACGAACACATATTTTCCCCAGTACGGCGGAGCCTGCCTCGGCAACCTGGCGCGGTCTGTTTTCCCCTTCAAATACCGGTAGAACCACTCCACCTGCTTATCTCGCCCGTCTGGATTCGACACCGGATTAATCAGCACCACCAGGTTTTCCCGAATCTTCCGAATCATCGGCTGCTCAGACACCGCCAGGCGATACGCTAACTCCAGCACCGATTCCGTCGAGCCGGTCTCGTCCGAATGCAGCGCGGCATTGAAGTAATAAATCGGTCGCGATTGCGCAATCAGTTTCTCTGCAGCCGGTGGATCAGTCTTTCTAGGATCCGCTAGCGCTGCCGTGGCCGATTTTAATTGCTGCAGTTCCGCGATTCCCTTTTCATCGGCAATCGCTACCAGCAGAATTTCGCGCCCTTCTTCCGACCTTCCTATCGTGAACACGCGCACACGGGGCGACGCCCCAGCCAGCGCTCGGCAATATGCATAAGCTTTCTCCGCATTCACCAACTCGCCCGGGGCGCCCATGATTCGTCCAAAAAATGCACGGGGAGACGGCACGCTGCTCGACGCCGGCACATACGAAACCCAGGGCGACAAAAACTGCGCTTCCGTTGTCGCCTTGCGGATGTCTTCGCTTGACCCCGCCTCTGGCGTGTCCGGCGAAGCTCCCGCCTGCGCAAAAGCCGCAATCGAAACCAACAAAAACAAACACGTAGCCCACAAAGCACGCGTCAACATGCGCCTCCGCAAAAATTCAGGATTCAACCAACGGAACGGTAGGAGTGTACTACAAGCTTCACGAAGAGATGGGGAAGCAGGGTGCAGAAGGTACACCCTGCTCGGCCGGACCGTAGTGAGGAACTCTTAATCGAGCGCGGGGATGGCCGCTTGCTCGCGACGACGCCGGTGCAAATAATGCATCGCAATGTTCAAGTAAATCTGCCCGCAAGGCGTCTCGATACACAACACCATCGCTTCGGTGTCAATGCTTCCCGCCAGCCCCTCTTCGCTCATATGGATCTCTGGGGGAAAGACCTTGAAGCGGAAGCCCTGATCGTTCAGCAGGGTCACCGAATTGCCGATCACCATATTCGCCAGTTCGCAAACCGTTTCCCGCACTACTTGCTCGCTCTCTGGCATCGGACTTCCCGCCAAATGTCCCGCAACCTTCATGGCTACATCCGGCGCCAGATCCAGAATCACTCGGCCTTCGATGTCGCCCTTGATCGCAATCAGCGCCGCCACTCCCTTGCGCCGGTAAATATTCTCGTCCATCGACAGGTCCACAATCTTTGTGGGCGCCTGCAGCGATTCCGCGAAAACCGCGTCCGCGGCATTAATGAACGGCTGGATCAGTTCCATTCTCATATCTGCGTCTCCCCGGCGAGCGCCACCGGTGCGTTCGCGCTATTTGGATCGTCTCCGAGCACGTAGCGAAGAATTTCGTACAGCACTTCCGGCTTCACCGGCTTCTGCACAAAGTGCTTCGCGCCTTTCTGTAACGCCGCCAGAATGTTTTCCTGATAGCCCACCGACGACACCATCACGATTCGTGCATCCGCATGCTGCCGCACGATGCGCTCCACCGCCTCGATCCCTTCCATCTGCGGCATGGTGATGTCCATCAGCACGATATCCGGCTTGCTCCGGTTATATTCCGCTATCGCCGTCAATCCATCTCCGGCTTCCCCGGCCACTTCCCCGCCGAACATCTCAATCATCTTGATGAGGTTCTTGCGGGCAAAGACGGAGTCGTCCACCACCAGATACCGGACCGGCTGCTGGTCTTTCCGAAGTAGCGCTGAAAACTGTTGCATGACCCTTCTCCTTTGCTCCGTTCGCCCCTCAGGCTCGCGGAGTTGAAACTGGTGCCTTTTCCAATTTTTCTGATTTTTCCTTGTCCGTAGATTCCGTTTTCTCGCTGCTCTGCCCGTACTGGTGAATCAAGTACGCAGCCATCCCATCCAGCGGCACAACCTTCGTCGCGTATCCCTTGGTAATTGCCGCTCGTGGCATTCCACCGACGACGCAAGTGTCCTCGCTCTGCGCGATGGTCACTCCTCCCGCCGCCTTGATGGCGCCCAATCCTTCCGCCCCGTCGTCACCCATTCCCGTCATCAATATGCCCACTGCCGTCAGCGCAAATTCCTGGGCCACCGAGTGGAACAGCACATCCACCGACGGCCGGTGTCCGTTGATCGGAGCTCCGTCGGACAGCACCACCATCTCCCCACGTGGCATCCGTCGCACCATCATGTGCCGGTTCCCCGGGCAAATCAGCACCCGCCCGGCCAGCAGCAAATCGCCGGATTTGGCTTCCTGCACATCCAGGGCGCAACATTCATCCAGCCGCCGCGCGAACATGTCCGTAAATCCCTCCGGCATGTGCTGCACAATCACAAAGCTTGCCGGGAAATCGGCGGGGATCTGCGACAAAACGTACTGCAGCGCGTTTGGGCCCCCCGTGGACACGCCAATCGCGATCATGCGGCTCGGTGCCACGGCCGCTCGCGTGCGATTCTTCCGGGGAGGCACTGGCGGTTCTACCTCCAGCTTCAGGATCTTCTTGGAGCCGCCAGCTCGCTTGGCCACCTTGATCTTTTCTGCCAATTGGTACGCCACGGGATCCAGGTTTCCCGCCGCCGCATCCTTCGGCTTAGCCACGAAGTCGATCGCTCCCAAGGCCAAAGCTTTAAATGTGGAGTACGCGCCTTCCCGAGAATGCGTGCTGAACACAATCACTGGCAACGGAATATGCCGCATAATCGTACGCAGCGTCTCAATTCCGTCCATGCGCGGCATTTCCAGATCCAGCGTCACCACGTCCGGCTGCAATTCCGCAATCTTCTTCAGCGCAAATGCCCCATCCATGGCCGTCCCGACCACCTCAATGTCGGGATCTCTCTCCAAAATGAGTGGAATCAGTTTCCGCATCAACGCGGAGTCATCCACTACCAGAACACGCACTCGCTCTTTCATGCGATGGCTCCCAAAGGCATGGACCGCGACAACCGGCTCAGAATCGTCGGAACGTTCAGAATCAACACCACCGTTCCGTCTCCCAGGATCGACGCCCCACTCACCAGGTCGCTCGATACGATCTCCCCCGGCAGCGCCTTGATCACCAGTTCTTCCTCGCCCACCATACTGTCTACTACCAATCCAAACCGCTTCTCCGCCTGCCCTATCACCACCACAAAGCTCTTTTTCTTTTTCCCGGCAACGTCTTCTACCGCGTGGATGCGGCTCAATCGATTCAGCCGCACCAGGGTCAGCACCTGTTCCCGCAAACGCAGCACTTCTCGCTGATCCACTCGATGCACTTCTTGTTCACTAATGCGGGTAATCTCGATCACAGAAGAAAGGGGCACGGCAAACAAGCGTCCGGACACGCGGAAGAGCAACGTTTGGATACTCGCCAGGGTCAACGGCATCCGCAGTTGAATCGTGGTGCCTTTTCCTTTATCCGTTTTGATATGCACTGTCCCCTTCAGCCGATCCAACACCGTGCGAACCACGTCCATACCGATGCCGCGCCCGGAAATTTCCGTCACTTCCGCTGCTGTACTGAATCCCGGCTCAAAAATCAAATTCAGGATGTCCTGCTCCAGCAGGCGCTGCGCATCGTCCTGTTTGACCAGCCCGTTTCGTACCGCCTGCTCCCGTACCAGGTCCAAATCGATTCCGCGTCCATCGTCGGTCACTTCCAGCACTACCTGCGTGCCCTGATGAAAAGCATTCAGCGAAATCGTTCCGCGTGCGGGTTTCCCGGCCGCTAACCGGTCGTCCGCCGATTCAATCCCGTGATCCACTGCGTTTCTCACTATGTGCGTTAGCGGCTCGGCCAGCGCGTCGAGAATCCCCTTATCTAGATCGGTGTGTTCGCCGGTGACTTCCAGCGCCACATCCTTTCCGCACTGCTTCGCCACGTCCCGCACCACACGCGGAAACCGGCGGAACAACTGCTCCACCGGCACCATCCGAATCTTCAGCACGCATTTGTGCAACTCGTCCAGAACCCGCGACTGAAAGGCGATCGCCTCCGCAAATTTCCCCCGCATCGGATCCTTTGCGTGTTTCTGATCGAATTCCGCCATGGTCCGGTGCAACATAGACTTGCCGATAATCAACTCGCCCACCAGGTTCATGACCGCATCGATTCGTGCCGAATCTACACGCAGTGAACTTTCGGCCACCGCGGCGACTGCGGATGCCCCGGCCGTCTGCTTGGCCGCGGCTGCCTCGGCTCCGTGTTCCGCATGGACCTGCGCCTGCGCCGAATGTGCTTCCAACAAATCGCCCAATAACTGGTGCTCTGCCGATTCCTCGTGGCTGGCCTGTTCCACACGCAGGTCGGAAACCACCGACGGGATGCGGCAACGGTGCGCAATGTGTTCCACCGGATGAGTGCTCGCCACCGCCGCTTCCACAATCTCCACCGAAGCGGCCGCCAAATTATCTTCCGGCCGCAGGGCAATCACGGTTCCGCATGCGTGCAGAACGTTGCGCACTAACTGAAACGCCGCCGCCCGCATTGGGCTGTTCGGATCGATTCGCAGCGCTACGTTGTAGACCGTCTCTCCGCGCAGCACCGCCTCGGAAACCATCAGCCTCTCATATTCATTCCAGCGGAAACTCGCGGGTATCACCGCTGCGGCAGTTCCCGCCCCAGCGCCAGCCTTTTGTCCGCCCGCCGGAGTCTGCAACAGCTTGTGCAGCAGAGGCCGAAAGGCATCCGCCGACGGTGGCTCTACTTGCTTCTGGTAAGCGCTCAGCATGCTTTCGAACAAATCCACGGCCGAAAGCACCACCTCGGCGATGCCCGGTCCGTGCTCCTGCGCAACCTGCAGCGTGAGCACATCTTCCAACTCGTGACTAATCTCGCTCAGCTTCGTAAATCCGCAAGCCGCCGAATCGCCCTTGAGCGTATGCACCGCCCGCCGCACGCTGCGGATCAACTCCTCGTCGGCGGAGTTCTTCTCCAATTTCAATCCGACATCGTTGATCACCTGCAGCAACTCCGCCGCGCTTTCAAAGAACAGCGCGCGAAGCTCCGCTCCCCGGTCCTCGGGCAAAAAGCTCAAGTGGTCACCTCAAGGCGTTTGTAAGCGGTGCCATTGTTTTCGTGCACCATCTTGAATTTCTGTGTCAGCCCAAACAGGCTCTCGGCGTGTCCCACAAACAAATAGCCGCCCGGATTCAAGCAATGCCAGAACTTGTCGATCAATCGCTTTTGCTCTGCTTCATCGAAGTAAATCATCACGTTGCGGCAAAGAATAATGTCGTTCCGCCGCGGCAGGAATTCCGTCTTCAGGTTGTGAAAGTCGAATTGCACCAGCTCTTTCAGCTGTTGCTTGACCCCGTACTTATCCCCGGCCTTTTCGAAGTAGCGGAAGCGCGTCGTGTAGTCCACTGGCTCCATCTGCCCTTCGGTGTACAGCCCTTCCTGGCCGGATCGCAGACTCGCATAGCTGATATCCGACGCAACGATTTCCAGCTTCCAAGGCGGAGGAATCAGGGGCTTGGGCGAAGGCATGTCAAAAGGAAGAGGATTCCGCAAATAGTAGTAAGCCAATGCATCGCATATCAGAATGGCCACCGAGTAGGGTTCTTGCCCCGCCGAGCAGCCGGCGCTCCACACGCGCAAATTCCAATCCCGCCGCTCTTGTTTGTGATGCAGAATCTCTTCCAGCACCGACTTCTGAAGCAGTTCTAACTGCGGTCGGTTCCTGAAAAAACTAGTTTCATTTACGGTGAGATTTTCCAGCAACAGCGCCAGTTCGTTGCGGCCCTCGCGGCTGGTCAACAACCGATAGTAGCTATAGAACGAATCCAGTTGGCACGCCTTCAGACGCCTCTGCAGGCGATCCTTCAGGAAATGCGATCGCCGCTCGTCGAAGTACATCCCGCATTCCTGGTACACCAGGGTCTGCAGGAGCTTCAGTTCCGCTTCCGTCAGCTGAATCTGCGCAGTAATCGTTCCCATGCTGAATGATGGCGGCCT
>DATKPS010000084.1:0-33300 GCA_035524015.1 Candidatus Sulfotelmatobacter sp.
TTTGATCGCTACCATCGTCTGGTCCTGAGTATCGCCCTGAAGATCGTGCGAGACCGGGGGGAAGCCGAAGACGTGATGCAGAACGTTTTTCTTGAGATTTTTCGGGCCGCGGCACAATTTAACCCTTCCAAAGGCAATACTAAGACGTGGATTCTTCAGTATGCGTACCATCGCTCCTTGAATCGAAGGCAGCACTTGGCGACGAGACACTTCTATCAGGAGACAGACGTCGAAGACCACCTCGAGACTCATCCTTCGGGGAACGGCTCGTTACTAGGCAAGTTCTCGTATCCCGAACTCGCGTACCTATTGCGGCAAGGGTTGGCTCGGCTGAACCGGCAGCAGCGTCGGGTACTCGAACTAGCCAGCTACGACGGGCTTTCCATGAGCGAAATCGCCGACAAGACCGGCGATTCGGTGTCGAATGTCCGGCACCACTATTACCGCGGTCTGAAAAAGTTGCGCACGGTGATTACCGGAGAAAAGTCCAGCGGCAAACGAGATGAGTGATCACGAACGCTTTGAAGAACTGGCTGCTTTGTCCCCCGGAGCGCTGTTGAGCGACCGGGAGCAGATGGAGTTGCGAGAACACACCAAACGGTGCCGAGATTGCCTGCGTGCGGCAGAAGAATTCCGCGAACTGGTCTGTTCCGGCCTGCCTTTGACCGAAGGGGCCATCCACAAATATCTCCAACAGACGAGAACGAAATCGGATGACGGAATCCGTGAGCGATTTCTGCTACGGGCTAGGCGCGAAGGCGTGGTGTTCTCCCCGCAAGTGCAGGAACCAAGCCCGAGAAGGACTTGGCGACTGGGCACGGCAGTGGCGGGTATGGCGGCGCTGGCCGCGATGGTTTTGCTTCTCCTTTATGGCCCCGGCCTTTACAGCCGCGCCACGCCCGGCGGGACCGCGCGGCTCGCGCAGATTCAGCAACAGAATAAGGCTCTGAATACAACGATCGCCCAGCTGAACGAATCACTCGCCGCAAAGCAGCGCGAGATCGAGACTCTCCGTACTCAACTCGGAACGGCGAATAAAACCGCGGAGAGTCTCCGCCACGAAAACGAAACTCAACGTGCCTCCAGTCAGATCGTGCCATTCCCCACCGAATTGCAGAACCGCGACAAGCAACTTGACGAGGCCCGGAACGAAATCCAGCGCATCAATCAGCTTCATGCTGACGATGCCGCTTCCCTGACTGCGCAGCAGGTTCGCATCGCACAGCTTTCGGATCAGCTGAGGGTTGCCAGCGCCACCTTGGATCTCGAACGCCAGCTTACCGCCGCGGGCAAGGACATTCGGGAACTCCTCACGGCTCGCGAGTTGCACGTTATCGACGTGCGTGACACCGACGCGAACGGAAAGCCCACTAAAGCGTTTGGCCGGATTTTCGTGACGGAAGGCAAAACTCTCACGTTCTATGCCTTTGATCTAGATCAAGGTCGTGCGATCAACGCGAAACATCGCTTTGCAGTATGGGGATCGCCGCAAGCCAAGGGCACTCCCGCGAAAAGTTTGGGTTTCTTCTACGTGGACGATAAAACGCAAAATCGCTGGGCGCTGAAGGTGAGCGATCCTACGCTCATCAACGAAGTGAGTGCTGTGTTTGTGACCGTGGCTCCTTCCGCAGGTACCACCGCGCCCACGGGACCGCAGCTTTTGTACGCCTACCTTGGCCAACCGAATCACCCGTAGCCTGAACAATCCCTTCCATTGTGCCTGCGATGAACGTAGCTTGTTGGTATTCATGCGGATAGCTCGCCGCTTGCCTTGACAACTTAGAGGTCTGCTTCTAGAGTTGGTCTCCGTTTCAACTTCGAGCCCGACGTTTCACTTCCTCTACGTTCAACAGGCCCCGCCCCTGTTCGCATCGTTAATGTGGATAGGTGCTGTGCTTCATGTGCAGTTTGGCGAGACCAACCGTCCTTTTGCGCGTCCATGCTGCGGTCGCCGTTGCCGTCATTTGCTATTTTCTGACCTGTCCTCGTCTGCGGGCGCAAAGTGATGCCGCAACTGTATCGGGAAGGATCACCGATGAAAGTGGGGCAGCGATTGCGGAGGCGGAAGTAACCGCCTCGAACATCGGATCAGGAATTAAAGTCAACACCGTCACCAATGAGGACGGTATATACGTCGTCCAGGATCTGCATCCGGGAACGTACGACCTCACTGTGCAGAAAGACGGATTTCGCCAGGTCATTCTGACAAATTTGACCCTGAATGTGCAGGACGCGCTGAGTCGAAACTTCACGCTGCAATTGGGACCGCAGAATGAGTCCATCACCGTCACGGCATCGCGAATCGAAGAGCAGAGCCTCTCGCCCGCGGTCGGCACACTGGTCGACCAGCAGTTCGTACAGAACATGCCACTGAATGGTCGCTCGTTCCAATCGCTGTTAGGTCTGACGCCGGGGTATGTCATAGTCGTGCCCACCGACTCCCAGCCTGGAGTGGCGCCGGGGCAATTCAGCGTCAATGGGCAGCGAGCCAATGCGAATTACTTCATCATTGATGGAGTTACCGCCAACTTCTCGGGGTTCAGCGGTTTCTCGTTGGGGCAAACGGGCGGTGGCACCATCCCCTCGTTCAATATTGCTGGGCAAACGAACGGGCTGGTTTCCGTCGATGCCATGCAAGAATTTCGTGTCCTCACATCGACATTTTCACCAGAATTTGGACGCCAGCCGGGGGCGCAGATTTCCATCGTCACCCGCTCTGGCAGCAATCAATTTCATGGCACGCTGTTCGACTATTTACGAAACGATGTCTTCGATGCGCGCAATTACTTCGATTCACCGAACTTACCAAAACCTCCGCTCCGCCAAAACGACTTCGGCGGCACGTTCAGCGGACCGATCCAGAAGGATCGCTTGTTCTTTTTCTTTTCCTATGAAGGGCTGCGCCTGTTGCTGCCCGAAACCAGCATAGGCACGTTTTATACCGCCGCCGCGCGCGCCAATGTTGCGCCCGTGTATCGGCCTTTGGTGGACGCCCTGCCCATTCCCAATGGCCCCGTGAATTCCGATGGCCTGACTGCGCCGCTCACCATGGTTTATTCCGACCCCACCAGTTTCAACAACTACAGTTTGCGGATGGATTACAGCGTGAACGACCATATCACCCTGTTCGGGCGCTATAATCATGCTCCCTCGATGACGTCGACGCATTATGCCTCGGAGCTGGATAGTCAGAGTGCCAACGTAGATACCCTCACCGTCGGCAGCACCATGACCTTCGGCCCCAACAAGGTGAATGATCTTCGTGCGAACTGGAGCCGCTGGTACGGCGGACTATGGTCAATCATGATTCCATTCTATGGCGCGGTGCCGCCACCCCAATCCGCGATGTTCCCCCCGGGATATAACAGCACGACCAGTCAGTTCATTTTGCTGTTGGGGAACGATAACGAAGTCCGGACTGGGCGCATTGCCTACAACAACCAGCGGCAACTGGAGTTGGTGGATGCTTTTTCCGTATCGAAGGGCACGCACCAACTCAAATTTGGCGCGGACCTCCGTCAACTTACCCCCACCAGTTCACCGTATACCTATAGCTCCTTGATCTTTGCTGCCAATTACAGCTCCCTGCAGCAGGGGATCGTTGACAGCGTCTCCACCTCGGCCAACGCTTCCATCCAAGCCAGGCTCTACAACTATTCGCTCTTCGCCCAGGACGTATGGAGAGCCACCAGCAAATTAACGCTGACCTACGGGTTACGCTGGGAGATCAACACGCCTCTGCATTCGATTACACCGGGTAAGCCGCTGTACGCGATTAACGGCATCTTCAACTCCGAACCGTTTGGCTTGGCTCCCCCCAATGTTCCTCTTTGGCATACCCATTTCACCGATTTCGCACCCCGAGTGGGCGCCGCTTATCAAGCCACACCGCAAACCATCGTGCGCGGCGGCTTTGGCCTGTTCTATGACATTGGGTTCGGTGGCGGCATAGCGAACACCATGGTGTACTACCCCTATCAAGCGTCCAGCGCTTCAAGTGGTCCTGTTCCCTTTGATTTCAGCAATCCCGCGTTTGCGCCGCCGACGTTTCCATCCAGTGCGAACCCAACCAGTGGCATATTCTCGGCGGTTGACCCCAATTTACGTCTGCCGTTGATCTATGAGTGGAACGTCGCGGTCGAACAAGCATTGGGACCAAATCAATCTTTATCGGTGACCTATTTGGGAGCCTATGGCACCCGCCTCATCCGCGAAGACACTATCCAGTTCAATCCAAGTGGCGACCCTGAGGTCTACGCCACGCGAAATGCGGACTGGTCGCACTACAACGCCTTGCAGGTGCAGTTCCAGCGGCACATGTACAAGGGACTCCAGGTCCTGGCTTCTTATACGCTGGCGCACTCGGAAGATACGGGTTCGAGTGACATCTGCCAATGCACCTGGAGCAATAGTGTGCAGAATATCAATGTCGGCGCGGATTATGGCCCCTCCGATTTCGACATTCGCAACGCGTTTGCGGCCGCGGTCTCCTACGAATTTCCGACGCCGAAATTCGATAACCGGGCAACCAATGCGTTTCTGCGCGGCTGGGCTGTCTATGGTGTGCTGCACGTGAATTCGGCACCGCCGTTTGGGGTTGCCGTCGAGGCCCAGTCACCGCTGTTTGGTTATTACGGTACCCGCCCGAACATCGTGCCAGGTCAGCCGTTTTATTTGCCTGACGCTAGCAATCCTGGTGGACACATCTTGAATCCAGCCGCTTTCGCGGCGCCCGCGCCAGGAGAACAAGGAGATCTTCCTCGCAATTATTTCCGCGCGTTCCCAACGGATCAGACGGACTTAGCCATCAGTCGCCGCTTTGCCCTGTCCGAACGCTTTTCGCTATATTTCCGCGTCGAATATTTCAACCTGTTCAATCACCCGATGTTGGCACCCCCTCCCGCAGGCTTTAATAATTACATTTCCAGCCCGACGTTTGGACAGATCACCCAGACCCAGAACGAATACTACGGAGGCCTCAGTCCACTCTATGGCATTGGCGGCCCTCGCTCTGGCCAGTTCACCCTGAGACTTCAGTTCTAAGTTACCGCAACGGTCGCAACAACCCCTGCATGGAATGTGACCTGTCACCTGTGACAGTTGTGGGTTTCTGGCAATTTCTAATAATGCTTGCGGTCATGGTATCCACGGAACATTTGCATGCGGGGCGCAGGGGAAAGAAAAGGCTGAGGTGATTGGTCATGAAACGAATTGTCGCAGCGGTAGTTTGTCTGCTGGTACCTGCGGGTCTTTTGACCGGCTATGTGCGGGGCGGGGACAAGAAGAAAGTAAAAAACGATGTGTGCTCTGCGGGAGCGTCCGGCACCGTTTGCAGTGTCAGCCGATGCGGTTCAGGGACGTCGGCTTGTGAGGTAAACATCACCCGAGTCGGCGGCAGCGGTGCGTCGGCCAAGGCCAACATCCCAGATGCGAAAGACAATGCGCCCTTCTGTGTGACGGTGGGAACTACAGTCATATTCAAGAGCACATCGAAGGACACCGGCTTTGTATTGGACTTTGGCAACTCGTCGCCATTTGATTCAGGCCCTGCCATTACGGGAGGCGCGGACCGTCCGATCTCCGTGGTAGCTAAGAAGCCCGGCTGTTACTCCTACAGCGTAGGAGCGTGCACTGCGGGAACGATCTATGGGATGTGCGGAGAAGACGCGGCACAACTCGTGGTTTCAGCAAACTAACATGTTTTTTTGCCGATGCCGATATCGCACGTAACGGCTGCTGTTCGACGGAAATCTGGGACGCGCTAAACTGCTTCGCCCACGCCCACGGCCCATGTGAAGCTGTCTCTACCCCATGCAAAGTCTGTGCGTAAATTGACGTGACATTTCTTGCTCATCAGGAAGCGGATCCCCGTTCCGCAAAGGAGCCGCAATGGCTCCCCGTTTAAGCCACTTCTCTTTCCGTCGTCGTTCATTGAGGGTCGTTGCATCCGCGCATCAAAACGAGACTTCTTGCTGTGTATTGGCCGGCACGCGGTTTTGTTGAAGGATCCAACCATGAATCTCAAAAGATGTTTGCTTGTGATAGCCATTCTCGCAGTCAGCCCCCTTCACGCCCGCGAAAAGTCCGATGTCATCATCATGAAGAATGGAGACAAAATTACCTGCGAGGTGAAGAGCCTCAGTTCCAACACCCTCTATATCAGCGTCGATTACATCCTGAACACCATCTCTGTGGATTGGACCAAGGTGGATCACATCAACAGCAGACAACTGTTTTTGGTGAAGACCCAGGCTGGGCTGGTCTATAGAGGGGCACTCTCTACTCCAGAAACGCCAGCGCAACGGCCCTTGCAGATTGAAGTCATTGAGGCACCTGAATCGAAAGTTACACTGGAAAGAAAGCAAGTCACGACCTTAAACGAGACTTCCACCAATTTTTGGCAGCGTTGGAACGGCCAAGTGGGATCAGGTTATACCTATACAAAAGGCAATCAAGCGTCGCAGTTCAACCTTAGTTCAAGTCTAGGTTATGTCGAAGAGCGCTGGTCAGCCGGTGCGGATTACAGCTCAAACTTGACAGCCAATACCGGCGCCAGTACTTCGTCGCGGAACCAACTTTCCCTTTCCGCACAGAAGCTCTTGCGTTGGAACAATTGGTACTACACCGGCATAGCCAGTTTCTTGCAGAGTTCGGTGCAAGGGATTCAGTTACAGGACACCTTCGGTGGCGGTATCGGACGTAATCTCATCAACAGAGGCAGCACATTTTTTACTGTGTACGGTGGCTTTGCCTGGCAACAAATTAATTACAAGCAATCGATTTTCCCCGCGCAGACACAGCGGGTTACGCTCGGCCTGCTGGGCACGCAGCTCAAGATGTTCCAGTTCAGCAAAACCACCTTGACGGTCAGCGCCAATTTGCTGCCCGCGATTTCGGATCCCGGTCGGGTTCAGTTCAATCTGAACACTTCCTATTACGTAAAGCTGTGGGGCCAACTCAACTGGAATTTCACGCTCTACGGCAACTGGGACAATCGTCCGCCCCCGGGTTTTGCCACGAGCGACTATGGGGCGAGTTCAGGCCTCAGCATTAGTTTCGGAAATCCACTAAGCTTTTGATATTTAGCTGGAGTGGAAATGCTTCATGTGACGACGATATCCACCAGCCCTATAGAACTCGGCGATTGGAGCTTCCCTCGACCTTGCGCACCGCCCGGCAATCGGACCGCCTTCGGCGCCCCGCGCTGATTTGCTGGAAGCGTCCGTCTGGAATTTAGAGTGCTGGCTTCCAGCCGTCGGCAGGATCGTATTCCGTTAGCGCTCGCGCCACTTCGGTGGACTTTTCGCCCAGATCCTTCTGATAGACGACCCCGTCCGTGCTAACGATGAAGGTCATGATTCCAGAATTTCTGTATTCCGCAGGATAAGCAAGGACCGCAAAGCCGCCCGTCATTTTTCCGTTCACCACGTAATCCTTGGCGCCGCCCTTCGCCGTGTCTCCCTGTTTCGTCAAAATCCGAAAGAAGTAGCCGTCGAACGGTTGCGGATTGTCGCCGGAGTTGCTGTAACCGGCCGCTTTCGCAAAATCGCGAACGTCCTCCAGGGGGCTGGGCGCTTGCCCAGAGGAAACTGGCCAATATAGCCCGTTTTGCTTGCCTTGATCACTGATGAGCTTCAGAGCGTACTGTTTTGTGCCGTCGTGGCTTTGCCGGAAGTATTTATTTTGCGCGTCGGCGATAGCGGCACAAGCTGCGATCGCCGTCAATTCATCTCTGCCGATACGGCGCGCGAGCATTTCGTCTTTGCCGGCCGCGGTGTCAAAATACCATTGACCCGCGGGATTGCGGCCGAGAGGAATCGGAAAAATCCAATTGTCGGAGCCGATGTAAAGCATTTCTCCACCGGACTTGATTTCGCGCCAGCGGTGCATTTGCGTATAGGAATCCACGAATCCTTGTAGAGTATCTTTATCTTTGACGGCATCGCCCGAAGAGAGAACGCCCTTGGCGTCGGGACCGAAGATCGATAGTAGAGCGGTTTGATTATCGGATTTAGCGGCCTGAAACAGTGCTTCGCCGGCATCCTCAGGGGAGGCGAAAGTCTTTTGGGTCGTGGCCTGAGGTGGATTATTTGCGGCCTTACCGCAAGAGGCCAAAGACGCAATCAGCCCGAAGAGTGCGGCCGCTAGCACAACCCGTGTTCCAAAGTAATCAGGACCGCGCACCAAATGTCGCATAGTGTCCCTCCAAACTGGATGATCGACGGCTAGCGCCGAAAACCGCCGCCACCGAATCCGCCTCCGCCAAACCGGCCGCCGCCGAATCCGCTCGAGTGCATGCTGCCCCAGCCACGGCTGCTCTCCGCTCTTGACGACCAACCATCGGAACCGCCGGAGCGGGCGCTGCTGAATGCGTTCGAATGTGAACTCATTCCCGAATTGTGCTGGGCCCAGGAGTTCGACCCAGACGAATTTCGGTTTACGTTGACGGTGTTGCCGCTCACGTTTTTGTTGTAGGTATTGCCGCTGTTCCGGTTGTAGTTGTTATTGTGGTTGTAATTGTTGTAGTTATTCCCGTAGTGATTCGCGTTGTTGTAGTTGTTTCCGTAATGGTTGTTGTAGCCGTAGCTGTTGTGATAGCCGCCGTTGTAGTAGCCGCCGTGCCAGGCGGCATTCCCATAGTACGCGCCCCCGTGATAGACGACGGCAGTGCCGTGCCAGCCGCAATTCCAACTGCTGTATCCCCAACCGCAGCATCCGCCCGCCATCATGGCACCCACGGCGATTCCTGCGCCGAAGCCAATAATCCCAGCGGCCACGACATCGCCCGTCGAGTATGTGGGCGCAACATAGCTGGGAACGACGTACGGATATCCATAAACAATCGTCGGATTGTATTGCGGCACGTAGACCACCTGCGGGTTGGTCGGCTGGATAACAATGGTCTGCGGGGACTGCTGCACCACGGTGATCTGGGAATTCGACTGGAGATTACCTTTGGCTTTGGCCTGAGCGCGGCACGTTTGTATCGCGGTCATTACGTCGGCTTGTTGATTGTGATAAGCCTCGCCGAGCGACGAAGTCCAGGCGAGATTCTTGGCTAAGTTGTCAAGCACGGAAGGAAACTCGGTGAGCGCTTTGACGCTGGGATCCCACGATTGTTTATCGACGGCCTGCATTAACGCACTTCCTGTCAGACTCTTGTTTTGTTGAATCCAATAATCGGCCACTGCGAGTTGATCAGGGAACGTGGAGGCGGTTAGAATCTGTGCCACCAGTGAATCCGGATAAAGTGCGATGGGGGCAACCAGGGATTGCAGCTGTTCGGGAGTTTGTGGCGCCGCTTCCGTAGGGTTACCCGCATCCTGAGCAGGAATTGATGGTTGGTCCTGCGCTGCGGCCAAAGATGGCCAGAGAATCAAAAGGGCGGCAAGCAGGGCCGCGACCATTGTTTCGTGAGGGGAATGTCTGGCAATCATTTCCTTACTCCCTTTTGACTGAGTTCAGGGAACGAGCGGAGTTTATCTGCGCGGTGGCTGGGTGCCACTGTCGCGTTTGACAGTTCTGCAGGATTGTTAGTGTTGATGTCTTGTGGACCATTGCATGGGCGTCATAATGCAGCGGAAGCCGAGGTGATTTGTGCCCGTGCTGATTTCGCCTTTACCCCGCGTTCCAACGATGTAGCGCGAACAATACTGATCGGTGCACAGAAACGATCCGCCGCGATGAACCTTTTTCGCTTGAGTGGGCTCCGCGGGATCGAAAGGGTTATCTGGCCCTTGCGGGTTTCGCGCAACGACTCCGAGCGAAGCAAGTTGCTTGTAGTAGTCCGGGCGATACCAATCGCTAGTCCACTGCCACACGTTACCAGCCATATCGTACAGGCCATAGGGATTGGGAGGATATTCCATAACGGGAGACGTGCCCGCAAATCCGTCGGCACCGCTATTTTCATACGGAAAATGCCCCTGGAAAGTGTTCGCCATCCATTTGTCTTTAGGCCGAAATTCATCGCCCCACACAAAAGGTTTCCCGGCCAAGCCGCCGCGCGCCGCAAACTCCCATTGGGCTTCGGTGGGCAAGCGTTTTCCGGCCCATTTGGCATACGCAGCGGCGTCCTCGTAAGCGACTTGGACCACTGGATAATTCTCTTTCCCTTGAATACTGCTTTTCGGACCGCCGGGATGACGCCAGTCGGCACCCTTCACGTAGGACCACCACTGAAAATGATTGTCGAGAGCTACGGGATGATCCGGGGGAGAAAAGACGACACTTCCCGCCACGAGGTTCTCAGCCGGCGCGCCCGGAAAGTCTTCTGCAGTGGGTTTGCGTTCCGCCACGGTGACGTAGCCAGTGGCCTTGACGAACTCAGCGAACTGTTTATTGGTAACGTCAGTTTTGTCCATGAAAAAACCATCCACGTAGACGCGGTGGATGGGGCGTGCATCGAGCGTGGCTTTCATGCCGACAGCGTCCATGTCGGGCGGATCATTTGCACCCATGGAGAATTCCCCGCCGGGAATCCAAGCCATTCCTTGGGGTGCCGGGCCAGGAGCCGGTGCACGATTCTCAACCGTCGGCTGGAAAGCGCCAGAGGGAGGCCCCGGATTTGCAACAGGGAGTGTCGCAGCATGGGCTGCGACCAGTGGTTTCCCTCGAGCATGGAGAGAGAGAGCGCGGGAAATGAGAGAAGCTCCCAGAGCCAGGAGCGCCACCAGAAGCATCACGCTGGGCATTCGCATCGGCTTCTTCTTGGCGTTCAAAGCTGGCGCAGGTGGAAGCGACTTATTTTTGTGACGGCGGCTCATACAATGTAAGTGAAGCTTGCCAATCAGTTCACGCCAGGCGTGCCTTTCCAATCGAGAACATCCACCAGTTTCCACGGGTTCTGGTTGAGCTCGATTTGCAATTCACCATCTTTGCCAATGGCGAGCTGTGCCAGAGGAAACAAGACGCCAGTGCTCTTTTTCTTGTCTTGGTCGTTCAGGTCAAATTCGCCGGCAGTCAGGTTGTAGGCAGTGCTCTGGGTATCGAAATAAACCTCGCCGAAACGAAGCAGACGGTTCGTAACAAAGCGAACCTTTCTTCCTGTGGGGGTGGGAATCACCTTGACGTAGGCGACGTCGTATCCCAAAGTGCCGGTGATGGAGCAGTGCCCAACGGCTTTCATGCGGGTCAAGGCATTAACCAGCCCCTGGTTCTGAGCTTTCTCAAAAGCCTGCACCAGAATTTGACGGTCGGCATCTGTGGAGAATTCATAAATTTCCAGGCTCACATTCACAACCGAGCCGAGTTGTGTGCCCGTCCCCATGGCCGTAGCTTCGATGGTTTCGTTCTTGTCGCGGCCGAGCAGGAGGAACGGAAGTGCCCCCAGGGCCACCAGAAGTAAAGAGCCAACGATGAGTTTGTGGACTGTTGGGACCGCGAAGTTCATTGCCCGCATTTTTCCCTCCATCTCTGGCACTATGGAATTACGCAGTAATTTCCCGACAGCCAGCGAGCAGTTCTCCCGGCGTGGAACGGGCATCGCTGCGCTTTCCGTGCTAGCAAGCTACCGGGAATGCCGGCGAACACAACTGTCGCACATGACAGGTAGAGAATCAGAGGCGACGTACTGCAGGGTCAAAAGGCGGGGCCCCTAGTGGGAAGCGACTGAAAAAAAGAAGTACACAGCCAAACCGACGTAATAGTTCTGCTGGTTGGGCTTTTTTGCCGTGTTGTTCTCGAACTCGTAATAGGGGTTGAATTCGACGTGCTTGCCCACAGGGAGTAAGACACCAGCATAAAGATCGGTGGCACTCCACTTATGGTATTGGCTCTCGTAGAAGGGCTCCGCAGCCAAGTATGGGATCAGATGATAGGAGTGAACGGCGAAGGTGCGCTCCAAGTCCAAGCGGTTGCGGTACCGCCAGGTGAAAACGCCATTTTTCCAATCCAGATCGGCCCGGTTGCGGTCTGTAATCAGAATGTCGCCCCAGATCGGAAAATGAAGGGTAACGGCCTCAAGCGCGCGATTTTCGTTGGGCTGGTTTGGCTGGGTAATAATGCGGTATCCGCTTTCGAGGACCAATGGTCTCGCCTTCGCGTCGTCCAAATCGAAAGCCGTCACCTTTTTAAGTTTTACTAACGGTTTCAGATACAACTGTACGCTCGGACCAAAGGTGAATTGGGTAGGATCGCCTCCCTCGCGGTCGTCCTTTGCCTGCAAATACGTGCGAAAATACGAATTTACGGTGAGATTCGCATCGACCTCGGGAAGGAACTGGGTGCTTTGCGCAGAAAGGGATAGGCACGCAAAACAAGCGAGGAACGCCAACGATGCAACAAGCCATGAAGCCCGCCACCGGTTACCCACCCTGGCATGCATCACAAGCGGTCACCTCCGCCCATTGCGTTCCCTCATTAAGGGACCGGGCGGCCCATGCGAGCCGCCCGGCGAGGGGTTGCAGCCGCGATTCGGCTCCGCTGCTGTTCGTTGTTGTTCGACCTGGAGGAAGCTTGTCTGCGCAACTCCGGCGCACAACCCGGAGTTGCATCAGATTTATTGTCCTTCGTGCGCCTTCATCATTTCCTGGATTTGTTGTTTGATGGCGTCCAGGTTGAAGGTGGCCGGTGCCTGCATAGGCGGATAGTCGATGGCCGTCTGGGCCAGCTTGAACACAACTTGCTGCACCAAGACGAATCGCCAGAATTCGCGGGCGTAAAAGTCGTTCATGTAGCCGCCTCCCAAACTGTTGAGGCTCTCTCCGCGAGTCGATGGAGTGCGTTCGAACGGATCTTGCCGGATGTTCACGATGGTGGGCATGTCCGTGGTGACCTTCTCCCCAGGCCAACCCCACGGCTGCTGAATGAATTGAAACTTGAAATCATCAATCCGTATGGCACCTAGGTGCGGTCCACCGAAGTAAAACACTTCATGCCGAGCGGAAGGGCCTTTTCCCTCAAGCAGTGCTAGTTGGTTGTAGCCATCCAGATGGTCCTTATACGTGCGATCCCCGAGCTTGACTCCCTTGAGCAGTTGATCGGTGATGTCAGGATTGCCAGCAGCCGCGACCAAGGTCGGGAACCAGTCCAAGCCAGAGAAAATTCCGTTTTCCACCGAACCCGGCTTCACATGACCGGGCCAACGAATAATCGCAGGAACGCGGAATCCACCTTCGAAGACGGTACCCTTGGTAGCGCGGAAAGGAGTCATGCCGCCATCGGGCCAGGTGAACACTTCAGCGCCGTTGTCAGTAGTGAAAATCACGATAGTGTTATCTGCTTCGCCGATATCATCGAGATGTTTAAGCAGCTCACCAATGCAGTCGTCCATTTGCGCCATGCCGGCTTCTTCGAGTCCGTAATTGCTGTCGAAATTCATCATCTTTTGGTACTTCGGAGGGATGTAGCTGAAGACGTGCATCCGCGTAGTGTTATGCCAGATAAAGAAAGGCTTCCCATCCTTTTTCGCCTTATCCATGGCGCCATTGGTGTTCTGGACAAGCACTTCGTCAAAAGTCTCCATGTCGTACTTGGCTTTGCGCCCTTCTTGCCAGTTCTGCAAGTCCTTCATGTTTGGAAAAGGCGCTAGCGGACCTTCATCCTCGATCTTTTGTTTGCCGACTTTGCCCCAGCGGGGCATCACGGTTGAATCGTCTGTGTCCGTCGCCCAACAATGCACGAGATCGCGCGGGCCCGTTTTGTCGATCCAGTCCTGGGGGTAGTCGAACCAGTATGGGTCGGACATGGCATCGAGGTGATACAAATAGCCAAAGAACTCATCGAAGCCATGCAAACACGGCAAATACTTATTTAGGTCACCCAAGTGATTTTTGCCGAACTGGTATGTTTCGTAGCCTTGCACCTTCAGTGCGGAAGCAATGGTCGCAGCTTGGTCGGGAATGCCCACATCGGCGCCGGCCTGACCTACGGTGGTTAGTCCCGTTCGCAAGGGGATTTCACCGGTAATGAAGTTGGCGCGGCCGGCCGTGCAGCTTGCCTCCGCGTAGTAATCGGTGAACATCATGCCTTGCGCAGCGAGTTTGTCCAGGTTTGGCGTTTTACCCGACATGATCCCACGATGGTACGCGCCAATGTTGAACCAGCCTATGTCATCGCCCATGATGACCAGGATATTGGGTTTCTGTTGCGCGGCAGCCGGCAGGACAGACAGCATCCCAAGAAGCGCCACCAGCGCCGTCGCAAAACTGGCCGTTCTTCGAATTCGACTCATTGCACTCCCTCCTCGTTGTGTCCTACTAGCATGGTCTGGGCGGCAGCTTTTTCCTTGGTAACATGCGCTGGGGATCGTGCTACGAACTACGGCTATATGGAACTGTCGCCAGTGACAGGGTGGTGTTGTTGGTCAAAAATTCCCGTTTCTTGGCTTTGCAGCCGAGATCGGGTCCGTCAGGAGAAGGTGCGCGAGTTTTTGCTTGTTTCTGACGGCGGATTCTCTCAATTCGGTCCAACACCCTTGGTCACAACTTGGGGCCTTCGAGCCACGCCTCAGGAGCAAACTGGAAGCCAGCACCGAAAGAGCCAGTACCAGCACTGCGAAATCAAGTAGTCGCGTTAAATCTACGGGAAAGGTTTGTTGATGCTGTCTCATTTGGGAGACCAAGTCGCGCCGATCACGACCCCGCTCATTGCAACGTTGTAAAGAAAATTTGAGGGCGTCCGTGATTGATAATTAACCGCGATGTATCGATAGCCCGCTCCCAACTTCCATTTTTGGGCGATGCGGACGCCGAGAACCCCGGCGATTTGGTAGTCGTATTTTGCGGTTCCACCACCAGCGTCCCCAAGAACGGTCACGAACAGCTTGTTGGTGAGACCAATATCGAATCTGGCGCCAGCTACGGCATCGACCCACCCTGCACTGTCCGACAATCCGTTTGCGACCATCGGTTGCAGAGTGAGGGTGGTGCTGCCATGCCAATAGCGATAACCGAAGAGCGCGTCCAGCTTGAATCTGGATCGGTCCACGAGGCGATAGCCAACCTTTTGCGTGAAGATGGTCTCCTTCAGGGTGGCCTTGGCAGAGTAGAAACCCTGATCGAAAGGAAGCCCCTTAGTGTCGGACAGCTTGATCCACATGAAGTCAATCGGAAAGACAATGCGGTTGTATCTCGGTACAACTCCAACCATAAAGCCGATGTCGAAATTCGAGAGGACGTCGCTTGCGCTGGCATGAACACTGGCATCGTAACCGCGTATGCCAACCGTTCCATTGATCCCAGAAAACCAAAGGTAGGGGGTTACGTCGATGTGAAAGCCAGGATCGGAGGAGGGTGGGTTGGGCGGTATGCCTTGCGGAGTAGTCTGCGCAGTTGGCAAGGGCATCGGCGCGGGAGGCTCACTTGCCTCGCTGTCGTCATTGATTATCACGCCATCGCTCGCGAATTCCGCGGGAGGCGTCACTGTCGCGTTCTGATCCAACAGTACTGGCCCTTTTTGGCGCGCCCCGGCGATCCACGGCGATAACAGTGCTGCAACACCAAGAACCAACATTCGCTGCCAGTTACGCACGCTCATAAATGCCTCGCGAAAAGATCTGATTTTGCTGCCCCATTCCATCGGGGTGCCGTTGAGGTGGGCGCGCCTCCATTGAATTGAAAAATTTCCTGACTTCCTCGCTCTTTCTGAAGGGTATGAGGCCGCGGGGGACGTTGCTTTGGGAAAACAATTCTCTTCTTTCGGGCTTCCTGCCAACACCCGATAGCGGTCCAAGAAGCCTTCCGGAACAACATGCCGAGCACGAAGAAACCAGCGAGGAAAAAGATAAGAAGAAGGCTCGTAGTCACAAGAAGCAACAGTTCAGGCAAAAGGATAGTTGCACTCGCCAATGCCGGTACCTCCCTCAATTGATCCATGATCCGGATGCCTCCCACTATCTCGCCAACGCAGGATTCGCGGGTGGGGTTTTCTTCGAGTCCTGCACGCGCCGCCTGGAGAATCGCACCTCACCAGCCAGCTACCACTGACCAACTCGTTTAGTGACAGAGAGAGCGAAGCCGCCGAAAAAACACGAATCAATCGCAAACCGGGCCGCCCGCCGAGTTTGCGTTTTTCCGGCGTTCACTCTCTCTGCCCAACCCAGCCGATTAAGCCGGGATCTCTTTTGCGCCTTGGTCTACGCGGGGAACGCGGCGACGGCATCGCACCCGGTCCAAGGCACAACGCTTCCAGCCCACGAAATGACAAAGGGGGGAGCAGTGGCCAGTTCGCGTGATGATCATTGTTCCTCCCGTGCATCGCTCGAGTAAGGCACAGGATGCTCAAGTCACGCTGAGTCGCCTACTGTCACCAGCGACAGGTTTGACCAGTTCTTTTGAGGCTTAGATTTACTGCGACATTTTTGGAAGGCGAGGTGGGCTCAATGCACAAAACTTTTATCATTCGTAACCAAGAGGACTATCTGCGCGCACACATTACAGTGCTCCGACGGAATCCCCAAAAATCAGGATCCGTTGTGGCTTTCCGCGACCGTATGACACGTCCACAGCAGTCTTCCCGGGCGGGCACCGGTCAAGTGGACGCCAGGAACGTAGATCGGTAAGCGCAAGACAGATGCATTGCCGAAGCGAGAATCGAAACAGCGCAAAGCGCCTCCGTAAGCGGAGACCCACGCTTCACTCATTTTGCTGTGGGTTCCTCTTGCTGTTCGCGGTTGGGCAGACGTCTGCTCAAGTCACGACCTCTGCGGGCTCCGCAGAAACGAAAGCGCAGATTCCGGTAACCGCCGATCCGCTTAGGCGAGAAACTCCCCGGCGCGCAGCGATTGGTTTATTGACCTATGAAGCGCGCGGAGACTACGTGACCGCCGCACGTTATCTAGAACCCGTTCCCGGCATGGATTTTGACATGGTGCAACTGGCCACGGAAATGCATGCACTGAGGCCGTACTTCGACGGCGATATCGCGGCCATAACCGATGACCCCAATGGCTCCGTAGAAGCCGGGCTCCCCCCAGGAGAAGAGCGCGTGGGCGTGGTGAATGTGGGGGGTGAAACTGCAGACGTCATATTCTCGCGCGTGAAAGACCCACAGTTCGGCGATATTTGGCTCGTTTCCCGCCAGACCGTCGAGAGAATCCCGGAGCTCTATGCCCGCCTGAACAGCGAAACGCCCCCGATACTCGATCGCGTCATGCCGACGGCTCTAACCACGCGAAGCTTCCTCGGCTTGTCCTTTGCGCAATGGCTCGGATGGTTGCTTTCGATTCCGCTCTCCATGCTGGCAGCCTGGCTTGTTTCGTTGTTCATTGCGGCTCCCCGTCGAATTTGGCAGCGATTGCGACAAGTTCCTGTCAACACGATCTGGGAGTCGCCCTTAGGCACGCCGCTTCGATGTGTAATTGCCATCGCGATCCACTCCGACTTGGTCTACTGGCTGCGCCCTCCGCTGTTGTATCGGTATTACTATTTCCGGCTTATGGCGGCGCTGCTGGTTGGCTGTGTGGCATGGCTTGTAAGCAGGATCGTCGACAGTGGTTATAACCGCGCGGTAAACCGCACGCGAACTCAACGAGCGGGGGGCGAGTCCATCCTGATCGTGATGCAACGACTCACCCGAATCGCGATGCTGAGTATTGCCGTTCTCGCGGGACTGGCTCTCTTTGGAATTAACGTCAGGACCACGCTGGCTGGACTCGGCATTGGAGGCTTGGCGCTGGCGCTGGCCGCGCAGAAAACCTTCGAAAACATCTTTGGAGGAGTATCCCTGCTTATGGACAAAGCGGTACAAGTCGGGGACTTCTGCGAAATTGGCGGCAAGTTGGGCACCGTCGAAGATATTGGCTTGCGCTCTTTGAAACTTCGCACCCTCGACCAAAATTTGTTGGTGGTTCCGAACGGGGCGCTGGCCCAAATGCAATTTCAGAATATGAAGTCCCGGCCGAAATTATTGCTCAACCAAACGTTTTTGTTACGCATTGAAACTCAGATTGAGCAACTGAAGCGCATTTTGGACGGTATCCAACGGTATCTCGACGAGCATCCTTCGGTTGAATCGGGGAGCTCTAGAATCCGCGTCAATACCTTTGCTAAGGCCGCTTTCGAGTTGGAGCTGTGGGCCTACGTCAAAACCGGCGATTGGGCAAAGTTCACGGGCATTCGCCAAAGCATCATCCTCGACCTCGCACAAATCGTCGAGGAGGCTGGCGCTCGCTTTGCGGCGCCCACGTGTTTGACCTATTTGTCGACAGCCGCAGACGATGCGCTAGAGAAGGTCAAAGTGGCTGCGTCGAGTGATTGAACCGCCAGCCTTGGCTGGAGTGCGACACGTACGCCTGCCCATTTAGTTTGGACCGCCTGGTAAAGCGTTCGACTGGGCAGCCAGTGGTACGCTCACCCGAACTCGCGTACCCGCATTCGGTTTGGAATCAATGTGGATGGTGCCGTTCACCAGGTGAACGCGTTCCCGCATGCTAATCAGGCCGAGTCCGGGCGTCCTTTTAACGCTAGTTAGGTCAAACCCCACACCGCGATCGCTGACCTCCAGTTCGACGCCCGCTGGAGTTGCGTGCAGACGCACCTCGAATTGCTTTTGACCGCTGTATTTGACGGCATTCCGCAAAGCTTCCTGAACTACGCGAAAGAGAGACAGTGCCACTTCGCGAGGTAAGCAATCCGGAGTGTTTCCATTCGTAAATCTTACTACCGCTCCGCTCTGCTCCGAGACTTCGCGGCAAAGACTTTTCACCGCCATCGCCAATCCTAGATTGTCGAGGATGGAAGGATGCAGCGTGTGAGACATTTGTTGAACATCGCTGGCAAGATCGGAACACGCCTGGCGGACAGTGTCCAACTGCTGATCAACCAAGGGTGGTTGGCTTGTGCGCCAAGCGTCACGGATTTTTTCCATCTTGAGCGAGAGCATGGCGAGTCGTTGACAAAAGTCATCGTGAAGTTCGCGAGCAATCCTGGTGCGCTCCTCCTCCTGTGCTTCGATGAGTCTGTAACGTTCATGTGCCAGTTCTTTTTTTGTCTGCTGTTCTTCTTCGGCAAGTACCGCAAGAACCATAAAAGGCGCGGCGACAAACAGCAAGAATACCTGGATCGAGGGCACATTATGCGCGGGCTGCGGCGCAACAAACGGACCGTGGCCGTGGAGCGCGCCCCAGACCGCCAGAAACGCCACGGCAATCGTGGCGCTGCTGGCACCAGTAGTTCCGAAACGCAAAGCGGCCCAAAGCAGAAAGGGCACGATGGTTGAAACCGCGGGAACAATGGAGGACGGTGTGACCAAAGAGAAGTACCCAAAGATGCTTAGACCAACAATCAGACATAGCGCTTCAAGGTAGCGACTCACGGGTGCGCGGAGGACCGCGGAGCGGTTGTTGATCCACCCAAAGACCGCGGGCATCAGGGTGAGGTAGCCCAGGGCTTGCGATAAGAAGGCAATCCCCCAACCCGTGGGGTATCCACCGTGCGAGGTAGCCGCTCCCAGAAAAGCGCCCGCAAAGGGAGCGAGCAGCACGGCAAAGAAGGCATACTTCGCGAGAGCTTTCAGGCTGGTTAGCTGCGGCGGGCCGCCAAAGGCATAGCTGAGACCAAATGCGGCAGTAAGCGCCTCGACGCTGTCGGATAGCTGGAAGAACAATACCGTGCGGAAAGACAGGCCCAAGTGGAGATCATAAACTGCAAATACCACCAGGGCGACCGCCACGACCGACGGCCAGATTCTGCGCGGAACGAGTAGCAAAATGCAAGACAGAAGAATGTTGCCCGGCCACATGGTCCAATCGGACTGCGGAGATATGACAACGGTGGTTCCTAGCTTCGCAGCAAGATAGGAAATGATGGCGACAAAACAAAGAAGGATTGCCAAACGGTGTGGAGAATATGAAATCGACTTGCGGAGCTGAGGCATTCCGGTCATAGCGGTCCGAATTGCGCAACCTTGATGCTCACAACAGGACGGCTCTGCCGCGGCGACAAACAAGTGGGTCCTGCGGCTTCGAGACTACCTTAGCGAGGCCCTGAGATTCAACGTCCGTGGACTCATCATGCCAACCTACACCAAGGACAAGATCCACAGCAGCACCCAAAACAACGAAGCACGCCAAAAGAGTTCCTTCGCACTCTTTCCGGCGTGCTTCGCGACGCACACTTGTAATCGTCTGCAGTTGCCAGAGAACCAATCATCGCTGTTTTGCTGAATGCGATCAGGTTCCTTCGTTAATGCCTTTATTGACGATGACCTTCACGTCCACCCGGCGGTTTAGCGCGCGGCCTTGAGGATCGCGATTTGTCGCATCGGGATGAGTTGCGCCGTAACCCGCAGGGATGAGGATCCGGCGCAGTGGGACATTCTGAGTGTCGCGCAGATACTTGGCGACGTTCGCAGCGCGATCTTCGCTCAACTGTTGATCCAGTTGTTTGGTGCCGCTACTGGACGCATAACCAGCGATTTCCACCATGTAACCCTGGAGGCCGCCGTTTGTGTAAGCGGCGAGAGTGGCGAGATCGGCCTTCGCTGCATCGTCCAAGGTGGAACCATCAGAAGGAAAGTAGATGACCGCTTCGGCTACTGTTTTGTAGCTATCCAGATCAGATACGCGCTCATTTACCATCGTAATCGCGTCGGCATCCATCAGCGCTCCGGCACCGGCCGCATCCGCGGTAGCTTGCGCATTATTGGCAGAAGTTTGCGCGGTGTTGGCGGAGGTTTGTGCGTTATTCGCTGACGTCTGCGCTACCTTCGCCGCGTGCACGCCCTGGTTAGCGGTGGTTTGTGCGCGTGCAGCGGCCGTCTGGTTGGCCTGGATCTGCTGCTCCTCGGCCACCTCGACTGCAAACTCATCCGGTGTGAACGAAATCTTCTTGGCCACCAACTGACCTTTGGCATTCCCGACCCCCTCCGCCTCGATGGTCAGTCCAGGCACCATAGCGGTTACGTCCATATCGCTGTGCCGGAAGAATTCGACTTTGCCGTGCTTCCGTTCGATCGTAGTGTTGTCGGTGATGTCGACGACTGTTTTTGTTCCGCTGTTCTTATCTCTGACGGTAACGAGATCGCCATTGCGGGAGACGATCGTACCCTTTACCTTAGCCTTTTGGTCGCTTGCGATTTGGCCAGCAGTTCTTGTCGCCGCCGAACCCAGGGCAATCGCAACCGTAACGCATAATCCCAAGAACCGTAAATCCCAATTCGAAAATTTAAACTTCATAACCGTTGCTCCCTTTCCGCTGCAATGCCGAAGTTTGATGGTGGCGGCTAGGTTCCGTTCGGACAGACGGCATTCGAGCACACGGTCTTGGCGGACGAGAACTGTCGCGAATGACAGGGTCGTGAGATTAGGCCTTAGTTGGAAAGGGGGGCATTTCAGGTTCTGAACACGCCTGTCACAAGCGACAGCATCAGCAGCGACGCAGCGTTCACATAATCGAAATGGGGCTTCAACTCCAGCGGTCGACCCGAGCGATTGCGCCCGACTCCAACAACGTCTACAACCGATGGGCTGAATTACCGGCTTGGACGGGTCGTTATGACGAAAGCGGAAGCGAGAGATGACCGCCAATGGCTCGCCCGGAAGCAAGCCGAATCGCTGGTCGGCGCCCTCAACGTGAAACCAAGGAAGTGCCTTACTCCACGGGGCTCCATCCGGAGTCGGGATTGAACTCAGTCATCGCGGTCGCGGTCTGTTCGGTGGTCTTTCCCAGATCCTTTTGAAGCAGCACTCCATCTTGATTAATTATGAACGTCATGATCCCAGAGTTACCATACACTGCGGGATAAGCGACAAACGCGAATCCGCTGATCGTGCTTCCATCCACCACGTAGTTCTTCGGGCCACCTGGCGCCTTATCGGTTTGTCCCTTCAGCATATGGAAGTAGTAGCCGTTGAAGGGCACATGCGCATCGGGTTTTGCGCTATATCCCTCAGCGGTGGCGAAGGCCACCAGGGGTCCCAGCGGGCTCTGCGGCTGGTCAGGCGAGGACGGCCAATAGAGGCCGTTCTGCTTGCCGGGATCGCTGATGAATTTCACCGCATACTGTTTCTTGTTCGCGCCATCATGCAGCTTGGAATAATATTCGGCCTGAGCGCGTGCAACCGCCTCGCAAACGTCAATCGTTGCCAATTCATTCCGCCCGACGCGGCGACTCAGGAGCTCCTCCCTTCCTGCCGCTGTGTCAAAGCACCACTGTCCATCCGCGGTTTTCTTCAGTGGGATGGGGAAGGGAAAATTGTCGGCACCGACCAGGAGGATTTGCGATCCATCCGTCAGCTTGCGCCAGCGGTGCATAACACCATAACGCGCGGCGAACGCCGCTGCCGCGTTTTTGTCTTCGACGGCATCCCCAGAAAAGATCAACTCTTTCGAGTCCGGTCCGAAGATGGCCAGTGCCGCAGCTGTATCATCAGCCTTTGCCGCGGCCAGCAACGCGTTGCCCGCGTCGTCGGGGGAGGCAAACATTTTGATGGTTGGCTTGTCGCTCTTCTGGCAACCCACAAACGGAATAACGAATGCCAGAATAAGCAACAGAGATTTGTGTTCCACTTTGCTAGAGACGGACAACATCTGGTCCTCCAAGCTGTGGCGACAAAGCGCCGCGCGAGCACACACAGCTGAATGCGCCGGCTATCTGCGACCCCAACCGCCGCCACCGCCGCGGCTCCACGAACCACGAGAACTGTCTTCGCGGGATTGCCAACCATTGCGGCTGCCGCCAAAAGCGGAGGATCCGCTGCTCTTGTTCTGCTGTCCCCAACCCGAGCTGGTTTTCTGATCGTAATTGGACTTTGGCTGGGTTTGTTGCCAACCGCTGCCGGTATTCTTGTATACGTTGCCGTTCTGCGATGCGTACTTGGTGCCATTTGCAGACTCACCCTCGGCGTAATGTTGCCCGTTGGCGGTGGTCCCAGAAGCGGCCTTGGCACCATTGGTGCTCTGCATCGTCGACGCGGACCCATACGCGTTGCTCTCGTGCTGCGTGTAGGTCGTTTGGCCGTTCTTTGAGTACTCCGAGTTTCCGTAACTTCCATAGGCGTTGGACGTCTGATGGGTTTGGGCATAAGCTCCGGTATTCGGGTTGTAGGCTTGGCCCACCTTTTGTGTTCCGTAGGGGGTAGCGGTTTCGGCCCCTCGCGCGTAGGTTCCCGTGGATGGGTTGTAGGCATTCCCCGCTCGTGCCGCGCCATATGGGCCGACGGCGGTCGCGCTCGAGCCATAGTAGCCACCGTGCCATGCATTATTCCCGTAATAGGTGGTGTGGCCATAGACCACCGCGCCGCCGTGCCAATTACAGTTCCAAGAAGCGTAACTCCACCCGCAACAGCCGCCTCCGCTGATCGCCGCTCCCACCGCAATGCCAACTCCGAAGGCCAATATGCCAGTCGCCGCGACCGTGGCCGCGCTGTACCCCGGGGTCACATAAGGCGTGCCGTAGACGACGGCAGGATTATATTGCGGAACATAGACGACCTGCGGGTTGGTGGGTTGAATGACGATTACATTCGGAGACTGTTGTACAACGGTAATCTGCGAACCGGATTTCAGATTTCCGGAGGCGTAGGCCTGTGTGCGCAACGTTTGTACCGCGGTCATGACATCCGCAGCCTGCGTGCTGTAGGCTTCCCCCAATGCCGAGGTCCAACTGAGATTTTTCGCCATGTTGTCGAGCACGGAAGGAAACTGCGTTAAAGCTTTGACGCTGGGCTCCCATGGTTGCGCATTCACGGCCTGCATCAGAGCCGAGCCCTGAAGGTTGCTGTTTGCCAGCATCCAATTGTTGGCCTCCGCGATTTGGTCCGGGAACGCCGCACCGCCAAGAATCTGTGCGACCAACGCGTCTGGATACAAGGCAATCGGTGCAACTAACTGGGCCAACTCTTGCGCAGACTGCGGAGCCCCTTGTCCTGAATATCCCGACGGCCCCGCGGGTATCTGCTGACTGACAGCTTGAAATGGCACAGCGGCGCTGATCAGCAAGCAGGAGAGTACGCTGGCCAAAACCTGGTTGATTATGGTTTTGATCATTTCCCTTGCTCCACTTCTTGTCTTCCGAGGTAAGCTGCGAAAGAAAAGAGGTTTGATGACTGGTGCAATGCCCATTGCGATGTTACGCGCAACGCGAATGCCGCCACAACTGTCAATGGCGACAGGGCACGGTGAGACCGATTCCCTAGTACTCGGCGGCCGCTGAGACAGTAGCGCAGCTGAAGAATGCATAGCTACTGATTTCCGACGAGATAAGTCAGTCGACCGCGTTTGTCCACGCACTACTTCTGCTTCGGGGGATAGTTTTTCAACAGTTTCTGCATGGCCTTGTTCAGATTCTTTTGATTCTTTTCCTGGTTCGAGCTGGGGTCGATTGTTTTCGTGGCGTTTCCCGTCCACACCAATTGTTTCGTCGTTGGATCGTACATATCGAGAACCAAGGTGCCGATGTTGATCGTCGAACTGGTAGCAGAAGCCATCCCACCCCAACGGAGGCCGCCGCCCATGCCGTAAGCGTTCCACTGCTGCTGCTGATTGACAGCGATCTGATAACCAATGTAGAGATCGGCCTTGTCACCGTCGGTCTTGGTCAATCCCTTTGCGGCCAGTTGTGCATCGACCGCTTCCTTGATCTGGGCGTCCAAGATCTGGTTGGGGTAAGAAGCGCCTTGGATAGTCACCCACTTGTAGGTGTGATATTTCGAAAAATCGGTGCCCGGCATGAAGTTATACCGGACATCCTGAGCGGCTAACCGGGTTCCGGTAAGCAAAAGCAGAGTAATTAGAGCCAACAAGAAAATGTTGCGACTGCGTTCAACTTGCATTTAAACCTCCTTCAAGCATTTGGTGAATCAAGTTCTAGTCCTGGGCGGAAATGGTTTGGCGCGTTAAGCGGGGTACTTGCCCTAACTGGACTCCCAGTCCTGACGCTTGGCTGTTAGGCGCCCGCCACTTGTTGTCTCGTCATTTCGGCCAAAGCCGTTTTCGGTCTCAGTGCGGCTTCCGGCGTGATGCGTGCGAAGAGGTCGATCACCCGTGCGATTAAACCCGTCCATCCGGTCTGATGACTGGCACCTAAACCAGCTCCGTTGTCGCCATGAAAATACTCGTAAAACAGGATGATCAGAATCCGAAGCGAGATTCGTTCGAAATAGCTTTCGCTGGTCGCACTCGAAATGGTACAGCTTGGCTTCTTCGATTCGTTCGGTGAGAAAACTGAAAATGATGATGGACGCGAGCGCACCGCAGAGAGGTCCAACCCAATAGATCCACCAGGCGTTCCATTGTCCGGAAATCACCGCTGGGCCGAAGGTTCGCGCGGGATTCGTGCTGGTGCCCGATAACGGAGCTTCCAACGGCACCATGATGGCATAGAGAAAAGGAATCACCGCTGGAGTGAAACGCCGTAACTTGCGGTAAGCGATGAAAATGTACAGAGTGGAGGCCAGGCAAAAGGTCGCAAGGATTTCTCCGAGCAGCGCGATCCATACGGTGTAGCCTTGCCCCGGGGTGGTAGCGCCAAATGAGATGCTATGTCCCATCGCGCCCCATACCAGCAGAGGCAAGCATCCCATGACCGCTCCGATTAACTGCGCGACAATGTAACCCACGGCGATCGGCGGCTCCATTTTTCCCATCATCCAAAATCCGAAGGTGACCGCCGGATTCATGTGAGCGCCGCTCTCTTTCCCCAAGCGCGATATTGTGATCAGGCCGCCCACACATCCGAAGAGGAAACCAGTCAAGACTTGCCGCAGCTTCACGCTCGGTAGCAAGGCCGCCACGGGACTGCCGGTGCCAAAGGCCATAATCACCAGGGAGAGGCCCACCAATACTAATAGGGCTGTGCCGACCATCTCGCACAAGAAGCGCGGCCATGCATTTCGCGCGACTTCGGGTGTTTCAAGAGTCTTCACGCTGCTTCCAACAGAACAACGAGGCGCACCCTCACCGTGATTTCGGAATTCTGGTGTTTGGTTCGCAAATTGATTTGGAGACTAAGCGGCGTTAACGGGAACTGTCATTCGTGACAGGGGCAAGGTGTATGGGTAGCGCCCGATGTACCAGAAATGTGTCGGATTTTAGAGGGAAAATGGTGCGGGGAACAGGAGTTGAACCTGCACGGCCTTGCGGCCAATGGCTCCTAAGGCCATCGCGTCTGCCAATTCCGCCATCCCCGCGAATCAAGCAGCCTGTACATTATAAGGCAATCGGTCGGCGGGAGTCGCGTCAGCCAATGGGGAGCATTCTGGAGAGTGCCGAGCAATTCGGATATGGGATTCCCAAGCCGGCGATGAAGGATGCTGCTATCAAGTCCGACCACAGAACTGTCTGAATGTTCCTGCTGCACTTGCGGGAATCGCCTGCCGGTTTGCTGTGGTCTAGAGTAATGGGCTACTTTGAACCTTCCTGAGGTCTGAGCCAAGCCTCCGCTTGGTCCCTATTTCTAAAGATTTGGACTTGCTCCTTGCCTCGGTTTATCTCGCGGAGAATTTGAAACATGCGTGTCAAACCAAAGGATGCCGTGTGTGCTATGACGATAGCGACCCGAGATCCACGGCTGAGGGGCAAATAGCTCGCCATCTCTCGAACTTGTGCAACTGTGAGTATGCTCCGCGGAACCTCCAGACAGTCGAACAACAGAGAGAACTCCGACTTAAATTCCGAATCGTTCATGAGGCGTTGTCTGCCTCCCAGCAACTCCGCAAAGGTGACATCGCCCCAGCAACGTATTCGCATTATTCGATGTTCCGCATCGATCTCGTATTCAGCGGACATGGCGCGGGCTCATTCAAGCATAAGGATGAAGAGGCCCCAGGCGGGCAGCGCATTAAAACGGGAAGAGGGCAGGAAACGAATTCGTTTCCCGCCCCCTTTCGCCAAACTATTTCTTTATCTCTACGAGAATCACATCAATCGCGTGGTCACCCAAGTTCTCCGGCAAGTGACTCCCGGCGGGCGTGAACATGGTCTCACCCGCACGGAATCGTTGTTCCTCTGTTTTGCCATCGGGGAATGTAAACCGGCAATGCGCATCATTCTGGAAGATGGCAACGCTGCCGGGGTGCCAGTGCATGACCGACTTCTCGTGGCCTCCGTAGTGTATGCGGAGCACACGGACTTGCTCATTCTCAATCTCAATCTTGTAATGTTTGGAGTCTACCTTGGCGGGATCCTGAACTGCTGCTGTTTTCGGAGCTGCAGACATAACGTTCTCCTTTAGGTGGGATTATTCGACCCGGGGAAGGCTGCGAGACTAGTCGTTGGAGTTGTAAACGTCAAGATGTCTCGCAAACCGAACAGGAATTTTCAGGACCTTGCACAGCGGTGTCTGCACGAGCTTGCAGCCCGAAAGTACTGAAATGTACGATCCCGGAATTCGGGGACTAACCGGCGCAACAGTAAACGCGTCAGGGACGTCGATGGCTTGTCGCCGCAGCGGGCCGTCGCCCCCAGTGCAGTTTTCCGAACCGCTCTTCGTAACCCAGCACCTTCCAGCTCTGATTGAACGCTCGAATCACCTCGCGCTCGTCCTGCACCTCTGGCAATTTCCCGCGCAGCTGTCGAGCCGTTCGAAAAATTGCACGCGCCGTTCTTTCGTCCATTTCGTTTAACATGGGCAGGCTTCCACTCCTAATTGGGCGTGATTTTACACTCCACTCGCAGAATCTCCAAGAATGGAAAGCTGTCGAGCGCAGGTATTAAATTGCGTGCCAAGTACTTAGCTAACTACAAGTACCGATCCCCGCGAAACGTCCCTTTCGAGGTGCTCAATTTGCTCCAGGTCAACCAGTCAGTTGAGCGCTTGGTGTTCGGTTGTCGTTCGCGGGTTGCCACGACCCAGCGTTGAACTTCGTACCTTCACGCAAGGTGCATGCCCTATTCATTCCGCCGTAACTTTGTCCATCTAGCCTCGGACGACTTTATTGACTGCCTCCAGGTCGGCCGTCAAACATCTTTTATGGAGGTAGTTAAGTATGCGCAGGGTTTTTGCCGTTTTGCTGGCTGCACTTTTGCTTAACCCCGGGGTGATTTTCGGTGTTCCCACTCCCGGTGGCGGTTCTGGTTCCACGGCCACACCCATCAAGCACCTCGTCGTCATTTTTGGCGAGAACGTCTCGTTCGATCACTACTACGGCACCTATCCGGTGGCGACGAACCCGAAAGGCGAACCCTATTTTACGGCAGCAGGCGATACCCCAGCCGTGAATGGCTTGTTTGCCGGTGGCCTACTCACCAACAATCCGAACCTGAATACCGCCAACGGCGCAGGCGCCAGCAATCCGTTCCGCCTCGACCGCTCGCAAGCCTCCACCAATGATCAAGACCATGACTACACTCCAGAACAGCAGGCCTTCGACCACGGCGTGATGGATCTGTTTCCCTCTTCCACCGGCACTGCGGGTCCACCGCCGAGCGGGTCGCCTATCGTCGAAACCACGGGCTTGGTGATGGGCTACTACGACGGCAACACGGTCACGGCGCTGTGGAACTACGCGCAGCACTTCGCCATGAACGACAACTCCTTCGGCACCAACTTTGGTCCCTCCACTCCTGGAGCTCTCAACCTCGCGGCTGGCCAAACCAACGGCGCGATTAATAACGTCAACGGCAGCGGCTCGATTATCAGCGACGGCGGCAACGGCTTCACCGTGATCAGCGACGCCGATCCTAATGGCGATGTGTGCTCCACCTCCACGGGCGAAAAGTTCGACATGAGCGGGCAAAACATAGGCGACCTGCTGAACGCCGCGGGCGTCACCTGGGGCTTCTTCGAGGGCGGCTTCGACCTGACCATTACGAATGCAAACGGAACCACGGGGTGCAAGCGCAGCACCACCTCGGCCGTAACCCTGGTCGACAAGGCCGATTACATCCCGCACCATCAGCCGTTCCAGTATTACGCTTCGACCGCGAACCCCACCCACATCCGTCCGGCTTCCGTCTGGGAGGTTGGCAACAATGGTCCGGCAAACCACCAGTACGATACGCACGACTTCTTCGACGCCGTGAAAGCCGGCAATTTCCCCGCCGTGGTCTTCCTGAAGGCCCCCGGCTACCAGGATGCCCACGCCGGTTACTCGGACCCGCTGGACGAGCAGACCTTCGTGGTGCAAACCATCAATTTCTTGATGACGACTCCGGAATGGAAAAACACCGCCGTGATTATCAACTACGACGATTCCGACGGCTGGTATGATCACCAGATGGGCCCCATCGTCAACCAATCGCAAACCGCCGCGGACGCGTTGACGGGTACTGGTCTATGCGGAAGCAGCACCGTCAACACACTCCTCGGCGTGAATGGCTATCCCGCGCAGGGCCGTTGCGGCTATGGCCCGCGCCTACCTTTCAATGTCATTTCCCCCTACGCTAAGGCCAACTTCGTCGACCACACCGTCACCGATCAGAGTTCCATCATTCGCTTCATTGAGGACAACTGGCTCGGCGGCGAACGCATCGGCGCCGGTTCTACCGACGCAATCGCGGGAACCATCACCAACATGTTTGATTTCAGCCATTGCCGCGAGCAAGATGGAATCCTCATCCTCAATCCCAGCACCGGCCAAGTCCAAGGGCAGAGATGGTAATTGCTTCTTAATCACCGAGGCGGCCATCCGGCTTCGGTCTTCGTGAGTGTTACAATGCAGCGGGCGAGCGGATCTTGATTCGTTCGCCCGCTGTTTTTTTTTGCGATCCGCAATCGCTATGACTCGCATCGCGAAAGGCCGGGACCATGCCCATCAGTAGGCGAGACTTTCTGCGCCGCGGCACCTTCGCTGCCGGCGCAATTCTCGCGCGACAAGCCGGGCACCAGCACACTGGCGCGGTTCACGCGCGCCCAGCACTCGATCCCAACTCGTTGGCCAAATTCGTGGATCCCCTCCCGATTCCCCCGGTGGCGCGCAGCCTGACCACCCGGCCCAGCCCAACGAATCCCAAAATCAAAGTTCCCTACTATCGTGTAACGATGCAGCCGTTTGACACCTGCGTTCACCGCGACTTGAAACCCACACGAATGTGGGGATTTAGCGGCACGTTTCCCGGCCCAACTTTCAATGTGGCCAGCGGCCAAGAAGTCCTGGTGGAGTGGGCAAACGAACTTCCCGCTCAGCATTTTCTGCCAATTGATCACACGCTGGACGGCGCGGAACAGAATCAGCCGGAGGTGCGCGCGGTTGCGCATCTCCACGGGGCCAAAGTGCCCCCGGAAAGCGACGGCTACCCGGAAAGCTGGCTGGTACCCGGAAAATCTGCCGTGTATCACTACCCAAACCAACAGGACGCGACCATGCTCTGGTATCACGACCACGCCATGGGCATTAATCGCCTAAATATCTTTGCCGGACTCGCCGGTGCCTACATTCTGCGCGACAAGGTCGAAGATGCTCTTCACCTCCCCTCGGAAAAATACGAAATTCCCCTGGTGATTTGCGATCGCATGTTCGACAAGGATGGCCAACTCTACTATCCCGTGTCCGACAAACCCGACCACCCTTGGATTCCAGAGTTTTTTGGCGATGCTCATCTCATCAACGGCAAATTGTTCCCTTTTCTCGAAGTGGAGCCGCGCAAATATCGCTTTCGCATTCTGAATGCCGCCAATGGCCGCTTTTACCATCTCGGCCTGTCCAACAAATCACCTTTCCACCAGATCGGTACCGACCAAGGGTTGCTTGCCGCGCCGGTCACCGCGCAGCAAATTATGATCGCGCCGGGCGAGCGCCTGGATTTGATCGTCGATTTCAAGGAAACCGCCGGGTCACAAGTCATTCTGGGTGACGACTTCGTGCCACTGCTGCAATTTCGTGTTTCGGGCACAAGCGTCAAGGACGACAGTGTTCTTCCGGCCGCACTCCGCCCCATGGAAAAGCTTCAGGAATCGGCTGCAGTGAAAACCCGCGTTCTTTCTCTCGATGAGATCGATGATAAGGTGCAGAATCCCGTCAAAATGCTCCTGAACGGTAAGGCCTGGCACGATCCAGTGACCGAAAATCCCACCCTGAATTCCACGGAAATCTGGGCTTTTGTCAATTCCACCGACGATTCCCACCCGATTCATCTGCACCTGGTGAAATTTCAAATTCTGGATCGCCGCAAAATCGAAAACTTCGCGTTTCTGAGCCGTCACGAACTGCGCTTCACCGGTCCGCCGGTTCCTCCCGACCCCGACGAGACTGGCTGGAAAGACACCGTGCGCGCCCATCCGGGAATGCTCACGCGCATCATCGCCCGTTTCGAGGGCTATGCTGGCCGGTACGTTTGGCACTGCCATATCCTGGAGCACGAAGACAACGAGATGATGCGCCCCTTCGACGTGCTGCCGCACACCTGAAAAATCGCCACTTTTACTGGAAAGTATTGCCATCTATAGCGATAATGTGACCACCAAACGATTCGCCCGGAAAGGGCCGACCTTGATTCTCCAACAGACTGACCCGATCATCGTCATCCGCCAAACCGACCACGCCTTCCTCTCCGGTTTTTTTGCGCGCGAACTTGGCAACGACCAGTTCCAGCGTCCAGAACCTTTTGCTTCGTTTTGCCTGGCGGCTGCGGAGCACGACAACGGTTGGCAGGAATGGGAATTGGCGCCCGGCGTTGATCTGAAAACCTTCACCCCATATAGCTTCATGACCGTGCCCACCGAAGAGCACATTTCCCTGTACCAGCGGGGCATTGACCGTGTTTTGAAGGCCGATCTCTACGCCGGTCTGCTGGTCATTTCCCACTGCATGGGCTTATACGACCGCACGCGCGCCACCATTCCCGGTTATTCCGCAAAATACATCAAGTCGCAGGAGCAGCACATCGCCAATGACTTTGTGCAGCGCCTGCGTTTACAGCAGCTACGCCTGAAAGTCGATCTGCGCAACGACCCGGCCACTCGACCGTTTACCGACGAACGGCTGATCAAAACCAATGTCCAGCGCCTGGAAGCGCTCGATCGCCTCTCGCTATATTTCTGCCTAGGCAACGCGGAAGACTCTTCAATCGAAGCGGTGCCCGTGGATGACGACGGCAAGGAAGTCGACTGGGAGATTCGCCCAGCGGCAACCGGCCAATTCACCCTTAAGCCCTACCCTTTTCGTCGCGATCCTCTCAACTTCGCGATTCTCGCCCGGCGCATCCCCAAGCGGCGCTATATCGACGATGGTGACCTGCAGTCCGTGGTGGCCGCGGCGCCCTTCTTCAATATTCACTACTCTGTTCGTTCGCAGGTGGCCGACCGCGGCGTCCAGGCCGTCGGGTTCTAGAGGCTGCGGAAAAAACCAAAAGACATTTCTCAGAACGGCAAGCCACGATTTGGTTGGCGCTTTGTGCCGCAATTGGGCGGTGTGCGGTAAGGAACCCAAGTGCGAGAAGGAAAAACTAACGGCCCGCCTTGGAAGGTGGGCACTACAAAGGCGAAGGCGAGATGCAGTGATGATGCCGAGATGGGGCGCTGCGGTGCGGCGCGCCTGCGAAGAAAAAAACGAGACAGCGGCGTAAAGCCGCTGCTACAAAGCGCCGGGGAGATACACCGAAAAACCAACTTGAATCCCAAGAGAGAATCTACAAGGGCTCCGTCGGTTCGCAGTTTGCTGTCAGTGGTTTTCAGGCAGCCGGTTTCTAAGCGCACCTGCAGTCTTTTCTGGATATTCACAAGCGATTCTCCGACTCTCGCTGTTCCTCTGGTATGATTCCCCCAGGGACTCATGCGGCCAGATCGCATCTCGCTCTTCCCTCTCAACGTCGTTCTCTTTCCCGGCGAACTGCTTCCCTTGCACATTTTCGAGCCGCGCTATCGCCGCATGGTGCGCGAATGTCTCGATGAAAAGATCCCCTTCGGCATGCTGCTGGCGCTGCCCAACGGCTTAGCCCATGTGGGCTGCACCGCGGAAATTCTGGAGGTGACCAAGCGCTACGACGATGGGCGCATGGACATCATCACCGTGGGCCGGCAACCTTACCGGCTGCTGGATCTGTTCACCGAGGATCCGTTGCTGCAAGGGAGCGTCGATTATCTGGAGGATGACGAATGTTTGCTGAAGCAAGACGATTGCGAAAAACTGGTCGAGCTCTACGAAGTTTGTTACACCTTACTTTTCTCCGGCATGCCTCCGAACTTTGACGAAACCCCTCGCGATCGCCTTTCCTACGCGGTTGCCGGTGCGCTCCCGCTGGATCTTTTGTGGAAACAGCAAATCCTGGAGTTGCGTTCCGAGGCCGAGCGCCAGGATCGCCTGCACAGGTATCTCCGCGAATGGGCGCTGCATCTACACAAGATAGACACAAGGGGCCCAGGTGGAGAAGGTATCGGACACGGTTTGAATTAGTGTTGGGCGGGTCTTCCGACAAGACCCGCGGATAGGGGCTTCATGACAGCTAGCAATGCACCGCACGCGGCAGGGCATTCCAAACCACGCAC
>DATKPS010000085.1:0-7206 GCA_035524015.1 Candidatus Sulfotelmatobacter sp.
CATTCACCGATTCGGGGGAGCAGTTCGCCGATTAGCGAGTGCAGCAGGGATGGGGGTGCCCTAAGCTGGCCTTGGTCACGGAACGAAGCGAGGTTGGAGGGGACCATGGCAGCAGTAGCAACAGCGACGAGGCGGCAGGAAAGCGACAAGAACTGGATGGTGTGGACACTCTGGGCAGCGGGGATCGGATTGCTGCTTGTGGAAGTGAACGCTGGGATGGAATATTTGGAGGCGGGTCTGCGGCAGAATGTGGGGAACCTGCTGGGATGGCTGCCGGCGATGGGCGTGATCACTTTGAAGGCAGCGGAGCAAGCGGTGTGGCATTGGGGAACGCTGGCGCTAGTGTTGCGGGCAGTGCCGCTGGCGGCCATGGGTCTGATCCTGGTGGCGATTAGTGTGAGCATGCAGAAGTAGTAGCGCGGGCGGCAAGCGGACCACGAGATGCGGTTGATCGAGATGGAAATGGGCAAAGCGAAGGATTACGGGAGAGCGCAGTGAGCAGCAACGACAGGTTCGATCCAGACAAGTTCAGCCAGGATCTGCGCGACCGCATTCACGCCGACATTCATGAGCGCATCCGCGAGCGGCGCGGGTGCGGGATGGATGGCAGAACGCGGTTGCTGCCGGGCTTAATTTTAGTCGCGATTGGCACGGTCGTTCTGCTGGACCACCTGGGGATTCTGTCGATAGATCATGTATGGAAATTCTGGCCAGTGCTGTTGATCGTGGTGGGGGTGACGCGATTCTTTGAGTCGCACAACCGCGTGGCCGGTGTGCTGCTGATGGTCGTCGGCACTCTGTTTTTGCTAGGTACGTTGGGCTACCTGCGATTGTCGGCAGCGGACTTTTGGCCAATTGTATTGATCGCGATTGGAATAGGGCTGATCTGGAGCCGGTTCGAGTTGCCGAGGTTGGGGACGCAGCCAGCGCCGGGAGGACCGGATAGAGTGAACGCGCTGGCGATGTTTGGAGGAGTGGAACGGCGGATTACGACGACGAACTTCACAGGCGGAACGGTGCAGGCGATCTTCGGCGGAGTGGAACTGGATTTTCGAAGCGCGGATATCGCGGGTGAGGAAACGGTATTGGTCGTGGAAGCGGTATTCGGCGGGATTGAGCTGGTGGTTCCGGAACGGTGGACCGTGATCTACGAAGGACAAAGCATTTTCGGGGGTTATAACGACGAAACACGGCCCCCATTGCCGGATGTGCCCGGTGCGGCGGCCCGGAAACGGTTGGTGCTGAGGGGCCAGGCGTTGTTCGGCGGAATTACCGTAAAGAACTGAATCATCCATGAAAAGCTCGAGTATCAGCAGATCCGTGTGGGCGGCGCTGGCGATAGCGGGCGTGCTGTTCGCGATGATCATGGGGACTCTGCTGGTGACCAGTTGGAAGATGAACTGGTTGGCGGCGGTGCTGTTGGCAGTGCCGATGGCGGTGCTGGCGCAGGCGGTGGCGTGGGCGGCACAGTTTACATGCCGAAGTCATCCGCTGGAAAAAAGCGATGTGTGGAGAACGGTGCTGACGCATATAACGGCAGCACTGGTGCTGAGTTATTTGTGGGTAAGTGCGGGATGGCTAGTAGCCGGGTGGGTGGACGGGATGTTGGGAACTCGCGCGAACTACAAGTTGTATGCGGAATTGCAAAACCGTTTGTATGGTGTGGGATTTTCCTATTACCTGCTGGGCGTGGCCTTCCACTACATGCTGTTCGCACAGAAAGCGAGCCAGGAGGCGCAGGAACGCGCGTTGGAATCGAGCGTGCGAGCGCGAGAAGCGGAACTAAGCGCGTTGAAGGCGCAAATCAACCCACATTTTTTGTATAACAGCCTGAACTCGATCAGCGCGCTGACTAGCATCGATCCGGCGCGGGCGCGGGAGATGTGTGTTTCGCTGGCGGATTTTCTGAGGCTGACGCTGGGCATGGGCGAAAAGACGGTAATTCCACTGAGGGAAGAAGTGAGCTTGCTGGACAAGTACTGCGCGATTGAGAAAGTGCGATTCGGCAACCGGTTGAACATCCAAGAGGAGGTGCAGGAAGACGCGAAGGATTGCCTGTTGCCGCCGTTGCTGCTGCAGCCGTTATTTGAAAATGCGGTGGTACACGGGATCGCCCAAATGGCGGAAGGGGGATGGATCCGGTTGCGGGCCGCGAGGAATGGCGGGCGTCTATCGGTAAGCGTGGAAAATTCTTGGGACCCGGAGGCGGGAAGTTCGCGAAAGAACGGGGTCGGGCTGCGAAACGTGCAGAGGCGGCTGGAAGCGCGCTACGGAACGGAAGCACAACTGGAGGCCAAGGCCGAGGAGGATGTGTTTCGAGTGAATCTGTCGTTTCCAGCAGAGACGGAGAAGAGCAAGTGAACGGGGCGAAGCGCAAGTGGAAGGCTGCGATTGTAGATGATGAGGAATTGGCGCGGAAGTTGTTACGCGAGATGTTGAATGCGCACCCGGAAGTGGAGATTGTGGCGGAATGCGGGAACGGCATGGAAGCGGTGAAAGCGGCGGCAGAGCATCAGCCGGACCTGCTGTTTTTGGACGTACAGATGCCGAAGTTGACGGGATTCGATGTGTTGGAATTGATCGACCGCAATGGCGTGGCGATTGTGTTTGTAACCGCGTTTGACCAATACGCGATGAAGGCGTTTGACGTGCATGCGGTGGATTATCTGCTGAAGCCGTTCAGCCGCGAGCGATTCGAAGCGGCGCTGGAACGGGCAAAAAGCCAAGAGGGCAAGAAAGCGGTGGATCCCGCAGAGCTGGCGGCGGCTTCGCGACCCGCGGGCCAGTATGCCGAGAGAATCGTGGTGAAGGACGGCAGCAAAGTCAGTCTGATCGCGGTGAGCAAACTGGACTATGCGGAGGCGCTGGACGATTACGTATCGTTGGTGAGCGAGGGGAAAAAGCACTTGAAGCAGCAAACCATTTCTGGCTTGGAGCTGGCTTTGGACCCGGCGCTGTTTGTGCGCATTCACCGGTCGTACATAGTGAATCTGGAGCGGGTGGCGCGCATCGAGCCTTACGGAAAAGACAGCAAGGTGGCCATCCTGACGAATGGAGCGAAGTTGCCGGTTAGCCGCGCCGGCTATGGAAGGCTGAAGGCGCTGTTGGACGACAAGAAATAATGATGGCGGGTTTTAAGACCGCGGAGGCGTCGGCCGCTCGTGGATGATCATCCAGGAGGTGCCAAATTTGTCGCGGAGCATGCTGAAACGAAAGGCGAAGAAAGTTTCCTGCAGGGGCATAAAGATTTGGCCGCCGTCGGCCAGGAGGTTATGGATGCGCTCGGCTTCAGCAATGCTGTCGACGGTGAGGGAAAGATAGACACTCCGCATGGGCTGGAACCGATCCGCGGGAACGTCGTTGCCCATGATGTCGGTCTGGCCCAGGGTCATGCGGGAAAACAAGACTTTCTTCTGCCAGCTCTCCGGAACATTACTGGAGGCAGGAGACTCTTCATGGCGCATAAGGAAGGTAACTTTCCCGCCGAGGTGCTGCTCGTAAAAACGGAATGCTTCTTCGCAGTTACCGCCATAGTTGAGGTAAGTGTGCAGTTTCATGGTATGGTTGCTGACCTCGAAGGAGTATAGCAGCTTACTTGCATATTGCAAGTGACATATAGTAAAAAAATAGAGATTTCCGTCGGCCTATGAGCCGCCCCTGTGCAGCGAAATCCTAGGAAAGAAACGAGGTGCAAACCATGGGTGGCTTCGAAAAGAATCCGCGGATCACACCATTCTTGTGGTTCGATACGAATGCGGAAGAAGCAGTGAACTTCTACCTGAGCGTGTTCAAGAACGCGCGGCGCCTGGACGCAGAACCGAACGTGAACAATCCCATGGCGCCGCACAAAATCCTGACGATTACCTTTGAATTGGACGGACAAGCTTTCATTGCGCTGAATGGCGGGCCACAATTCAAATTCAATGAGTCGATTTCGTTTATGGTGCGGTGCGATTCGCAGCAAGAAGTGGACGAATATTGGGAGAAGTTCATCGGCGGCGGTGGAGTCGAGAGTCAATGCGGATGGCTAAAGGACAAGTTTGGCGTGTGGTGGCAGATCACCCCGGCACGCCTGCCGGAGTTGATCAAGCATCCCAAGGCGCTGCAAGCGATGTTGAAGATGAAAAAGATTGACTTGGCGGAGTTGGAGCGAACGGCAAAGTTGTAGGCGTGAAGGAAGGACGCAAGCGCAAAAAAAAAGAGGGAGCGCTATCGCGTTCCCTCTTGTGACCTGATGGTGCGTGCAAGCAAATTTTATTAGTGGGTAAGGTTGGCGGCGACGACCACACTCTCGGCCTGGATGTGATTCTTAGCGAGGCGCGTTTCGGTTTTGCTCTTGGGCAGTTCGCGGCCACTGGTGTGCCCGGCGACCCACATTTGCTGCAGGAAGTAGTAGCCGCCCATGCTCTGGAATACGAGCTTGGTGTCCCTAGACGGCAGGACCTCGGTGCAGGAGTTGGACAGAATGGTACCGACTAGCATCTTGTCTCCGTCCAAGACTCGCAGCACTGGTCCATTACTTTGGAAGGAATAGTCGCCGGCAGGATACGTACGATCGCCGACGACGAAGTTGAAGGGGATGGTGGCATTCAGCGCAGTGTGTTGCGCGTGCGCGGCGGTGGCCACAAACAAAAGAGCGAAGACGACGAGAGCAGAACGTAAGGTTTTCATGGCGAACTCCTTGATGCGGAAGCAAGAGCAACGATTCGCGGTGGTTATTTCCGAGTTGCTCGACCTTCTCACGATTGGGAAGGGAGCATGACGCGTGCCAAATCGCGAGTAGAGCTGCGAGGAATCGAGGTGTTGCTGGAGGAAATTACAATGGAAGCATTTATGCGAAGGTGCGGGACTCGCGAGCGCAAAATGAGAGGGGCGCGAGGAGCCCAAAGGCAGGGACTAGTCCAACCGATCGGGGTGACGGCTGAGTTTTCGAGGTTCCGTTGTAAGGCGAAAATGCGCACACGCACTCAGGTAGAGGGGCAAACAGTTTGTTTTTAGTGAGGTGACCGAGCGAATTGGGGCGATTTGCAGTTTGACGGGAACTATAGCGAAACGGATAGTGGCGCTATCCGGTCGGATAGCTTCGGGGCCGCTCTGAAGAGAGCTTACTTGTTCGCGGAAGGACGAACCCAGATACGAGAGGTGGCGGTCTTGCCGAGATGGATGGTTTCACCAGCGACACGCAGGGTGAGAGTTTCGTCGTAGCCACGTTCGAGGACTTCGAGTTTGACGGAGGGGAGCAAGTGCAGGTTCTCCAGGAAGTCGAGGAAGCCTTCGTCTTTTTCGTAGACGCAAAGAAGCGTGGCGGAATCGCCAGCGCGCAATTCAGAGAGAAGAACGCCGCCTTGCTTGCGGAGTTGCGAGACGCCGCCACTGAGAGGAACGCCGTGGGGACAGGTTTTGTGAGCGGCGAACCGCTTGAGGAGCAGGGCTTCGACTTCGGGAGAAATGGCGTGCTCCATCCGCTCAGCTTCGGCGTGAGATTTGGACCAGGGCAAGCCGATCACCTCGGTAAGAAGCATCTCGGCAAGTTGGTGACGGAGCATGAGGCGCTGCGCGAGTTTACGCCCCTGAGCGGTGAGCAAAATTTCGCCGCCCCGTTGCATTTTGACGTGACCGTCGCGAGCCATGCGCTTAATGGCGGCGGTAACCGCGGGGGGAGTGACGTCGAGTTCCTCGGCAAGGCGGGCACTGATGGGAACTTGATCTTCCTCGTGCATCTCCCAAATGGCTTTGAGGTAATCTTCCTGAGAAACGCTAGTCTTATCGCGACGCAAAGAAACTCCGAACAATTCAAGAATTGAGGGCAGGTTCTCCGGCTCGTAAGCGGCCGGCAAGCAGGAGGACCCTGGATTCGAGCTCCTCTAGAATTCTCTGATAAGTGGCGGGGTGGGCGCCATAGGGATCTTCGACGTTCCAGGTTTCCAATTTTGGCTGAAGCACAGAATCATCGAGACCGCAGAAGTCGAGCAAGAGTGCGTCCAAGGATTGGCCAGAGATGTTGACAACCACGTCGGCATTCTCGATGGCGGTGCGGGAAAGCGGCTTGGAAGCGAGGCCGTCGACGGAATAACCATTAGCCAAGAGAGTTTCTTCGGTAGCGGGCGCTAGGCGACCGAGGGGATACAGTCCGGCGCTGGAGGGCGCGATGATGTCGGAAGCCAGCTGGCGAGCTACCGCTTCGGCCATGGGACTGCGACAGGCGTTGCCGACGCAGACGAACAACACGCGAATCTTGTCAGCGGATGCCATGTGAAGATTGTATCGCGGTAGGTCTGTGACTATCGATACAAGACAGCCAGGCAGCGGTCGGGGCGTATTGAGGAATGTGGCATCCGGCACTGGTCACCTGCATGCGCACTCTGAGAGTTGAATCAGCGGCGCGCTTTTGCCTTCTTCGGAGCCGAACCATTCGACACCAACTTGAGAAAATGCTGGTGGACGGTAGTGTCGTTGGTGAGTTCGGGATGGAAGGTAGCGGCAAGGAGGCGGTTTTTCTCGACGAGCGCAGGCTTGCCTTCGAATTTGGCGAGAACGCGAACGCCGGGAGCAACCTCCTCGATGATCGGGCCACGAATGAAGACCATCTCGAGCGGCTCTTTTTTGAGGGATGAAGGACTGAAGAAGACATCGCTCGCGAGCTGGCGGCCGTAGCCATTGCGGAGAACGGTCATGTCGAGAAGCTTGAGCGAATCCTGGGCGGGATTTTCTACTTTGGTGGCAAGAAGAATCGCTCCGGCACAGGTGCCAAAAATCGCACCGCCTTTGTCGGAAAATTGGCGGATGGCGTCGTAGAGGCCCTCTTCCTGGAGGAACTGGAGTTGCGTGGTGCTTTCGCCGCCGGGAAGGACCAGGCCGTGGCAGCCCGTTAGATCGTCGACGGTGCGGACTTCTACGGTTTCGACGCCGAGTTTGTGAAACATTTCGGCGTGGGCTTGGAAGTCACCTTGGATGGCCAGGATGCCGATTTTCATGCCTGCTCGATTCTTATGCCGCTCGCGCAGATAGCGCGCTTGCTGTGCTGCCGGTCTAAAGACCGGCCACTACACATGCGTTGCCCGGCGTACCGACCCACAGGCTCAACAGCCTGCGGAAAAACTCCCGTGGCACAGACACTCTTGTCTGTGCACTCGAGCCAAATGCAGCAAAATCAGCACTGGCGAGAGTGCCTGTGCCACGAAAACGCTCAGTTCTGGACTTTTTCCG
>DATKPS010000086.1:0-3279 GCA_035524015.1 Candidatus Sulfotelmatobacter sp.
GAGGCTGGCATGGAAGACACCTTCGGGAGAGCCAAACTCGTGCAACAGACGAGCGGTGAGACGAGCGGCGATACCCGGCGTGAGGGTAAGCGCCAGCCAAGAGAGGGAGGCTTCCGGCTCCATACAGAGTTGAGGGTACGATGATGGTAACTTTATTGTCAAGTACACGATGGTGAATGTGTGGGGCGAAGAGCTCACCGCAGAGGCCGCGGAGGTCCGCGGGGGAAACGGAGCTTTGGGAGGGGGCTTGGGCCGTCGAGCTAACAAAACACGCCCTCAGCGGCTAAAGCTGCGGCGATTCGGCACTAATTGCGGCAGGGCTTCAGGCCGTGCTTTGACGAAAACCGAGAAAAAGCAGGTTCCTCGGGCAAACACCGCCCTCGGAATGACAATTGATTGTTCCCGCGTACGCACTTCAGGTGCCTTCTGGCATGGGCTCGGACGATGATCGCTGCTGTTCTGTTGCGCTGCGCTACAATACTGAGCTTCTATGCTTTCGTTCGCCGAAGCGCGCCAACTGGTCATCACGCAATCGCAGTCTCGCGCCAATCCCCGCTCCGCTCTCGCTGTTCCGATCGCCGAAGCGCTCGGTCACGTCTTGGCTCAGGAAATCTGCTCGGACCGGGAATACCCACCGTTTGATCGTTCCACACGCGACGGCTATGCCGTGCGCGCTGAGGACGCCAGTCAAGGCGGCCAGCTTCACTGCGTTGGGGAAATCAAAGCGGGCGACACGGTTTCCGAACCGCTCGCACCGGGCACCTGTGTGCAGATCATGACTGGCGCCGCTGTGCCGGTGGGCGCCGACGCCGTCGTGATGATTGAATTCACTGAACGGAGCGGTGACACGATTAGCTTTGGCAGGCCCACGCAAGTGGGACAGAACATCGTTCCCCACGGCAGCGAGGCTCACGCTGGCGATTTGGCGCTCTCGCCGGGGTTGCGTCTTGGCTATGCCGAATTGGCGGTAGCCGCGCAAGTCGGCGCCACGAGCTTGCCGTGCTACCAGAGGCCGCGCGTGGCCATTCTTTCTACCGGCGATGAAGTCGTGCCGATCACGGACACACCCGGCCCCTTCCACATTCGCAACAGCAACACCATCTCACTCTCGGCACAGGTGCAACTTGCTGGCGGAGATCCTGTACCCCTGGTGAATGCGCGCGACCGCGTCGATGACTTGGCCGCGAAAATCGAACAAGGACTGCGCGAAGACATCCTGGTTCTTTCGGGCGGAGTTTCGATGGGGAAGTACGACCTGGTGGAGTCGGTACTGAAAGGCATGGGCGCCGAATTTTTCTTCGATGCGGTCGCGCTGCGACCTGGCAAGCCAACGGTGTTCGGCCGTTGCCGCAATACCCTTGTTTTTGGCCTGCCCGGTAACCCGGTTTCGACCATGGTCACCTTCCAGCTATTCGTGATTCCCACCATCGATATTCTTGGCGGGGCGAAGGCGCGCCCGCTTCCGCTGTTGGAAGCCACGCTGGTGGAGCGCATCCAAGAGAAAGCTGGGCTGACCCATTTCCTTCCGGCTCGTGTTGAGTGGGTGCAGTCGTCCGCCCTTTCTCCTGAAGTCCGCCCCCTGCGGTGGCAAGGTTCTGGCGACATCGCTACGCTGACGCGAGCCAACTGCTTCCTGGTGGTGCCGGCGGACCAGCCAAGCATCAACGCCGGCGACAAAGTATCCGTTCTGCCTCGCTTCGACGTTCTGTAGCGGAAGAGACGGTAAAGCGCGAAAAAGCTAACGCAGAGATCGCGGAGGTAAGAAGGAGACGAGGACGCGGAGAATGGTGGCTTAGAACCTTACCGCGGCAACGGTCTGTTCTTCCTGTGTTCCTCGCGATGTGTGGGAGGCGAATGCTAGAATCATCGTTGCGAGCGATGCGCAAACTCTCCCATTACTCGCGCCGCGGCGAAATCACTATGGTGGACGTGTCCTCCAAATCGGTGACCACCCGCAGCGCCAGCGCCGAAGCTTTTGTCCGCATGTCGCCGCGCGTCCTGCGTGCCGTCCGCAGCCTGAAAAACCCCAAGGGAAACCCTCTGGAAATTGCGCGCATCGCTGGAATCGCCGCCGCCAAGCGCACTTCCGAGTGGATACCTCTTTGTCATCCACTGCCTATTACGCACATTGATGTGACCCCACGGCTATGCAAAGATGGGGTGGAACTGGTGTCACGGGTGACGGCTACGGCGCAAACCGGGGTGGAGATGGAAGCGCTGGTCGCTGTGACCTGCGCCGCGCTTACGGTCTACGACATGTGTAAAGCCCTGGACAAAGGCATCGAGATCACCGCTGTCCACCTGCTGGAAAAGACCGGCGGCAAAAGCGGCGACTACCATCGTGGGGCGAAGAAATCGCGCCGGAATGGCACCCGATGAGTGCCGCGTCGGGAAAAACGGTCAAGCTGCTGGTCGCCGAAGACAATCCCATGGTGCGCGATCTTGTGGCCAAGGGCCTGGAACCGTTTTGCGAAGTCATGCTGGCGAACGACGGTGCGGACGCACTGCTGAAAGTGATCGACGAGCCTCCGGACGTGATTCTCTGCGATTACAATATGCCGGGTCTGAATGGCCGCCAGCTTTTCGAAAAATTGCGTGGCCGCGAAGCCACGCGACACATCCCGTTTCTGTTCATGGCCAGCCGCAGCGATATTGAAGAGCGGCTGCGTCCGTTGATTGAGGGCGCCGAAGACTTCATTGCCAAGCCGTTCCTCATCAAGGATTTGGTTCGCTCTGCCAAGAAAGTTGTCGACCGCCTGCACCTTGAGAAGCTGCAGAAGAAGGCTTCGCGCCCCGGCGTCATTCAGGGCCGCCTGGAAGAGATGAGCATGATTGACCTGCTGCAGTCGCTCGAAATGGGCCAGAAATCCTGCCGCCTGGTGGTGCAGCAAGGTAAGGATCGCGCGGAACTCTACTTCGCCTCCGGTCAATGCCGGGATGCCAAAATCAACGACCTGGCTGGCGATGACGCCGTCTTTAAGGTGGTGCTTTGGACCGAAGGCGAGTTCGAAATCGATTTCAACGCGGCTAATGCCTCGACCGCCACCACCACGACCCGCAGCACTACGGGCCTGCTGATGGAAGCGATGCGGCTCCTCGATGAATCCAATCGCGACGCGGTCAGCACCGGGTAGCGAGGGGTTCTGATTGCGGTGTCGAAGGGGCGCCTGATTACTGATTACTGAGTGTCGATTACTTCCTGCATGCGCATAGCGATTCTTACCATCAGCGATTCCGTAAGCCGCGGCGAACGCGAAGACCTGTCTGGTCCTGCTCTGG
>DATKPS010000087.1:0-28157 GCA_035524015.1 Candidatus Sulfotelmatobacter sp.
AGATTTCAAGGCCATCGTCGAAAAGCACATGACCCCGCCAATGGACCTCGATGGCAATCACAAAATGGACTGGTTCTTTAACGACTACGTCTATGGCACGCAGCTTCCGACCTACCGCCTCGACTACACGTTTAAGCCCGACGCCAGCGGCGACATTATCTTCGCCTTCACCCTTTCGCAGTCCAACGTCGGCCAGAATTTCAAAATGCTCGTGCCCATTTATCTCGAACTCGATAATGGCCACATGTATCTGCTTGGCCGCGCCCACGTCACCGGCACCAACGCCATCCAGGACCAGGTGCCTCTAAAAGGTTTAAAAGCTGCTCCGCACCGCGCGGTCCTCAATTACTACGACGACGTCCTCGCCTCCCCCAACTAATTGCCTCATTCTTTGTAGGGGCATAGCACTGCTGTGCCCCATGTCCGCACAATCACCACCATAAACCGCCTTCTTCCGAGCGAAGCGAGGGACGTTTCCATTGCGTTTTTCGCGAGAAATCCTCATTCTTCGCCTCTGCGTATGCGCACATCTCGCCGTTGCATAGGGGGCTTTTCCCAAACTGTCGGCTGTCACCTGCAGCCGGTGGACTTTCTTCGCTAGCCACTAGCCACCCACCACTGCATTTCCTATTGCCTTCCCATAGGACAAGCGCTATCCTCCTCTTGCTTTCCCATAGGAGCCTCCCATGTCTGCCAAAAAAGACGTCCACCAAGGCACCTTGGCCTTGATGATTCTGAAGACCCTGCAATCCCTCGGCCCTCTCCACGGCTATGGCATTGCCCGCCGCATCGAGCAGACTTCCGGCGACCTCCTCTCCGTAAACTACGGCACGCTCTATCCCGCTCTCCTGAAACTCGAGCAGGAAGGCTACATCTCTTCGGCATGGGGCACCTCCGACAACAATCGCAAGGCCCGTTATTACAAACTCACCCGTGCAGGCCACAAACAGCTGGCGCTCCAGACTCAGGAATGGACCGAAACCACCGCCATTCTCGCGCGCTTCCTGAACGAGGAGCCCTCATGAGCTCTTTCCGTTGCTTGCGGGTGCACCAGGTTTGTTTCGTGAACCTGGCTCTTGGGTTTTCCTCTCACCACCAGCCCACGACCACTGACTTCCGACCTCTCGCTCTGTCGACCGTAGACTGGCGACGGTCGGCTGCTTCCGAGGTCCACCCGTGAATCTCCGCTCTACACTCGCCCGTCTCCGCAATCTCTTCCGCAGAGATGGGCCCGACCACGAACTTCACGACGAACTCCAAGCTCACCTCCAACTCCACGTAGACGACAATCTTGCCCAAGGCATGTCCCCGGGCGAAGCCCGCCGCCACGCCGTCCTCAAACTCGGCGGTATTGAGCAAACGAAAGAAGCTGTGCGCGATCGACGCACCCTTCCTTTCTTCGAATCCCTGCTGCAAGACACTCGCTACGCGGCTCGCCTGTTCAAGAAATCCCCAGTTTTTACCGTCATCGCGATTCTCACGCTTGCCCTTGGGATCGGTGCAGCGACTTCCACCTTCACGCTGATCAACAGCATCCTCCTTCGCCCCTTGCCTTACCCGCAGGCGGACCGCATCGTTCAGATCGATCTTCAATACAAGACGGGTGGCTTGTACTATGGCATGAGCCACGCGCAATTCCGTTCTTACCAGAAGCAGAATCAGGCCTTCCAATACCTGGCGGCCTACGACCTGTTCGGTTCGGGCCTCAATCTTTCGGCCGGCCAAGTGACCGAACTCCTGCAGAGCCGCCGCGTCACCGCCGATTTTTTTCGAGTCCTCGGTGTCTCTCCCGCTCTGGGCCAGGACTTTTCGCCAAGTGACGATCGCCCCGGAGCCGCCCCGGTCGTGATTCTCAGCTATCGTGTCTGGAGGGATCTCCTGGGCGGGAGTCTTGCCACCATCGGTGCGCCGGTTCGTCTTGGCGGTGAGCTTTACACCGTCATTGGCGTCACGCCCGCCAATTTTGCGTTCGCCCGTGACACGGAAGCTTGGATTCCTCTTCGCAATGCCTTCGACCCCACGGATCGTTCCAAGGCCTACCGCGTCCTCGGCCGTTTGCGTCCGGGCGTCACTTTCGAATTCGCTAAACAAGAGCTGAACTCCGTCAATCCGCAACTCCGGCAGTCTTATCCTGGTCTCCTCGATCCGCAGGAACTCGGCGTCGTCGTTACCTCCTATCAGCAGCGTGTGGTTGGCGACGTTCGTCCGGTGCTTCTGCTGCTCGCCGCCGCCGTTGCCTGTGTGCTGCTCATCGCTTGCTCCAATATCGCCAGTCTGCTTCTCGCTCGCGCTGTCAACCGTCGCAAGGAAATCGCGGTTCGCTCCGCTCTCGGCGTCACTTCCGCGCGCTTGCTCCGCCAACTTCTGACCGAGAGCGTTTTGCTTTCACTCGCCGGGGGTGCCGTCGGGCTGCTATTGACTTTATGGGGAGTGCCCCTCCTCGCTGGCCTCTTTTCTTCGGATATTCCCCGGCAATCGACGGTTGCCGTGGATCTCCGCGTGCTCCTCTTTACGCTGTTCCTTTCTCTTCTTACCGGCGTGTTCTTCGGCAGCGTTCCCGCTTTTCAATTCGGTCGCAGTGATGCGGTCGACGCCTTGCGCGATGCCGGCCGTTCCACACCGAGTGCCTCCATCCGCCGCGTGCAAGGTCTTCTTGTTAGTGTCGAAATCTGTCTCGCTACCGTCCTCTTACTTGCCGCGGGCTTGCTGCTCTCCAGTCTCTCCAAAATCCTCCAGGTCAACCCGGGCTTCGATGCCCGGCACGTCCTCGCTGTGCAGACCTCTTTTATTGGCCCGTCGTTTTCCGGCACTTCTCAGGTTGACCTGATTGCGCATAAGGCCATCCAGCGCTTGCAATCCGTTCCGGGAATTCAAACCGCCGCGGTGTCTACCTTCCTTCCCACCGAAGGCAGCCTGCAAAACAGGGTTGAGATACCTTCGCTTCCATCGGGACAGCGCCCCGGCCCAGACACATTTATTCAATGGCGGGCAGTCACCCCGGCTTACTTCGAAATTCTCCGCACACCCATGCTGCAAGGTCGTTCTTTCAACGAATCAGACACGCGCACTTCAGCTCCGGTCGCCATCGTCAATCAATCCTTCCTGCGCCAGTTCCTGCCTCAGCAAACTCCCAACGGCATCGGCCTGGAAGTTCTGCTGGGCCGCGAATCCGGCCCGCAGTTTCGGGATGCAGGCCGCCAAATCGTCGGAGTAGTTGCGGATTCCCACGAACTCGGGCTCGATCAGCCCGCTGCTCCCGCGGTGTACATTCCGTTGTCCCAAGTTCCCGATAGCCTCATGGCCTTTCTCAATCGCGCGCTACCGGTGAACTGGCTTGTCCGCGTTTCGGGTGAGCCTCTTGCTTATGCCCCCGCGGTTCATGACGCCTTCCTTGCCGTCGATTCGAATCTGGTTTCTTCCAATCCTCGCTCACTCTCACAAGTTTTGAGCGCTTCTCTGGCTGGACATCAAACCCAGTCCGCTCTTCTCACCTTTTTCTCCGCCGCCGCTCTCCTTTTGGGCGCTCTTGGTCTTTATGGGGTTCTCGGCTATTCCGTTGCTCAGCGGAAGCAAGAGATTGGCGTTCGCATGGCTCTGGGCGCGAGTCCGGCGAATATTCATCGGCTGGTTCTCACCGAGGGCCTCAGACTCACGCTTGCTGGTCTTATTGCTGGAGTTTTCCTGGCTTTGCTCCTGATGCGCCTCCTGCGCTCCTTGCTTTTTGGCATTTCCTCTGCAGATCCCGTCACCTTCGCTGCTGTCGTCGCTGTGTTGCTTGCCGTCGCGCTCGCTGCTTGTTTTCTCCCTGCTCGCCGAGCTTCCCGTGTCGATCCCATTCTTGTTCTGAGGAACGAATGATCATGGCAAACCTTCGCTCTTTCCTTGCCCGCATCAAAAATCTCTTCCGCAAAGATTTGCCTGACCACGAACTCCACGACGAGCTCCAAGCGCACGTCCAACTGCACATCGACGACAATCTCTCCCGCGGTATGTCCCCCGAACAAGCCCGCCGCCACGCCCTGCTCAAACTCGGCGGGATCGAACAGACCAAAGAAGCGGTGCACGATCAACGCACCCTTCCTTTCTTCGAATCCCTCTTGCAAGACGCTCGCTACGCCGCTCGCCTGCTTAAGAACTCTCCGGGCTTTACCTGTGTTGCGGTGATCACTCTCGGGCTAGCCATCGGCGCGAACACCGCCACCTTTAGCGTCTCCAACACCTACTTGCGCAATCCCATCTCTTTTCCCGAAGTCGACCGTGTCGTCGCCGTCCTCAATCAGGCGCCCGGTCAGACCAACGGCTGGACCGAAGCAACCTCCGCTGACTTTTTGGATTGGCGCGCACGTCAGCATTCCTTCGAAGCACTCGGCGCCTTCGATTGGGCCGACCTTAACCTCACCGGCATCGGCGAGCCCGTAAAAGTCCAGGGGTACCGCGTCACCGCCAATTTCTTCGACGTGCTTCGCGCCAGCCCTCTCTATGGCCGCAGCTTCGTCAGCGGGGAAGATGAGCCCGGGCACGCGCGCGTCGCGCTTCTCTCCATGAGCTTCTGGCGGCGCCAATTCGCCGCGGACCCGACGGTCGTTGGCAAAGTCGTCCGTCTCGACGGAGTCCCAACGCAAATCGTCGGCGTCATGCAAGACAACGTACGCTTTCCCCTCGCCGCGGAGGTTTGGGTTCCGCTGGTCTTTTCCCCGGAGGAAAGGACCCAACGCACATCTCACTCACTCCTCCCGATCGGCCGCCTCAAACCCGGCGTCTCCCTGGCGCAAGCGCAAGCCGAAATGCGTACCATTCAGGATCGCCTGCGTGCCTCTTTTCCCCCGGAGGAAACCGGATGGAGCGTCCTGCTCATGCCACTGGGTGAGTTTGTCGCCGGCCCGGGCCGCGGTTACATGCTTCTCCTGCTGGGCGCGGTTGCTTTTGTTCTGTTGATCGCTTGCACCAACGTGATGAATTTGCTGTTTGCCCGCAGCACCGGCCGGCAAACCGAATACGCCATTCGTGTGGCCCTCGGAGCCAGCCGTTGGCGCCTGGTGCGTCAGGCACTCATCGAAAGCGTTCTTCTCGGTATGGTGGCTATGCTCGCCGGTTTGTTGCTGGGCGATTGGTGGATCTACTTGATTCGTGCTGGTATGCCTCCAGAAATCGCTCGCTTCATTCCCGGTTGGGATCAGGTTCGTCTGGACCGCGGGGTGTTTGCTTACACCTTTTTGGCTGCGCTCCTGGCGGGCATTATCGCCGGCATCGTCCCGGCTCTGTTCAGCGCATCCTCGGATCCCAACAACGCCCTGAAGGAATCTGGCAGAGGTCCTGGCATGAGCGTCTCGCGCACGCGTCTACGGAACGCTTTCGTGGTGGCCGAGATCGCCCTGTCGCTCGTTCTCATTGTCGGCGCGTCTCTTATGGTCAAGGGACTCCAGACCCTTTTTGCGCTGAACTTCAAATATGATCCGAGCAGCGTCTTCGTATTTCGCGTTTCTTTGCCGCCCTCGCGCTACGCCCAACCTCAACAACAGAACGCCTTCTTCGAAAATCTCACCGAGAACTTGCGCCGCACCCCTGCCGGGCAGACCACGGCGGTCGCCTACCAGATGCCTTTCGCCGGATGGGACACCGATTCCTTCCGGGTGGAAGACCGTCCGCTGTCACCGGGCGAATATCAAACCGCTTACATAAACCGGGTCAGCCCGAACTTTTTCGAAGCGCTTCACGTTCCTCTTATAGAAGGACGCGAATTTAGCGACCACGATGCCGCCGGGGGGACGCCGGTGGTGATCATTAGCGAATCCTTAGCCAAACGCTTTTGGCCTAAAGGCACCGCCGTTGGCCATCGCATCCTGACTGGGGACGACAATTCCAAGGAGGATTGGGCGACCATCGTCGGTGTCGCCGGTGAAATGAACTACAACCCCTGGCGTCAAGATGCCCCTCCCGCAATCTATTTCCCGCTTCGTCAGCATCCCGTCTCGAATGCCTACGTATTCGTCCGCAGCAATCTGGATGCGAAGACTCTGGTTCCGATGATTCGCTCCGCCGTTGCCAACGTCGATCCCGATCAGCCCATCTACGATGCCCTGACTCTCGATCGCATGATCTCCAACAACCTCCTGGGCCTTTCCTACGTTGCCGTTCTAATGAGCGCCGTTGGACTCATGGCGTTAGTCCTCTCCGCTGTTGGCGCTTCCGGGGTCATGGCCTTCTCCGTCGCTCAGCGGCGCCATGAAACCGGCATTCGCATGGCCCTCGGCGCGCGCCCGCAACATATCTTGAGAATGTTCGTCCTTGGCGGTCTGAAGCTTCTGGCTCTCGGCTTCGCGCTTGGTCTACCCTTGGCGGTCGTTCTGGCCCGGCTCATCTCCAGCCTGCTCTTTGGTGTTCAAGCGAACGACTTGCTGAGTTTCCTCGCAGGTGCGCTCTTGCTCGCGGTCGCCGTGGTACTCGCCTGCTACATTCCGGCGCGCCGCGCCTCCCGCGTCGATCCCATCATCGCCCTGAGGTACGAATAATGCCGTCCCATTCACCCAACTCCCAACCCAAGTACCCCATGCGTCATTTCTCCCAACTAACCAATCTCTTTTCATTTTTTCTGTGGGTGCTCCAGGTTCGGTTTTCGAACCTGGGTTTTGGGTTTTCTTTAAACTACCAACTCCTAACTACCAACTCCCAACCTCTTCCTCTTCCACTGTCGCCTGTCGACTGGCGGCTGTCGACTCTTCTCGAGGTCCACGGATGAACCTGCGCTCCACATTCACGGGCCTGCTCAATTCGTTCCGCAAGTCCGCGGACCGCGATGTCGACGCCGAACTCGCCTGCCATCTGCAACTCCACATCGACGACAATCTCGCCCTGGGCATGTCCCCCGAGCAGGCTCGCCGCCACGCGATCCTCAAACTCGGTGGTTTGGAGCAAACCAAAGAGGCCGTCCGCGACCAACACACCCTGCCGTTTCTCGAATCTCTTTACCGCGATTTTCGACACGCCGCGCGCGTGCTCGCCGCCAGGCCCACTTTCACCGCCGTCGTGATCCTCACGCTCGCCCTCGGCATTGCCGCCAACGCCACCATCTTCGCCATGGTCTCCCGCTTCGTTTTTAATCGGCCTCCCGTCGGCGATCCTTCCACGCTCCTGGCCCTCCACACCACCGACCGTAACACCTGCTGCAACTCGTTCTCCTGGCCCCTCTACACCGATGTTCGCGATAACGCCCATTCCTTTTCCGGAGTCGCCGGTATGTTCGAACTGCTCCCCGCTTCGATCTCCGGTAATGGCGATCCCGAACGCCTCTGGGGCCAAGCCACCTCCACCAACTTCTTCGATGTTCTCCAACTGGGCATGACCCTCGGCCGTGGTTTCCGCGCTGACGAGAACAATTCCCCCGTGATTGTTTTAGGTAATCGCGTTTGGAAATCTCGGTTTAATGCCGATCCCGCGATCGTCGGCAAGCCCATCACGCTTTCTGGCCATCCTTACACCGTAATTGGCGTCGCTCCTCCGCTCTTCCGAGGCATCGATTTCATCCTTGATGCGCAATTCTGGGTTCCCATCGGCGACCTCAAGCAACTCCAGCCACACTCCACATACTTCAACGTGCGCGACGCTCGCTGGATTACCGTCGCCGCTCGCTTGAAGCCGGGTGTTACCCGCGCCGATGCGTCCGCCGAGCTGAATCTCCTCGCCCGGCGTTTCGCTCAGGCTTATCCCGCCACCGACAAAGATCTCGGTTTCCGTTTCGAAGAAGCTGGCTCGCTTCCTCCTCGAGATCGTGCCGTCATTCTTCTTTTCCTCTCCACTCTTCTTCTTGTGGTTTTTCTTGTTCTCCTCATCGCCTGCGCTAATGTCGCGAATCTCTTCCTTGCGCAAGCCGCGGGACGCCAGCGCGAAATGGCTGTGCGCATCGCTCTCGGCGCCACTCGTTTCCAGCTACTTCGTCAGATCCTCACCGAATCGCTTCTCCTCTCCTTCTTCGGCGGTCTTCTTGGCGTGCTCATCTCCGTATGGGCTACTGGCGGCCTCTCCGCTTTCCGTTTCCCCGCGCCCGTATCTCTCGATCTCAACATTGCCGTCGATCACCACGTGCTGGCACTCACCTTCGCTCTCAGCCTCGTCGTCGGTGTTCTCTTCGCTCTGCTTCCTGCTTGGACCGCCGCCTGGCGCTTTCCTTCCTCCGCGCTCAAAGGACAAGACGTCCTCGCCCGTCCCGGCCACTTCTGGACCCTCCGCAATTTCCTCGTCGTTGCGCAAGTCTCCATGTCACTAGTCCTTCTCTGCATCACCGGCCTGTGTCTCCGCAGCCTGCGCAATGCTTCTACGATCAACATTGGTTTTCGCTCGAACGGGGTGGTCGCCATGTCCGTCGATCCGCGTCTCCACGGCTACACTCCCGAGCGTACAGTCCAGTTCCTTCAGGAAGTGCAGCGTCGCGTCGCGGCTTTGCCGGGTGTCTCTTCCGCGGCTGTCACGGACGCGCTTCCGCTTTCCGGCGGCCATCGCAGTGACGGCTATCAGCCCGTCGGTCGAAAACAGCTCGACCCCACTCCCAGCGTCGAACTCTACATGGCCACGCCCGGCTATTTCGACACGATGGGGATTCACCTCATCAATGGCCGCGATTTTTCGAATGAATCCGCAAACAGCCCCTACGTCACCATCGTCAATCAAAAATTCGCGGATGTCCTGTTTCCCGGGGAAAATCCGATCGGCCAGCAGGCGAACAGTGCCGGCATCAACTTCGAAATTATCGGCGTCACCAACAACATCAAATCTCGTTTCCTCGGCGAAGACCTTCGTCCCGTCCTTTTCCGTCCCCTCGCGCAAACCGTCGCTCGCGATCCCTCGTTCTCCGGCTACACCATTCTTGCCCGCAGCAATGTCGACAGCGCCGCGCTCGCTGCGTCCATTCGCGCGGTCATTCGTGACGCTGACCCTACTCTCGCCGTCTATGACCAGGAGACCATGGAGCACCACCTTCGCGGCGCACTCTTTCTTCCCAGGCTCGCCGGTACTTTGTTTGCGGTTTTTGGTGGGGTTGGCCTGCTGCTCGCGGCCATCGGGCTCTACGGCGTTATGAACTATACGGTCAGTCTGCGCACCCGCGAAATCGGCATCCGCATGGCGCTGGGCGCCCAAGCCGGCAACGTCCAAGCGCTCATTCTTCGCCAGGGCCTGCGACTCATCGTCATCGCTTTCGCCATCGGCTTGCCCGCCGCTTTTTTTGTGGCCAAACTGTTCAACTCCATCCTCTACGGCATCCGTCCCCACGACTTGATCACGTTCATCGGTGTGCCGTTCTTCCTGGCCTTGGTGGCTGCGTTCGCCGCCTATCTTCCGGCACGCCGCGCCTCCCAAGTGGATCCTTGCACCACGCTTCGTTTCGAGTAACCGCCATGCCGACCAATACTCGCCAACTCTCTGCGTCCTGTGCTCCCCTCTGTTTCCTCTGCGTTAAACTCTTTTCTTTCCTTCTCAATCACAAAACTCCACATCCGTCGCAGGTGCCCGCGTTTTCTTCCAACTCCCAACTACCGACCACCAACCACCAACCTCTTCCACTGTCGGCTGTAGACTGTCGACTGTCGGCTTCCCCAAAGGTGCGCCCATGAATCTACGTTCTACCCTGCAACGCCTTCTCAACCTTTTCCGCAATCGCGCCGCTGACGACCACGACCTCCACGCCGAGCTACACTCCCACCTCCAACTCCACATCGACGACAATCTCGCCCAGGGCATGACCCCCGAGCAAGCCCGACGCGACGCCCTCCTCAAACTCGGCGGCCTCGAACAGACCAAAGAGCGTGTGCGCGATCAGTCCATCCTTCCCTGGCTCGCTTCTCTCTGGGGCGACGTAATTTTCGGTTACCGCCAACTCAGCAAAAACAAAATTACTTCCCTCGCCGCCATCCTCTCTCTGGCCCTCGCGATTGGTTCTTGCACTGCGGCCTTCCGCCTCATTGACGCCATCCTCCTTCGCCCGCTTCCTGTCGCCAATGCGGACCATCTCTACTTCCTTTCGCGTTCCGCCATCGACCCGCAAGGCAAACCTCAAGACTTCGACGGCTGGGCGTATCCCGACTTCCAACTGATGCGCGACGCCGCCAAAGGGCAAGCGCAACTTTTCGCCGTCTCCTACGAAGACCGTAGCGACCTCACTTATAGCTCCGATCAGGAAATGGAAAAGGCTTACATCAACTATGTTTCCGGCGACATGTTCTCTGCCTTCGGTCTTAAGCCTGTTCTCGGCCGTCTTCTCACTCCCGCCGACGATTCCACTCCTGGCGGTCATCCCGTGGCCGTCATTTCCTACGACTACTGGACCCGGCGCTTCCAGCGCGACCCCGCGGTACTCGGCAAGACCTTCCGCATCGGCAACACCCTCTTCCAGATCGTCGGGGTGTGCAATCCACCATTCACCGGCACCGAGCCCGGCACCATGATCGAAATGTTTCTCCCCACGATGATGCATCCCGCCGCTGTGCGCAAAGATTCCACCTGGCACCGCATCTTCGCCCTTGTGTCGCCTGGCGTTGCTATCGAGCCTCTTCGTGCCAAGCTCGATTCCATCAGCCGCGCCTTCGAAACCGAACGCTCGAAATCCTGGACCAACGAATCTCCGGAAGAAATCGCGCGCGAACTCGATCAAACTCTCCACTTTCACTCTGCATCCTCCGGAGCTTCCGGCTTTCAGCAAGACAATCGCATCGCTCTCCTCACTCTTGGCGCTCTCGTCTTCTTCGTGCTGCTCATCGCGTGCGCCAATGTCGCCAACCTGCTCGTCGCCCAGGCCGCTGCGCGCTCTCGTGAGATGGCCTTGCGCATCTCCATCGGCGCCGGACGTCGTCACCTCCTCCAACTTGTCCTCGTGCAAAGCGCCATCCTTGCTGTTGTCGCTTCCGCTCTCGGCGCTCTCTTTGCCTCCTGGTCTGCGCCCTTCGTGCTCTCCACCATCAATCCTTCCGACAATCCCGTCCGGCTAGCTCTTCCAGCAGACCATCGCGTCTTCCTCTTCCTCATCCTGCTGACCGCCGTGGTCACTTGTCTTTTCGGCGTTCTTCCCGCACTTCGCGCCTCCTCCATTCAACCCGCCAGCGCCCTCAAGGGCGGGGAAAATCCGCATTCCCGTCGTCGTCTGATGTACGTCCTCATCGGAGCGCAAGTAGCCTTCTGTTGCCTCGTTCTTTTCGTCGCTGGGCTCTTCGTCTCCACCTTCCAGCGGCTCTCGCATCAACCTGTCGGTTTTTCCACTGACCGTCTGCTCATTCTCGACACCGTCACTCGCGAGCCCGTTGCCCCCGCCACTTGGCTGCAGCTCGCGGATCAGCTTCGTTCTACTCCCGGAGTCGAGCGCATCTCCGTCTCCAACGGAGCTCTCCTCTCCGGCTTTTCCAATAACGACGAAATCTCCATCAACAGTGGTCCACCGGGCAACCTCACCTACTTCCGCAACGTTTCTCCCGGTTGGCTGGAAACCCTCCAGATCCCACTGATCTACGGCCGCGATTTCCTGCCATCCGAAATTACTCCCGTTGCGCGGGAAGGAACTGCCGCCAGCCTCAACGGCGCCGCTGTCGTCAATCAGACGTTCGCTCGCAACTTCTTCCACGAAGATAATGTCGTCGGCAAATCCTTCGATGAGCTTCTTCCTTACGGTCGCGTCCACTTCCTGATCGTCGGCGTAGCTCGTGACGCCAAGTATCTCAACATTCGCGAAAATACCCTCCCCACTGCTTACCTTCCGTTTCTCTCGCCTGATCCCAAAGCCTGGTGGAGCGCTGATGGGGCCACCTTCATTGTCCGCACCTCTTCTACCAATCCTCTGGCTCTCGCCACCACAATGCGCCGCGCGATTACTCAGCTTCGCTCCGACTTTCGTGTCAGCGACGTCCACACCCAGACCGAACTCATCGACCGTCAGACCATCCGCGAACGCCTCTTGGCCACGCTCGCCTCTTTCTTCTCTCTTGTCGCTCTTCTTCTCGCCGCCGTCGGTCTTTACGGTGTTCTTCACTATTCCGTGCAGCAGCGCCGCCGCGAAATTGCCATTCGCATGGCCATCGGCGCACAAGCGCCCAGCATCGCCAAACTCGTCTCTCTACCTCTCTTCGCCACCGTTGCCGCAGGCGCCACCCTCGGCATCCTCGCGGGCCTGTTCTCCTCACGCTATCTCAGCGATATCTTTTATCAGGTGCGGCCTACGGATGCGCCCATGCTCTCGATCCCCATCCTGGCCATAGCCGCCGCAGCCCTGCTTTCCTCACTTCCCGCCACCCTCCGCGCCATTCACACCGATCCCGCCTCCACCCTGAAAGCCGAGTAATCGTGGCACAGGCACTCCTGCCTGTGCTCTTGGGGTCGAGTAGCGATTTATGAGCCTGGGTCTTTCGTTCTCCCAACGACTGACTACCAACTCCGAACGCTTTCTCTCTGCTTTTCGTTTTCTGAACTGTTCACTGTAAACTGTCAACTGTAGACTCTGCCCTCAAGGAGCGTCATGCCTCTCATCCAGCTTCGCAACCTCGAAAAATCCTTCAACGCCGGGCCCAACAAGTTCTACGTTCTGCGCCGCATTTCCCTCGAAATTCAGCCCGGCGAGTTCGTCACCTTTATGGGGCCTTCCGGGGCAGGGAAGTCCACCCTGCTTTCCATCATCGGCATGCTCGACGGCGCGTGGACCGGCGAATACTATTTCCTCGACCAGCCTGTCCACAAACTCAACACCAAGCAGCGCAACGAATTGCACAAATACAACATTGGCTTTGTCTTTCAGTCCTATCACCTTATCGACAATCTCACCGTCTACGAAAACCTCGAAATTCCTCTCTCCTACAAAAATATCCCGCAGAAAGAGCGGGCCAGCCTGGTTTGCGACACTCTCGATCGCTTCAATATCGTCGCCAAAAAAGACTTGTTCCCCAATCAGCTCTCCGGTGGCCAGCAGCAATTAGTGGGTGTTGCTCGCGCTGTCATTCAAAATCCCAAGCTCATTCTGGCCGACGAGCCCACCGGCAATCTGCATTCCTCGCAGGGCGAAGAAATCATGCAACTCTTCAAACGCCTCAACGAAGCTGGTACCACCATCATCCAGGTTACGCACTCAGAGAAAAACGCCTCCTACGGCCATCGCATCCTCAATCTCGCCGACGGCTGGCTCCTCCCCGAAACCCAGCCCGCCGCCACCTCCCACATCACCCCCTGAACCCGCCCTAACACAGACCCTCCAGCCTGTTCTGTGGCACAGGCACTCTTGCCTGTGCTCTTGGGTTTGTCCTGCTCTTGGGTTTGTCGTACTCTTGGCTTTGTCCTGCTCTTGGGTTTGTCCTGCACCCGGTGTCTCACGTTCGATTTGTGAACCCGGGCGTTGGGTCGGCTTCCAACTCAACTCCCGACCACTGCCTCCCGACTTCCTGTAAACTGTCGGCTGTAGACTGTCGGCTTCCTCCGAGGTGGACGCATGAACCTCTCAACCCTTCTCCAAGACACTCGTTACGCCGCACGTCTCCTCAGAAAATCTCCTGCCTTTTCCGCCATTGCCATCCTGACTCTCGCCCTCGGCATCGGCGCCAACACCGCCATCTTCTCCGTCGTCAATTCCGTGCTGCTGCGCTCCCTGCCTTTTTCGCATCCTTCCTCGCTCGTCTATCTTTCCACCCGCAGCACGCTGTTCGATTTTCCTTACCTCGGTTTTTCCTTTATAGATTTGGAAGAAGTCCGCAAGACCTCCGCTTCGTTCTCAGGCATCGCTATCTTTCAGGATTCCCCCAAGGAACTGATCGCTGAGGGCAAGCCCCAGCGTCTGGAAGCCACCGAAGTCACCGAAGATTTCTTCCCCGTTCTCGGCCTGCATCCTCTTCACGGCCGCCTCTTTACTTCTGCCGATATGCAACCCGGCTCGCGCTCCGTCCTGCTCAGCTACGAACTGTGGCGTGACAATTTCGGCGCCAGTCCCTCCGCCATCGGCAAAACCATCACTCTCGCCGGCGCGCCCCACACCATCATCGGCGTCCTTCCTCCTCTGCCCGCCACCGGTTTCTCCACCGACTCCAAACTCTGGACCGCCTTCGTGCCCACACAAGAGCAGCTCGCCGATCGCGGCAATCATGGCTACCCTGTCGTGGCTCGCCTCCAGCCTCACGTCTCTCTCGCCCACGCGCAAGCCGAACTCGACACCATCTCCGCCCGTCTCGCCTCTTCCTATCCCGACGTCAACAAGAATTGGAGTCTTCACGTCACTTCCCTCAACGACTTCCTCTTGGGTGACTTCCGCGCTCCTCTCGCCATCCTCTTCTGCGCGGTCGGTTTCGTTCTCCTGATCGCCTGCGCCAACGTCAGCAATCTCTTCCTCGCCCGTTGCTGGGCCCGTCGCCGCGAATTTGCCATTCGCTCCGCCATGGGTGCCTCCCGTTCCGCGCTCCTCCGTCAGCTTGCGGTCGAGTCTCTCCTCATCGCCTTCCTGGCCGGCGCCTGCGCGTTCCTCATCGCCATTTGGACCACCAACGCCCTCCGCGTCACCCTACCCTCGGATATCCCGCGTCTCGATCAACTCCACGTTGACGCACCCGTTGCTCTGTTCACCGCCGCCGCCGCTCTCCTCGCCGCGCTCTTTTCTGGCCTCGCCCCGGCGTTGCTCACGCTCCGCAGCGCTGGCTCCGACAGCTCCGGCATCTCTTTGGACCCCTCCAAACAACGCTCGCCGGTCCACAATTTCCTCCGTCAATTTCTCGTCGTCTCTGAAATCGCACTCGCCGCCGTTCTCCTCATCGGCGCAACTCTGGCCCTTCGCAGCTTTCAGCAACTCCTTCATCTCAATCTCGGCTTTCATCCCGATAACGTCCTCACCCTCCGTCTCGATTTCCCCAAATCCCGGTTTTCCACCACAGAACAGGCCATGACCTTCGTTCAGCAACTCCTCGACAGTGTCCGCGCTACCCCCGGTGTGACCGCTGCTTCCGCTGGCTTCTTCTTTCCGATGTCCGACGAGTTAGGCGAATCCACCTTTGTCACAGAGAACACGCTTTCACTTCCGGAACACCATGGCCAATCCGCCCTCGCCAATGGCGTCACTCCCGGTTACTTCCGCACTCTCGGTATTCCTCTCCTGGCCGGACGCGATTTCACCGACACCGACGCCATGGGGAAGCCGCACGTTTTCATCGTTAACGAAGAACTCGCCAAACAATATTTCGGCAGTGCCAAGGCCGCCCTCGGCCAGCGCTTCTGCACTGATGATTCTCCCAACCATTCTTGGGGCCAGATCATCGGCGTCTCCGGCAATATCCGCCAGACCAATTATTTCGGTCCCGAGGTGGCTTCCAAAGTCCAGTATTACTCCCCCCTTTACCAGGTTCCACACGTTGCCGGCGTCCACCTTCTGGTACGTTCCAATTCCGATCCTCAGCCGCTCGTTCCCACTCTTCAGGATCGCATCTGGTCCATCGACAAAACCCAACCCATCTCCGCTGTCGCCACCCTCAATCAGCGCATTGCCATCACAAACGCTTCTCCTCGCTCACAGACGATTCTTCTGACCGTATTTGCCGCTGTTGGTTTTCTCCTCGCCCTCATCGGCGTCTACGGCGTAATGTCCTATCTCGTCGGCTTGCAAACCCGCGAAATCGGCATTCGCATGGCCCTCGGAGCCGCTCCCGCGCAAGTGCTGCGTGGTGTGCTCTCTCACGGCCTGAAGCTCACTGCCGCCGGTGCCATGCTGGGCTCGCTCGCCGCCCTCCTCCTCACTCGCTACATGTCTTCTTTGCTGTTCGGCGTCTCTTCCGCCGATCCGCAGACTTACTCGGTGGTCGCCGCCCTGCTCATTGCCGTGGCCACCGCCGCCATCTACGTGCCCGCGCGTCGCGCCTCCCGCGTCGACCCCATCGTCGCCCTACGTCACGAGTGAACGCGGGTTGTGTGTAGCACAGGCTTTAGAGCTCGCGGAAAAAGTCGGCTAGAGGCGAATTTCGTGGCACAGGCACTCTTGCCTGTGCTGATTTTTCTGCATTTGGCTCGCGTGCACAGACAAGAGTGTCTGTGCCACGGGAGTTTTTCCGCAACCTGTTTAGCCTGTGTCCGCTGTCGGCTGTGGGCTGTCGGCTCGTGACTGATTACCGATACTGATTACCGATTACTGATTACTGCTTTCTGCTTTTCTCCGCTCAGATGTTCCCGCAGAAACGCCAGCGTGCGCTCACGGGCTTGCGCCGCCGCGGGCGCGTTGTAGTCCGGCCGCTGGTCGCAATTAAATCCATGCCCCGCATCCGGATATACAAACACCGGCACTTCCGGATGGGCTTGCTGAATCTTCTGGATCTCGCTCGCGGGAATGTGTTGGTCTTTCCCGCCAAAATGCAGCATCACCGGGCACCGTGGTTTCTCATTCAGAAATCGCGCGATTTGCCCGCCATAGTAACCCACGGCCGCCGCTGGATTCAGTCGCGTCGCAGACAGCCACGCCAGTGTTCCTCCATAACAGAAACCAACCACGCCCACTTTGTGCGGCGGGTTCGTTTGTGCCGCGTGTTGGATCGTCGCCGCTACATCCAGCAGCGCTTTCTCCAGCCCGATTTGTGTGGCGATTTGCATTCCCCGCGAGGCGTCCGCCGAGTTGTAGTTCAACTGGATACCCGGCTGCACCCGGTCAAACAATCCCGGCGCAATCGCCTTGAACCCTTGCGTGGCGTAATAGTCGGTGACCGCGCGAATATGCCGGTTGACTCCGAAAATCTCCTGAATAATCACTACGGTGGAAGTGGAAGGCGTGCTCGGTTCCGCCTGATACGCGCCGAACTGGTTTCCATCGCTTGCAATCAGTTGCACATGTGCGCCCATGATGGACAAGCATTGTACACGCTGACGGAAGGATTTTCTTCTTTCTGACTTAGAAAATCGCGTGTAGCCAAAAAAAACCGAGGACTAGGGGCACTCCCATCCGCCCAGAGAGAGCACCCCTAATCCTCGCTATTACGAGGCCCAGCGTAATAGCGGACCGGCGCACGGTCAATCAGGGTTTCCCTGTAAGTGCCGTCGGACGAACACCGGGTTCGGATTGCTTGCTCGTGTACGTTAACGCTACTCATAACATACCGGCCACAGCTTACTCCGCGCGCCATTGCAGTGAAAATGCTCCAAAATAACGTTCTTCTGAGAAGCTTCTGGTCTCACCGGACCACTTGCGCGCCACTGTGTTGAACCCGCCAGGCGACATCCCAGCAACAAAAGGGATTGCAATGCGCCTTGGGGAAGCATAGGATGGCGCCAATTTTCTCCCCGGAGGTATCCATGAAAGTTTCGGAGCTGATCGGGTCCCGCAAAGAAGTCTTCTTCGTTTCCGAAGATACGACGGTGATGGAGGCTGCAAAATATCTGCGAGAGAAACAAGTCCGCTCCGTCGGAGTAATGGATGCTGCGGGCAAACTCACCGGAGTGGTTTCGCAGAGCGACGTCTCGGACAAGGTGGCCGCCGAGAATAAGTGTCCCGCGTGGATGAAAGTGTCGGAAATCATGACCCGCGAATTGTTGACCGTGACGCCCGATATGACTTTCGAAGACAGTTTGCGGACCATGGAGCAGAACGGCGTCTATCACCTGCTGATTCTGGACGACCAAAAGCGCTATCGAGGCATGCTATCGGTCAGCGATTTGTTGAAAGTGCTTGCCAGCGATCATAAGGGCCGCGCCGATTTGCTCGAATCGTATATGTTTCCGTCGAGATAGACAGCGCCAGAAGAACCTTATGGATTGGCGGACGCCGGGGCCACGTGCGGTGGCGGTTGCGGTTGTGCACCAACCTTCGCCTGGATTTGATCTCGAAGTTCTTTAGCGCGTACGCCGGCCGGGCTGTTCGGGTCCAGCGTCAAATAGGTGTCCAGGTCTTCGAGTAACGCTTTGTAGTCCTTCTGCTGCAGGTGAATATTCGACAGCAGGCGATACACAATCGGCGCGCCTGGCGCGAGTAAGCGCGCTTCCTCCGCGGACGCCTGCGCTTCCGGCAAGCGGTTTTCCTTGAGCAATGCCCGGCCTAACTCGTAATGTCCGAGCCAAAGATTCGGATTCAACTGCAGTCCGCGGTGGATGGATTTGTCCGCCTCGCTGACCTGGTTCTGGTCCAGCAGCACGGCGCCAAGCCCCACGTCCGCTTCTGCGTAACTGTCTTTGCTGACCGCGATCGCTTTGCGAAAGGCGGCCGCGGCGTCGTTGCGATTTCCCAATGTCATCTGCGCCATGGCCAACTGGTAGTCCGCTTCATAATAGTCGGCGGCCGCGGCAATGGCCTGCTGGAAATCGCTCAACGCGCCCTGCGCGTTCTTGTCGTCGTAGAGCTTCTTTTTACCTGCTTCCATATAGTCGCGCGCTTTTTGCGGCATGGAGAGTTCGTGCACAGAAACCATCAAGGAGTGCGGGGATTCTTGCTGCTTGGCAGTGGACTTCAGGTAGATCACCAGGGTTTTGTCGGAAGCCATCGATACGTCCACATCCAGCGACACCGGCTCATAGTCGGTAACATCAATCCGTAGCGTATACGTGGACCGTTTTAGCCCGCCAAATCGGAATTGCCCCACATCCGAGGTGGCTTGCATCTCGAGGAACTCCAAATTGCCATCGTATAAGGAGATGCTTACGTTGCTGGCCGGGTGATACTCACTCCCATAGTAAACGTTGCCTGCAATCGTGGCAGATTTTTGGGCAAAACTCGGGTGGGGAAAAAGCAGGACCGCCAAAACCATCGAAGCGAAGAGCCGGAACATAACCCTCCATGCCGGCTGATGTGGTGGCAGTATAGCATCAGGGTTGCCGGAGTAAAGACAGGAAGTCTCAGAATTTCTGCGGCGCGGCCTCTGTGAAAGGCCGTGCAGTAGCGAATTGGCCGGAGGACACAACGTGAAAACTCGATGGTGGGTGGTGGCGTTAGCAAGCATACTGGGGATGACCATGGCGGAAAAAACGAATGCGCAACACATGTCTCGAGAGGACACTTCGGCGGAACCGCGGGTGATGCGCTTGTGGCAGGGTGCCGCACCCGGCGCTCAGGGAGATGCCGAGGAAGACCGGCCAACGCTCACTTTGTATGCGGTCTCCGAGGAAAAAGAGTTACGCCCTGCCGTCATCGTAATTCCCGGAGGGAGTTACCAGTGGCTCGCCACGAATCATGAAGGGCGGCAGATGGCCAATTGGCTCAACGCCGTGGGCATCACCGCCTTTGTCCTGAAATATCGCTTAGGTCCGAAGTATCATCACCCTGTCGAACTGTGGGACGCGCAGCGCGCTATCCGCATGGTGCGTGCGCGTGCCGCCGAGTTTGGCGTAGTCCCCGACAAGATTGGCGTTCTTGGGTTCTCCGCCGGCGGCCATTTGGCCTCCACCGCGGAAACTCGGTTTGATGCGGGCAATCCCAACGCTCCCGATCCGGTCGATCGCGTCAGTTCGCGACCCGATTTCGCCATTCTCGCTTATCCGGTGATCTCTTTCGTAGCCGATTATGCCCACACCGGCTCGCGCGACAATCTCTTGGGCAAAAACGCCAGTCCCGAATTGGCCAAGGATTTGTCCAGTGAGTTTCACGTTACGCCGCAGACTCCGCCCACCTTTTTATGGAGCAGTAGCACCGACGATGTCGTTCCTCCGCAAAACAGCGTCGCCTTCTATCTAGCGTTGCTAAAAGCGAAAGTCCCGGCAGAACTGCACATTTTTGCCGATGCCCCTCACGGCGTCGGCCTCGACCTGTCCAATCCCTCTGTGGGCCTGTGGAGTCAGTTGCTGCTGCAGTGGTTCAAAGGGCAGGGAATTATAAAGTGACCGAATGGGACGCCGCCAACTATGCTCGTCGCTCCAGCCTTCAAGAAGCGATGGCTGCGGAAGTTCTCGCCTTGCTCGAACTCAACGGCAACGAGCATATTCTCGACATAGGTTGTGGCGACGGTCGCGTCACCACGCGCATCGCTCAGCGGCTTCTCACCGGTTCGATCGTCGGCATCGACGCGTCTCGCCAGATGATTGACCTCGCCTTGACCCACCAAGCCCGCAACGTTCAGTTCCAGGTCGGCAATGCCGCGAGCCTTCCCTTCCACAACGAATTTGATCTGGTGGTTTCCTTCAACGCGCTCCATTGGCTTCCCAATCCTAACCCGCCACTCCAGGGAATCCGCGCTGCGCTCAAGTCCAATGGTCGCGCACAACTTCGCTTGGTGCCCGACGGAGAACGCAAGAGCCTGGAAACGGTCTTAGAAGAGACCCGCAAATCCGAAAGATGGGCGTCGTATTACAACGGGTTCCGCGATCCTTATCTGCACGTAACCCCGGACCAATACGCGCAAGCCGCCGAACGCAACGGCCTTCGCGTGCAGCAACTCCACACCGCATCCAAGTCGTGGGATTTTCTTTCGCGGCGGAATTTCTTCGCGTTTGGCCAGGTCACTTTCGTGGAATGGACGCGGGTTCTACCCGAACCCGAAAAGGCTGGCTTCATCAATGAGGTGCTGGACCGCTACGAAAAAGTGGCGGACACGCCCGCCGAAGCCAATACCTTCAAGTTCTACCAGATGGATATCACACTAGCGCGCACTTAGCGCTCTGGAAGCTACGGCTATCTGGATTAACTCTCTTTGGTCAGCTTCAACAATTGCACTTGCGTCGCGTCCAGCCTCTGCACAATCACTTCCGCGAAGCGCTGCAACAATTCATACCCCAGCTCATGATCCTCTTCGAGCTTCGATCGCAGACACCGCGCGTCAAACGCGATGGCCTTTGTGGCTTTCAATGCCCGCGCGTTGAAGTGCCATTTGTACGGCGGCGCTACCCACGACCACCCCAAAATATCTCCCTCGCCCACCTTATGCACGGAAGACCTCGGGCGATTCGGCATGGTCAGTTCAATCGACACCGACCCTTCTTGAATAAAGTAGAACGCGTCGGCCGGATCTCCTTCCACGAAGATGGTCTTTCCCTCTGCAAAATGCGCATTCTTCGCGCACCCTTCGATTACCTTCAACTGGGCTTTGCTCAGTCCTTTGAAAAATGGGTGCTTTGCCAGTATCGCGTCTAATTTCTGGATCATCGCTTTGCCTCCTACGGCAATCATCGCGCAAGTTACGCCAACAGCCCGCGGTCACCCGCGGACTGATTCGTGCTCCCCAAACTGTAGGTATTCTCGGTGAGCGCCAGGGCTTTCTGGTGCCTGAAACCTCTTCCGGGCCATTGCGCCAATTCAGCTTCTCTCCTCCCGTATACTCCTACCCCCTTTAGAAAGCAACGACCTCCATCACCGCGAAGCGCGGCTCAGTATGTAGCGCAACTGTGAATGGGCCTGGCTAGCATACCCATGTTCATTCCTGAAAAAATGTCCCATACTGGAGCTACTCGGAGGCGCTCCGTGAAGTTCATGCGCATCCTCCTCGCCAACTTGCTGCGCAAGAAAGTGCGCCTGTTTCTTACCGTCGGCTCCTTCTCCATCGCTCTGTTCCTCTTCGCTTTCCTCGGCGTGATCCACAATGCCTTTAGTATCGATTCCGCCATCGTCAAGGCCGATCGCCTTATCGTTGTCAACCGCACCTCCTGGTTCAACACCACTCCTGTTTCTTATAAGGACAAGATCCTCCAGATCCCCGGGGTCAAATCTATTACCCACTACACCTGGTTCCCCGGTGTCTATCGCGATGACAAGAACATTTTCCCCTCCTTCGTCATCGACCCGGCTGGTCAACGCCAGGTTTATCCCGAATTCTTAGTTCCCGAAGACCAATGGCAGGCTTTTCTCAATGACCGCCAGGGCGCCATCGTGGGAGCTGAAACTGCCCACCGCTTTGGCTGGAAAATCGGCGATCGCATTCCTCTTATTTCCACCCAATATGGCGTCGGCACTTGGGAATTCAATCTAGTGGGTATCTATCACGGACAGCTTCCTCACACCGACCAAACCGAATTTTGGTTCCGCTGGGACTACTTCAACGAAAAAGTCCCTCCGGAGATGAAGGGCCAAGTGGGTTGGTACATTCTCCGCATCGACGATCCCTCCGACGCCGTCCGCATCGCCAAGGCCATTGACCAGCAATTCGCCAATTCTCCCCACGAGACCAAAACCGACTCCGAATCCGTTTTTGCTGCCAACATGGTCAAGCAGTTCGGCAACATTCGCTTGCTGATCACCTCCATTGGCGTCATCGTGTTTGTCACTCTGCTCCTGGTTACCGGCAACACCATGGCCATTGCCATTCGTGAGCGCACCCGCGAACTGGCGGTCTTCAAAGCCGTTGGCTTCTCCGATTTCGCCGTGCTGCTTCTGGTCCTCGCCGAATCCCTGCTGATTGCTCTGATTGGCGGTGCCTTGGGTCTGCTCTTGGCGTTTCTTGCCATGCCGCCTCTCGCTAGCAGCCTCAGTGGCCTGCTCCCGGGTTTGGTGCTCGCGCCGCGGCTTCTTCTCTTGGGATTATTGCTCGCGCTGTTCGTCGGTCTACTCAGCGGACTCATTCCTGGTGTGATCGCCATGCGCATGCGCATTGTTGCTGCAATGCGCCGGGTCTAAGGCGAAGCGGCGCAATCCTGAGGTCACCAACTAGCCCGCGGCTTAAGGTGCTACCCGACTTTCCCCGCAAACCCGTTGAACGTGCGCACGATGTCATCCAACAGTTCTTCTCCGCCCTGTTTTGGGAGAATCTCATGTCCCGCGCCTTCGATCTCCAACAACGCATGTTTGCCCGGAATCAGTGCAAGGGCTTCCGTGATTTCTTGCGTGGTTCCGAACGGGTCCCTGGTGCCGTGTACGAAAAACGCCGCGGTGTTCAATTGGGGAAAGTGCTTCGTTCGCAATTCCTGTGGCTTGCGGGGAGGATGGAGTGGATAGGACAAGAGCAACAATCCTTCCGCTATTCCTGGTTCCTCCGCCAATAGCATGCTCGCCTGCCTTCCTCCGTAGGAGTGTCCGCCCACAAAAATTCTTCTCGCCACCTTTTTTCTCAGCAGCGCCACAGCCCGTTTCAGTCCCTCTTGGTCCCGCGCAGCACTTCCCGGGAAGGGCGGTCCATACTTTCTTGCCATCCGAAACGGCAGGTCGAATCGCAACACCGTCCATCCGGACGCCGCCAGGCGTTTCGACAACTCCACCAGCAGCCTCGTCTGACAATTGGATCCAGCCCCGTGCGTGAGCACCACTCCATCGCCGCTGTTATGTTGTGGCTCGTGCAGGAATCCACGAATCGCCGGCTCTTTCTCGGCATCCGCGAATGCGCTAAACAAAGTCATGAAATTGTCTGCCTTTCGAGGAGCTTACTGTATCTCCAAAACTGTGCTGCAACAACGCATCCTCCCCCGGGTTCTGCCGTCGCCGTCTAAGCGGTTTGTCCCTAAACTAAATCGATTTTTGACCCTCGGGCGAGGGACGTTTTGCGTCGCTCTCATCGACAGAAACCGTCAAGGTAACGGGCGCCGTGTTGTCTTATTCGGCACTCTGTCGTCCCCGTACGATTTCGTCTTGTGTTCGCTAATCCTGTTTCCTCCATACACTTACGCGAAATCTCCGCTTCGTCGGAAAATCCGACTGGCGGATGGCCATGGAACTGCTTTCTTTCTCGGCGTGCAGTTGCTCTGGCACAAGGAATCAATCAACCACCCAGACCCTTTCCAGGTCAAGGAGATCTCTCAGATGAAGAAACAGAAGGGCTTTTCACTTATCGAGTTGTTGATCGTCGTGGCGATCATTCTGATCATCGCGGCTATCGCCATTCCGAACCTGATGCGCTCGAAGATGGCAGCGAATCAGTCTTCGGCCGTCGGTTCTCTCCGTACCATCAATACGGCTCAGGTGACTTATTCGACCACCTATCCGGCGATCGGATTCGCAGCGAACCTGGTCACCCTCGGTGCGACCGTCGGTACCAACTGCGGCAACGTGGCAGCGACTTCCGCGGCCGCTTGCTTGATTGACCCGGTTCTGGCGAACGGAACCAAGAGCGGTTACGTTTTCACGGTAACCGGTGGTGGCGGCACCCCAGTCGTGACGTATACGTCGCTTGCCACGCCGCAGGTTCTCAACCAGACCGGTCAGAACGCCTACTGCTCGGACCAGTCCGGTGTGTTGTATTACAACAACGGCGCTACTTGCACCTCCGGCGCCAACGCGCTGTAAACTGCACTTAGTTTCGATACAATCTGGCGGAGCGGGTTGGATTCCAACCCGCTCCGTTTTGTTTTTAGGCAAGTGACAGTCACGGCAACGGTGCGGCAAGTGGTACGGCATTGTTGAAAGATGGCTGACAATTTCCGTCGTGGAGATGACGAATCTTGGCACCGTACGCTTTTTCCGTGTTTTTCTGTATACTCGCGTATGAAAGTAAAGACTTTATATCCTGAAAAAATGCTTAGGCACGTAAAGCTTTGGCCTCCCAAGTGCACTACTGTGGGTTGCACTTTATATAGATTTGCCCGTAAACAGTTCCAGGGAGTAGGGCTAATGAAGAACCGGCAGGATGGGTTTTCATTAATTGAATTACTGATGGTCGTAGCGATTATTCTGATCATCGCCGCGATCGCGATTCCGAATTTTCTGCGCGCCAAGATATCTGCAAACGAGTCGTCCGCGGTTTCTTCGGTGCACGCTGTGGATACGGCCGAGATCGGATACTCTGCGACGTATATAGATATTGGCTACTCCGCGAGTCTCGCGGCCCTGGGTCCGGGCACCGCGGGAACCAACTCGTGCGCAGCGACATCCGCAGCCGCTTGCTTTATCGATCCGACTCTGGCTTCTGGAACCAAATCGGGCTATGTCTTCACTTATGTCCAGAATGCCTCGGTAACTCCCGCCATTCAATTTACGATCAACGCCGACGCCCAGGTACAAGACGTCACCGGACAACGGGGCTTCTACTCGGACGAAAGCAACGTGATCCGCTACAATTCCACGGGTCCGGCGACCGTGAACAGCGCTCCTCTATAATCGCGGTACTGCTAAACTAACAGTGTGCGCTTTGGACTGACTTTCTTATGCATTTGCCTGGCCGCCGTGTCTGCCTGCGCGGGCCAGGATCAACTGCTGAAGCGCTTCGAATCCAACTACAGTTCCGCGCAAACCCTGCAGGCCACCTTCCTGGAGCGTTATCTGGAAAATGGCGAAGTGGTCCGCGCGGAAGCGGGAGACGCGTACTTCCTACGGCCCGGCAAAATGCGCTGGGACTACCAGCAACCGGAAAAGAACACTTTTCTGGTGGACGGGAAGTACGTATGGTTTTACTCGCCCGCAGATCATACCGCTACGCGCATGCCCGCGAAGCAGAGCGAAGACTGGCGCACGCCGCTAGCGTTCTTGACCACCCATATGAAGCTGTCACGGTTATGTTCGGAGGTGGCCGGGGCGCACGATGAAATGCCGACACGAATGGGCGACAGCGTGTACCGGTGCACGCTACGCAACCCAGAAAGCGCTTCGACGCGCTCGGTGCTATTCGAACTGTCCGCCGAGGGAGAGTTGCGGCGGATCGTGATACCTCAGGAGGGGGGGATTACGATGGAATTCTCATTTGCGGGATGGCGATGGAACCCGCCCTTGGAGAAAAGTGTCTTTCAGTTGATGCCAGCACCGAACACGGTAATTGTCGATGGGGTGCTACCGGATACGCCTGGCATGCGTCAGTAAGAAATAGAAGCCTTTGGGCTTGTCTGATGCGCGGGGTTTTGCGCCCGTGCGGATGCCGGGTACGGTCGGCTTGAGGTAGACTATCTAGCATGGGTGAGTTTGTTTGCCGCGTCGCCGACGCGAATGGGCGGGTCTTCTCTCACGTAGAGGCGGCTTCCACCAAGGACGAAGCACGGCAGAAGCTGGCCGATCGCGGGCTGTATGTGTACTCAGTTGACCCACGAAGCTCCCTGGTTAGCGGGTTTCTGGGGGTGCGGCGGGACCGCAAGATCGGCGGAAATGATTTTCTGGTGTTGAACCAGCAATTCAACACCCTGGTAAAAGCGGGACTGCCCATATTGCGTGCACTGGACCTGCTGGCTACACGGGCTAGCTCGCCGAGGCTCCGGCCGATCCTGACGCAGATCCGCGACCGGGTCCGGGAAGGGAAGTCGCTGTCCGAAGCCGTCGATGAGGCGGGAGTGTTTTCAAAGGTGTACTCAACCGCCATTCTCGCGGGGGAGAAAAGCGGCAATCTCTCCGGAGTACTCGAGTATTACATCAACTATCAGAAGGTGAGCACTGGTGTTCAGAAGAAGTTGATGGCGGCGCTGGTGTACCCGACGCTGTTGATCATAACGGCGTCGGCCATCGTGACGTATTTGGTGACCTTCGTGGTGCCGAAATTTGGAGCGCTGTACCGGGATTTGGGAGTGGAACTGCCAACGCCCACAAAGATTCTGATCGCGGTGACGATTGACTACCGCCTGTACATTCTGGGGTTGATCGGGTTATTGGCGCTGATCGCAGTGGGAGTGTTTTTCTGGTCGCGCAGCGAGCAGGGTGGAGTGGCCTTCGATCGGTTCAAATTCAAATTACCGATCCTGGGTCCGACGCTGCTGAAATTTCAGGTGGCGCAATTCTGCCGGACGCTGGGCACGCTGCTGACCGGAGGTACGCCGTTGGTCGCGGCGTTGTCGACCGCAGCGGAATCGATCGGCAGCCGGTTATTGCGTGGGACGGTGGCGCAGGCCACGCAGATGGTCCGAGAAGGAGAGTCCTTGCACGGGGCGTTGTCTGCCAATCGGGTAATGCCGGAGATGGCGCTGGATATGATTGAGGTGGGAGAGACGAGCGGGGCGTTGGCGCCGATGTTGAATAGCGTGGCGGAATTTTACGAAGAAGAAGTATCGCTGAAATTAGGGGCGCTGGTTTCGTTGATCGAGCCAGTGCTGCTGATTGTGATGGGCTTGCTGGTGGCGGGCATCCTGATTTCGCTGTATTTGCCAATATTCTCGTTTTCGATTTCGGGGACGACAAGGTAAGGTAGTGACTCGATATGGCGGCTGATCCCAATATCGCAAATTCGGCACTGGCGCAGGGCGCGCCGATGGATTTGGAACAGGAGCGCGCGCAGGCGCGGCGGCTTGCGGCGCGGTACCGTTGCGGATTCATAGATCTACAGGAACAGCGAATCGATCCGGACCTGTTTCGGGCGATTCCCGCGGACCTGATGTTCCGGTACAACTTTGTGCCGTTGGTGGAGCACGACGGGGTGCTGGTCATCGCGGTGGCGGACCCCAGCATCGTGATCCTCAGCGATGAATTGCCGTTGCTTCTAGGAAAGAAACTGGCTTACAAGGTGGCGACGCCACGGCAGATCAGCGACCTGCTCAAGCGTACCGAACAGTCGCAACGCGTTCTGGAACAAGCCACCGAAGCGTTCACTCTACAGGTTTCCAAGGAAGATCAGGAGGAAGGCGAAGAGACGATTTCCGGCGACCGGTTGACGCGGGACACCACCGCGAGTCCGGTGGTTCGCCTGGTGGAGACCATTATCTTCACCGCACTGGAGCGCCGGGCCAGTGATATTCACATTGAAGCGCGGGATGCGGAAGTGGCCGTGAAATACCGCATTGACGGTGTATTGCAGCATGCCATGCAACCGATCGCCAAGGAGTGGCACTCGACAGTGCTCTCGCGCATTAAGGTGCTGAGCGATCTGGATATCGCTGCACGTCGCGTGCCGCAAGACGGGCGTTTCCGGGAGAAATACACGGGCCGGTTCATCGACCTGCGCGTGTCGATCATGCCTGCCAGCCACGGGGAAGATGCGGTGCTTCGCGTGCTGGACAAGGAAACGCTTTCGGAGAAGTTTCAAAGCCTCAGCCTGGACGTGGTGGGGTTCTCTCCAGACGAGACCAAGAGCTTCCGGCGATATATTCGTGAGCCGTACGGGATGGTGTTGGTCACCGGGCCGACGGGGTCCGGAAAGACGACCACGCTGTACGCCGCGATCAACGAAATTAAGTCGGATGAGGACAAGATCATCACCATTGAAGATCCGGTGGAATATCAACTGCGCGGCATTACCCAGATTCCGGTGAACGAAAAGAAGGGGCTGACGTTCGCCCGCGGATTACGGTCGATTTTGCGGCACGATCCCGACAAAATCATGGTCGGCGAAATCCGCGACCAAGAAACCGCACAAATCGCCATCCAGTCGGCGCTCACTGGCCACCTGGTGTTTACGACCGTACACGCGAACAACGTGACCGACGTGATTGGC
>DATKPS010000088.1:0-22904 GCA_035524015.1 Candidatus Sulfotelmatobacter sp.
TGAAGTAAAATGAACGGCTTCGTAAGCCCGCTGGGAGGATTCTATGGAATTTGAGAAGGATCAGTTCGAAGAGGACGATGAGCTGTCGCGGCTGGAGGAAGACGACGAGCTGGGCAGCGAAGGCATAGCGGAAGAGGAAGAAGAAATCCTGGCCGTGGAAGAAGAGCCTGCGGAGGAAGAAGGCGAGGGCGAAGAGGCGCGCCCGGCACCGAAGGCTGCGCCGAAGAAAGCCGCCGCGAAAGCTGCGGTAAAACCGGCGGCCAAAAAAGCGGCGAAGAAGCCGGCCAAAAAGGCGAAAGCGAAGGCCAAGCCCAAAGCCAAGGCAAAGCCGAAGAAAGCGGCGAAGAAGCCGGCCAAGAAGCGCCGCCGGTAGTTTCTCGAATTTCTGCAACAGCAAGCGGGCTCCCCGAGGGGATCGGGGAGCCTCTTTTTTTGGGGAGGAATGTTTCCGCAAACGGAGCGGCGGGGGGAAGAGGAGAGGGGGGCGCGGTGCCGAAAAGGGAGAAGGGCAGTGTCGAAAAAGGAGAGCCCGCAGCGGAGGCTTGCCGGTGCCGGTAAGTGTCGATACGATTATTTGGTATGTTGCGGGCACTCGAGCAGATACGGCGAATGCGCGGCGGGGCACAGGCGCACCTGATGCGTTGTTCGGACGAAAACTATTATGTGGTGAAGTTTCAGAATAACCCGCAACACCGGCGGGTGCTGGTGAACGAAATGCTGGGTACGAGGTTGGCGAGCCGGCTGGGCTTGCCTACCGCGCCGGTCAGCGTGGTGGAAGTACCGGAGGAACTGATCCGGCTAACCGCGGAGTTGTGCATCGAAACGCCACGGACGCGCATTCCGTGCACCGCGGGGCTGCAGTTCGGGTCGCGCTACCCGGGAGACCCGCGGCGTATGACCCTGCACGATTTTCTGCCGGACGAAAAACTGCCGGAGGTGGACAACCTGCACGATTTTGCGGGGATGCTGGTGTTCGACAAGTGGACCTGCAACACGAATGGGAGGCAGACGGTGTTCTTCGAGGCCCCGCGGCGAACGCCGGGAGTTTCTCGCGGAGCCGCGGGTGCGGCGGTGGCGAATCCCAGCGCGGAAGAGACCGCCATGGCCTACCACACGGTGATGATCGATCAGGGCTTCTGCTTCAACGCCGGGGAGTGGAATTTTCCGGATGCGCCGCTGCGCGGCTTGTACGCGCGGAACCGCGTGTATGCCGGGGTCATCGGGATGGAGTCGTTCGCGCCCTGGCTGGAGCGGCTGGAAAAGCAGATCAGCGAGCGCATGCTGGCGGAGCTGGCGGAGGAGATTCCACCGGCGTGGTATGAGGATGACTACGATGCGCTGGTGCGGCTGCTGGAGCAGATTTACCGGAGGCGGGCGCGGGTGCCGGAGTTGCTACTCTCGGCGAAGAATTCGAGCCGGGTGCCGTTTCCGTACTGGAGGCATGGAGAGCAGTAATCAGTTATCGGTTATCGGTAATCAGTAATCAGTAATCGGTAATTGCGGACAGTGAGATCAGAGATCAGTGACCAGAGACCAGGAAGCGTGAGGAATTAGTTGTCGGGAGTCAGGGGTCGGTGGTTGGGAGATGAAGCGCTGCTGGCGGTTCCTGGTCGTGGATCGCTGTTCGCCGTTCCTTATTGCCGATCGCGGATTGCAGTCCCCGATTACGGATGACGGCGTTCTGTGGTTCCTGATCACTGATCTCTGGTCACTGGTCACCGATTACTGATTACCGATTACTCATCACCGCTTACTGCCGAGGAGCAAGACATGGCGAATGAAACAATCGAAGCGGCCGGCGCGCAACGAACTTTTGCGTACCGCGTGCTGCGCTATACGCCGAATCTGGTGCGCGATGAGTTCGTGAATATTGGTGTGCTAGTGTTCGATCCGGAAAGCGGGGAGCGGCGTCTGCGCATGATCGAAGAAGAGGCAGAGTACGCGCGGGTGCGCCGGCTGCACCCCCGGGCGGACGAAGCGCTGCTGCGGGCGCTGCGCAACGATCTGGAAGACCGGTTTGCGACAGCGAGCGCGTTGTTTCGCGGAAACGGTGCAGTGCCCGAAGCCAGCAACGGGCACGCGGACTGGCTGAAGCTGCTGGGGAAGTGGGACGACACGCTGTCGAACGCGCTGCAACTGGCGCCGCAAAAGGGCGTGGCCGCCAACGACCTGGACACCGAGACCGAGCGGCTGTACGCGGACCATGTGGCCCCGGAACGCGGGGCCACGCGCGTGGGGGCGCCGGGCAGCCGTGGGACGATCCGCTCGTACTGCGGGCAGGTGCTGCGCCAGGCGCGGCTGTGGGAACGCGTGCAGAAGGGGGTGCGCGCGGAGGAGTTCACCTTTCCGGGCGATCCCATGCGCATCGACTACGGCTACCGGCGCAACGGCACGCGAGGATTCGTGCAGACGGTGAGCGTCACGCGCACACCCGGCGATGTGAAATCGTTGGCGTACACCGTGGAACGCATTCGCGAGAAGCTGAAGTCCAGCGAATTTACGGCGGTGACCGACGTGCCGCTGATCGCCGAGGACCGCCGACACCGCTTCGTCGAGGAGACCTTGCGGGATGCCGGCGTGGAGGCCGTGCCGATGGAAGGATTTGCGGTGTGGGCGGCGAAGATGCGGCCGGTGATTCAGTGACCCGTGGGACCTGGGAGTCCGATCCGATCCCTGATTACGAACATCGCGAGTGACGGTTCCCGGGGCACGGGCACTCGGCCGCGCGCTTGTGGCTTGGGGATAGCCGAGGCAAAAGCTATCATGGAGTGAACGACGCAGCGGCTATTTCGCGCAAGGGATACCGACGATGTCTTTGGAAGTTACACAGCGGGAAATGAACGGGATTCAGCTTCTGGCTTTGAAAGGGCGGCTGGCGCTGGGACAGGAAAGCAGCGGGCTGCGCAGCCTGGTGGAGAAACTACTCGCCTCCGGCGCTACGCGGATCATTCTTAACCTCGAGCAGGTGAGTTACGTGGATAGCGCCGGACTCGGGGCGCTGATCGAAATGCATCGTAAGGCGAAAAGCGCGGGCGGACGGTTGTTGCTTTGTCATCTCGGCCCGAAGCTGCAGCGGGCGTTAGAACTGGCGCGGCTGCTGCCCGTGTTCGAGACGTGCGCGACGGAAGAGGCGGCGATTGCGAGCTTTTGAATAGTAAGTCGGCATTCCCTCAGATCACAAAGCGGTTAAAAAACGGACAAACGAACTCTTGTTGGCGCCGAGGGGTGATCCACTTCGTTGTGGGCCGCCGGTTGCAATGAGTTGTGTGAGATTGTTGCGCTTTCTCTTGCCGAAGCATGCCGAGGGAGCAGAAACTCCGAGGCTTACGGATTGTGCGGCGGATTGCGGGACGTGCGGAATCCCCGTTTTTGATGACCGATTTGGGATGGAGGTTCAATTTGGTCTTGGAGTTCTTTCTCCGGTCAGCGGCAGAGTGAAGTGTGCCACGCGAGGAGGAAAAGATGGGCATTAAGGTTTGTCGAGTGACCCCAATAGCAGTTGATGCGTCAAGGGGCCAGAAAGCGGCGTCACGGCAGAATGGATTGGGCCTATCGAGACAATTTTTGTTTGCTGTTGTGCTGCTGCTTGGGTTTGCAGTGCCAAGGCATGCTGCGCATGGCCAGGAGAAACCTGCAGATTCTGCAGAGGAAACGACCATGGTGAAACTGCGAGCGCTACTCGATGGAATCGTTGTGCGTCTGCGCTTGGTGGAAGATGTTTCTTCCGCGAGCGCGCGGGCAGGCGACCTGGTGCGGTTCGAACTGGTCGATGGTGTGAGCCTTGACGAGATCGTGGTGATTCCGAAACCAAGTATGGCCGTAGGACATGTGAGCGAGGTGCAGCCGAAAAGGCGGTTGGGCCGCGCCGGAAGTTTGCAGATCACGTTGGATTATCTGCAAGTGCCCGGTGGAGAAAAGATACCACTGCGGGCAAACAGCAGGGAGGCCAAGGGAAAGAATCAAGAAAAGGGAATGATGGTCGCAATCATTCTTGTTCCTGTTCCTTTGGTATTCCCGTTTCCGGCTCCGGCAACGCTGTTCGCGCGCGGCGAAGATGCGGTGCTGCATGCAGGAACGGAAATCACCGCCGAGGTAAGCGGCGATGTTTGCGTGGCTCGTGAATCGGTGCCAGAAATCAAGGATCAGCGATCCGGAACCAAGAACTGATGCGGATCGGTCATGGTTGTTGGCGAGAGTGGGCGGCCCTAAGTAGAGAGGAACGATCCCTGCGTCAGGCCCGCGATTACTGCAGAAGTTGCAGAGGACTGTCTCCTGATCGCGGGTCGCCGTCTTCTCGATTATGGATTACTGGCAGCTGACTACTGAACGGATGCCGGTGATCCCGGCTTGCTATGTCAAATCAGGGGCTCGGACCAGTTCTCCAGGGTCTCCTTGACCTTGTGGAGGAATTGGTGGGCGATGGCGCCGTCGACCACGCGATGGTCGTAGCTTAGCGTGACATAGCACATGGAACGGATGGCGATGGAATCGTTGATGACCACCGGACGCTTCTCGATGGCGCCGAGTCCGAGGATGCCGACGTTAGGCTGGCTGATCACCGGCAGGCCGAAGAGCCCGCCGAAAACCCCGGGATTGGTGATAGAGAAGGTGCCTTCCTGGACTTCTTCGGGCTTAAGTTTCTTAGTGCGGGCGCGCTCGGCCAGATCGTTCAGGTTGCGCTGGATGCCCAGAAAATTCTTCTCGTCGGCGCTCTTGATGATGGGAACGATGAGGCCCCAGTCGAGAGCCACGGCGATGCCGATGTTCACTTCCTTGTGCAGCACGATGTTGGTGCCGTCGAGGGAAGCGTTGAGCGTGGGATAAGCGCGCAGGCCGGCGACCGCGGCCTTGACGAAGAAGGGCATGAAGGTGAGCTTGGTTTCGTAGCGCTTTTCGAATTCGTCCTTGGACTTGGCGCGCAACGCGGCGATCTTGCTCATGTCGATTTCGTCGACGGAGTAGACGTGCGGCGAAACGTGCTTGGAAGCGACCATGTGCTCGGCGATTTTCTGGCGCATGACGCTGAGGGGCTGCACTTCGTAGCTGCCGAAGTAGACGCGCTCGCGCGGAACGCCGAGTTGCAGCGCGGGAACGAATTGGCTGCCGTGCACCGCCGGCGCACCGGGAGCGGCGGCGGGCGCCGGAGGGAGAGGCGTGGGACGCGCGGCGGCGGTGGGAGCGGAGGACGCGACCGGAGCGGAGGTGCCGGACTGCGCGGCGATGGCCGCTTCGATGTCGTCCTTGGTGATGCGGCCGGCAGCGCCGGTGCCTTCGAGCGAAGCCAGATCGATGCCGTGCTCCTTGGCCATACGGCGGACCAGCGGCGAAGAGTGAATGCGCTCCGCGCCCGCAGCGGGGGCGGGCATGGCGGCAGAAGCGGCGGCGGCCGGTGCGGGGGCTGCTGCTGGCGCCGGAGCAGCCGGCTTGGCCGGCGCCGGTTGTGGTGCAGCTGCCGGAACCGGAGCCTGCGCGGGTTTAGCCGCTGCAGCCGGAGCGGGAGACGGGGCAGGAGCAGAAGCCGCAGCGGCGGTGGCACCATCAATCACGGCCACCACGGTCTGGATTGGCACGGTCTGGCCTTCGGGAATCTTGATTTCTTTCAGCACGCCGGCAGAGGGAGAAGGAATTTCGGCGTCGACCTTGTCCGTGGAAATTTCGAACAGGGGTTCATCGCGCTCGACCTTGTCGCCGGGCTTTTTCAGCCACTTGGTAATCGTGCCTTCAAAGATGCTCTCGCCCATCTGGGGCATCACTACATCGGTTGCCATGTCTCTCTCCTTCGCGGGCGGGCCGGAACGGCAGGGTTGGTGTCACACCGGAACAATCCATTGCTCTGGGCGCGTGCCGCGAAACCTTACTAGTTTACCGCCAAAGGCGCAATGACGGAAAGCGGGGGAAAAACCGCATTGGTCGAGTTTGCAACGGCGCGGTCAGGCGAAAACTCCAGTTGGTCCCGGAACCCCTCGCGAACGCCTGAATGAGGGCTGACCTAAGAGAAACTCCGCACCCTTTGCAAAGACCGCAAAGGATGCGGCACCCGAAATCGTCTGCACGTTCGACGTGTTGGCCACCCGTCGACGTCATGCGTTTCTGATAACTGATTATGGTCCCTGCGGCGTCGCGTTATTCGTGCGCTTGTTGCGCGTTGGCGGGCACGATGGGGAGGCTGAGGTAGCTGGCTTGGCCGGGGGTGTGCCAGATGCGTTGGGTGGCTTGCTGGTAGTCGGCCGGTTTGGCGTCAAAGATGTTGGGGACAAATTTTTGCGGGTTGCGGTCGTAGAGCGGGAAGAGGGTGCACTGCACTTGCACCATGAGACGGTGACCGGCGGGAATGGTGCGTTCGATCATCGGCAGCGCGAAAGTGTATTCGAGCGGCTTGCCGGGCTCGATGGCCGAAGGTTGCGCGAAGCTGGTGCGATAGCGGCCACGAAAAATGTCGGTGGCCATGGGCAGTTCATAGCCGTTCATGTCCCAGGGCTGCCCGATCAGGCCGGGAAACACGCCGGTGATGTCCGTGTTGCCGAGTTGGCGGTTCGGGTAGACGTCGATGAGCTTGACGACCCAGTCCGAGTCGGTGCCGGAGGTGGAAGCGATCAGGTGCACAACCGGCTCGCCGGACAGCTTCATCGGCGCGGGGAGCGGATCGCTCAGGAAGGTGAGCACGTCGGGACGGCCGTCGACGAAGCGCTGGTCGGTTACCAGCCAGGTGCGCCAGCCGGTGCTGTCCCTCTCCAGGATGGGGCGGGGCCGATAGGGCACGGGCTTGGCAGGATCGGAGACAAATTCCGTGTAGCGGCTGGCCTGGTCTTCGCGGTCGGAAGCGCTGAAGGAAAGCCTGCCACCGGGAGCGAGATAGAGCGGCTTGGCGGGAACGGTGCAGCCCTGCTCGCAACTGGTGGGAAAGGTGTCGAAACGATCCCAGTGGTCGGCGCCCGTGTCGTAGACCCATACCGGAGGAGTGTCGGCTTTGGGCGCACCGGGCTTTAGATATTGATTGAAAAAGGGCACCATGACGTCGCGGCGCCACTGGTTCGAAGTGTCCGCGGCCCACACGAAGGGGCCCAAGGCGCGCCCCTGGCGATTGACTTGGGAGTGGAACCACGGCCCCATCACCAGAAAGTTCATGCGGCTTGCATTTGGTTTTCCCTGCAGCGCACGAAACGAGTGGATCGCGCCCCACATGTCTTCCTGATCGTACAGACCCTGCTCCCACAGAATGGGGATGGTGAGCGGAACCTTGGAAATGAGTTTGTCGAGGGCACCGGCCTGCCAGAACGCGTCGTAGGCGGGATGCTCTTCGAGAATGCGCATGAACGGCAGATCCGCGCCTCCCTCTTCCCGCGCCATGCCGTCGGCGGAAACCGCCTGGAGGTAGTTGGTGTAATCGTCGCCGAGGCGCGGGGTGTCTTTGCCGTTGCCGCGCGCGGTCATCTGCCCGATAACGTAATCAATGTTGGTTTGCCGGAACGCGCCGTAGTGGAAAAAGTCGTCGCCCATCCAGCCGTCGACCATGGGGCTTTCGGGCACGGCGGCCTTGAGCGCCGGGTGCGGGTGCAAGAGCGCCATCACTACCGTGAAACCTTCGTAGGAAGAGCCGATCATGCCGACGCGGCCGTTGCTCTCGGGCACATTCCTGGTGAGCCAGTCGATGGTGTCGTAAGCATCGGTGGTGTCGTCCGCGCCGGTACTGTTGAAGCCCGAGTCCACGGGCAGCGGCGTCATCAGGTACGGGCCTTCGGAGCCGTATTTGCCGCGGACATCCTGGTAAACGCGGATGTAGCCATTTTCCACGAAACCTTCGTCGGCGAGAGGAAGCTCATCGAGGAGCGTGCGCGCCGGGGGCGCGGATGGATTGCGCAGATGACGGGCAGCATTGTAGGGCGTACGCGTCAGCATGATGGGCGCATCGTGCGCGCCTTTGGGCACAAAAATGACGGTGAAGAGCTTAACGCCGTCGCGCATGGGAACCATGACCACGCGCCGATCGTAATTGCATTCTACGGGCGGCGCCTGGAAGTCCGGGGCCAGCTGGTTGCCGCCAATCTTGACCGGTGCGGACGGGGTGGTTTGCGCGGCGGCGATCGCGGCGCTGCAGAGCAGGGGGAGGACGAGCATGGAGCGAAGGGCTGCCGTCATCGGTTCTCCTTGATGGAATGCGACTCACCAGCTTACAGGACGATGGTAGTGGCCACCGAGCTAATTAGCGGAGGGGGAGGGCGTAGAGGAGGCCGCCGCGGGTCCAGAGGTTGTTGGGGCCGCGGGGAAGGCGCATGGAGGAGTTGGAGCCCAGGGTGCGATCGAAAATTTCGCCATAATTGCCGACGGCCTGGAGCACGCGGGCGGCGAATTGATCGTCGAGGCCGAGAAGGGGCCAATAGCCGCGTTGTGTGCCGAGAAGGCGGCGGATGGTGGGGTCGTCACTCTTTTTCATCTCGCTGAGGTTGGCTTGGGTCACGCCGCTTTCTTCGGCCTGGATGAGAACTTCCATGGTCCAGTTAACGATCGAGGCCCACTGGGGATCGTCGAGGCGATAGGCGGCGGCGAGTGGGTCTTTGGCGACCACGTCGGAGAGAATGTCGAAATATTTGGCCATGGATTTGAAGGCGATGCGCTCTGCCGCCAGCTGGGAGACATCGGCGGAGACAGCCGCACAGTTTTTGGTGACGAAGGCCGCTTCCATTTCGCCTTCCTCCTGGAAAGGAAAGGGGAGCCACTTGATGCTCTCGCGCTGGGCATAACCCTGAAGCTGGATTTCGATTTCCGTGCCGCCGAGGAAGCAGACCTTTTTGCCGGCGAGATCTTTGGCGGAGGCGACGCCGGTGGTTTTGTTCACGAGGAAGCTCTGGTAATCGTAGAAAATCGGGCGGGAGAAACCGATGGTGCGGCTGGCGGAGTTGAGGTAATTCGCGGAGGCAGTGGCGAGAATGGCGATGTCACCGGTCTTGAGGGCCTTCAGCGCATCTTCTTCGTCTTGAAACGGCACGACGGTGAATTTGGCGTTTTCACCGAGCACCGCGACGGCCACGGCTTTGCAGAGTTCCTGATCGAAGGCAGTGTGGTTGCCGTGGGCGTCTTGCGTGGAGTATTCGGGGAGTTCGGTGTTGACGCCGCAGGCGAGCGTGCCGACGGATTTGATCCTGGCGAGGGTGGCGCCGGGTTGTGCGGAGGCGGGAAGAGCAAGGAGGAGGAGTGCGAGAAATACGGCGGCGAGGAAGAATCTGTTTATTGCAGATCCAAAATGACGGCGCTTTTCGGTGCGATCCAAGAGAGATTCCTCAGTTCGTTCGGAATGACAGAGTTTCATGTTTGGGGTTTTGTTTTGGAATTTTAGGGATGAAATGCGGCGGCCGAAGAACAGATTCCGGCCGCCGCGGGAAGTGGTTGAAGTTCGTTCTATGGCCAGTTGGGCGAAGTGGGTACGCCGGGTTCGCTGCCGGGACGGGGATTGAAGTCCGATGGAGCCGGATCGATCACTTTGCCATCGACGATGTCCGTCGGGGTGATGTGCAGAACCTTGCAGCCTTGCGCGTTGTAGTGCGGAAGCGAAACGACTTCCGCACGCGGTATGAAAGCAAACCAGGCCGGAAGCGGCGGCAGCCAGCCGAGCAAGCGGGCATCGTCGAACGCAGAGAAGAGATTGCCGACACCGGGAGTGTGCGCATCGGCGGGGCCGAGATACTTCTGGCCGTAGGTGGTTTCGCCGAGGGCGCGGGCATTGGCTTCGTCGGGAAGATCGGCGAGGGGAGTGAGGTTGAAGAGCTCGTCGATGAACTTGATGATGGAGCTGTGTTCGGTGGGCTCGTGAGAAATGGCGTGCACGACGCTGTAAGGCGAAATGACGATCGCCGGGATGCGCGGGCCCTGGTTGAGAGCGTTGCCGACTGGATCGAACGAGCGAACCTTCGGCTGGGTGTGATCGTAGAGACCGTCGGTTTCATCGTAGGTGATGATGATGGCGCTTTCCGGCCAATACTTGCTGTTGGCGATAGCGTTGATGGAATCGGCGAGGAGAGCTTCGCTGATTTGCGCGTCGGAGTAACCCGGGTGGTCGTCGTTACCGGCGAAATCACCTTGCACAGTTTTGTTGGGCGAGCGGGGAGTGAGGCTGTCGAGGTTGCCGTAGCCGCCGCGCACGTAGAACACGCCGCCTTCTTTCGGCAGGGCGTTGTTGGCGATGGCGGCGTAGAAGTCGCCGAGACCTTTGAGGTGCGATTCGGTTTCGGAAGCGTTGTTGGCTTCGTAGCCGAAGTACTGTGGGCCGTTGTGGTGCGCGATGTAGGTGCTATAGGTGGGAGTGCTGGTCGGGTCGGTGGACTCGTGATCGTAGCCTTCCTGGAACCAGCCCCAATTCACTTGCTTATTATTGTCGCCGTAGATTTTTTCGATGTCGCTCTGAACATCGAGGAGGTCGAAGGCGGGGTTGTTGTCCTTGAGAGTGATGCTCTTGATCTGATTGCCCATGAAGGACAGAGGCAAGCTGGCAAAGGTCAGGTTGGAAGCGGGAGTGCTGGTTTGCGCTGCGCCGCTCTCCGTGGGCTGGAAGATTCCCGGCGGATTCATTGCCGCGGCGAGGGCATTGCCCCAATAGGGTTGCGGATCGCCGGTGACTGGAAGCTGGCCATTGGCATAGGTGCCGGTGCCGCCGAGCGCGAGCTCCGGATGCTTGACCCACTGGGTCATGCCGGACTGTCCGGCAATCATGGCGATAGCGTTGGGAGTGGAAGGACCAATCACGGTGTCAAAGAAATTGTCGAAGAGGGTGAAGCGGTCGGCGTATTGCCAGAGGAAGGGAGCGGTGTCGCAATCGACGTGGCTGACAACGAGTTCGCCCTTTTGCACCTGGGCCTGCGTGGGATTCGGGCCGGTGTAGGTGGTGCCATCGGCGCTGAGTGTGCCACCGGTTATGCCCTCTTCGGTGAAGGCGTAACGATTGTTTTGCGCCTCGTAGTTGGCATTGAGATTCAACTTGGCGTCAATAGCCGTGTGGCCGTGGTTCACGGAATCGGTGTCTTCGGGATAGAGCAGAACCGTCTGGCCATTCACGTTGGTGACGGTCTGGGGGATCAGAAAGGGCGAAATGGTGCCAACGGTGCCGTCTGTTTTCACGATGGGCTGATAGAAGCCGGGAGTTTCGCTGGTGGGTTGTGAGAAAAGACCCACAGCCCCGGGATAGGTGCCGAAGTAGAAATCAAACGAGCGGTTCTCTTGGAAGAGCACGAAAACATATTTGATGTGCCTGCGGAGAAGTTCGAGTTTTTGTTGATGACTGAGGTAGGGCGCGCCGTGCAGAGCATGCGTAAACTGGGCGACCTCCTCGCTGGACTTCGGTGCAATTTCGACCAACTTCGTTTGCGTTTCGACTTCGTTCTTGTTTTCCTGAGCCATGGTGATCACCGGCTGCAGACTGAGCGCAGCTGCGGCCAGGGAAGCACAAAGGGACTTCACCAGGTACCTGGTACTCATTATGTTTTGTTCCTGTTCTGGCGCGGAAGGTTGTGTCGGGTTGATCTCGCTGGGATTCCCCACATCCGCCGGAGCGGGCGGAAATCCAGCGCCTAGTTTTGGATGAGGATAGAAAAATCCATGGATGTGAAATAGAGGTTAATGAGGAACAAAGAAAGGATGAAGTTCGGAGGTGCGGCGGGCTGATGAAAATTTTTACAGTGGAGGAGAGGAAACGGATCGGTTCCCCTTGCGCATCGACAGGAAGAGTGGTACGTTCTTGTAGAAGTAGAAGGGGAGAATATGGGCGAACCGGGAATCGATCTTCCGCAAGGCACCTTGGACCTGTTGATCTTGCGCACGCTGGCGCTGGAGCCGCAGCATGGCTGGGCGATTTCCGAGCGGATTCACCAGGTGTCCAGCAAAGTTTTGCAGGTGCGGCAAGGGTCGCTGTATCCGGCACTGCACCGGTTGGAGCGGCGCGGATGGATCAAGGCGCGCTGGGGCGCGTCGGAGAATAACCGGCGAGCCAAATATTACGAATTGACGAAGAGCGGGAGGAAGCAGTTGGAGGCGGAGAAAAGCGAGTGGGAGAAATTGGCGGCGGCGGTGGCGCAGGTTTTGGAGGCGAGTTAGGTTTTGGGTGAGGCGGAGGTAAAACGGTGCGCGGAAATGCGGGCCACGGGCAAGGGCGCCGGGGGCTGCGTGGTGGAGGCGGCAGCAGGGCTGCCGCTGAGAGATGGTCGGCGGGGTGATGATTGCGAGACGGCGGGAGCTGGGCTCCCGCACTCCAAAAGCGGGAACACAGGCTGAAAGCCTGTGCTACGGGAGCTGGATGTTTGGGGATTGGATGACGCGAATTAGGGCGCTGTTCCGGCGGAAGGCGGCGGAACGGGAACTGGACGCGGAGTTGCGCTTTCACCTTGATCAGCAGGTGCGGAAATTCGTGGAAAGCGGCATGCCGCTGGCGGAAGCGCAACGACGGGCGCGGATGTCCATGGGCGGGGAAGAGCAGATCAAGGAAGAATGCCGGGATGCGCGAGGAGTGCGGTTTGTGGAATCGCTGGCGCAGGATGTGCGTTACGGGCTGCGCTCGCTGGGTAAGTCGCCGGGGTTCACGGCGGTGGCGATCTTGACGCTGATGCTGGGGATTGGCGTGAACACGGCGCTGTTCACGATTGTGCATGGCGTGCTGCTGAATCCGCTGCCGTTTCCGCGGCCGGACCGGCTGGTGAGTTTGTGGGAAGAGAATGTGATCGACAGCTATGCCACCAACGTAGTGTCTGGCGGGGTTTTCGCGGATTGGCAGAAGGAAGCGAAAAGCTTTGAGCAAATGGCGCTGGTCGGCGAGGACACCGCGAATCTGTCGGGCGATGGCGGGGCGTTGCCGGAGTCGATCGGCATCCGGCAATGTTCGTTCCAGTTATTTTCATTGTTGGAAGTGCCGCCGGCATTGGGACGTTTTTTCACGGAACAAGACGACCAGCCGGGCGCGACGCCGACCGCGGTGTTGACGAACGGATTGTGGAAGCGGCGCTACGGCAGCGATCCATCGATCGGCAAGCATCTGACCATCGACTGGGTGAGGAAGCCGCGGTTCGAGATTGTGGGCGTGGTGGGAGATGTGCTTTCGAACTTGGATACGCCGGCGGAGGCGACGATGTATCTGCCGCTGAATTCGGGGCGATTCGACTATGGTTCGCTGGTGGCGATGACCGACGGTGGCCACGATGTGAGCGCGCTGGCGTTGCCGCTGGAGAAACAGATTGCCGCGGTGGACCCGGACTTGGGGGTCTCCGACGTGCTGACGATGGACGAGTGGATCGGGAAGTCGACGGCGTCGGCAATGTTCGACGCGCTGCTGGTGCTGTCGTTCGCGGTGCTGGGACTGGTGCTGGCGGCGGTGGGACTGTACGGGCTGCTGTCGTACCTGGTAACGGAGCGAACGCATGAGATCGGGATTCGCATGGCGCTGGGGGCGCAACGGTTGGAGGTGATGCGGATCATGTTTTTGGATGGGTTGGGACCGACCGTGGTGGGATTGGTGGTCGGACTGGTTGGAGGCGGAATCTGTGCACAGTTGATCCGCAGCGGATTGTTTGGAGTGGAACCGCTGGACTGGAAGGTTTTTGGGGCTGTGGCGATGGTGGTGCTGGCGATTGCGGGAGCGGCGTGCACGTATCCCGCGTGGAGGGGCGCGCGGGTCGATCCTATGACGGCGCTGAGGTGCGAATAGAAGGCCCCAGCCCCCTGAAAAACAGAAGGTTTTTCCAGACGAGACTCACAAACCCCAGTGCAAAGACGGCATTGTGGGCACTTAGCCTCCCACAAAGCAAAAGCTCACAGGCTGAAGCCTGTGCTACATGGCCGCGGCGGCGGCCATTTCCTTAAAGAAAATTGGGGTGGGGATGTCGAGAACGCGGGGACGGCTCCGTCTTCTCTGTGAAGCGCCGCTATGGGGCGTAATCGCAGACGGGGGAGGACGGCCATGGGCAGAGCTTTCGGGATTTCGCGGCGGCGATGGGTCGCTTCGGGGCTGTGCGCGGGAACTTTGGCGGTGTTGCCCAGCGGCCGCTCCGCAGGCGCTAAGATACAGAAACACAAAGGAGAAGAAATGGCTCAATTGACGCCGTATCTATTGTTCGATGGCACCTGTCAGCAGGCTATGGAGTTCTACAAAGGTTGCTTTGGGGGAGAGCTGCGGATCATGAAGGTGAAGGATTCTCCAGCGAAGGAGTGGATGCCTGCGGCACAGCACGACAAAGTGATCAACGCGCAGCTACGCAGCGAGAGGGTGGATATTTCGGCGTCGGACTGGCTTCGGCCGGACCGAACCCCGGTGCCGGGCAACACGGTTTGCCTGTACTTGAGCGGGGGAACTCTGCCAGAGTTGAAAACGCTGTTCGAAAAACTGGCGCAAGGAGCCGAGGTGACAGACCCATTGAAGGAAATGTTTTTTGGCACCTATGGGGCGCTCAACGACAAATTTGGGGTGCGTTGGATGTTTCAGACGAACGAAAAGGCTTAGCCGCCGACCGATGCGGAGCCCAATCGATTGCCAAGGATTTATGGCGAAGCTGAAGAGACAGTGCAAGAACTAACAAACACGCCCTCAGCGGCTAAAGCCGCAGGGATTCTGGGCTCGTTGTGGCACGGTTGAAACCGTGCCTAACGAAAAACACGAGTGCTCACATAGACTCTGAGGCTCCCGACCCGCGGTGGCAGAAGACTATAGGAGAGAAGAGATGAAATACATTTTATTGATGACGGGAACGGAGGCAGGGGTGGCGGGGTATCATGCGTGGCCGCAGAAGGACGTCGATGCGCATATGGCGGTGCTGGCGAGCATCGCCAAAGAGTTGAGCGCGACCGGCGAGTTTGTGGCTACGCAGGGCTTAGCGGAACCAAGCGAGGCGAAGGTCGTGCGTGGAGAGAAAGATGGTGTGCCGATTACCGACGGCATTTTCCCGGAATCGAAGGAATTTTTGTTGGGCTACTGGATTGTGGATGTGGCCAACCCCGAGCGGGCCTACCAAATCGCGGCGCGCATTTCCACGGCGGCAGGCTCAGGAAGAGTGCCGACCAACATGCCCATTGAGGTGCGGCGGTTTGCGACGCCGAGGACGTAGCATTGTCGCGATGTAGAGAATGCGGGGTGTGTTCCGACTGACTCGTGAAAGCGCAAAATGGCGCTAACGAGAGGAGCAAGGATATGAAATACATGTTGATGATGAACACGATGAAGGCGGGCGAGGGCGTCCCGGCATGGCCAAAGAAGGACTTGCAGGCCCACGTTGCGTTCATGATGAGCTTCGTAAAAGAGTTGCAGGAATCGGGAGAACTGGTTGCGGCGGAAGGCTTGGCGTTTCCGAATCAGGCGAAGGTGGTGAGGGCCGGGAAGGACGGATTGCCGATTACGGACGGGGTGTTTCCGGAGAGCAAGGAGTTTCTGGCGGGCTATTGGATTGTGGATGTAGACAGCCCGGAACGCGCGTATGCGTTGGCGGCACGGGCTTCGGCGGCGCCGGGAATTGGCGGGGAGCCGTTGAACGTGCCCATTGAAGTGCGGCAGGTGATGAGCGCGCCACCACCCGAGATGCTATGAGCCGGGAAGCAGGGACAGGCAGCCTCGAGCAGCAATTGCGGGAACTTGTGCCGGGGGTGCTCGGAGCGGTGATTCGGAGATTCCACGACTTCGCGGCCGCAGAAGATGCGGTGCAAGAGGCGCTGATCGCCGCAGTGATGAAGTGGCCACAGGAAGGCATTCCGGAAAATCCACGAGGTTGGCTGATCCAAGTGGCGTCGCGGCGCATGTTGGATGATTTGCGCAGCAACATCGCGAGGAGGCGCAGGGAAGAGAGCGCGGCACAAGAGGCCGAGAAGGTGGCGCCTGCACCGGAGATGGATCTTCTGGAGCTCTACACGATGGATCCGGACGACACGCTGATCCTGCTGTTCATGTGCTGCCATTCCGCGCTGACGACCTCGTCGGCCATCGCGCTAACGCTGCGGGCGGTGGGCGGCCTGACCACGGCGGAAATTGCGCGGGCGTTTCTGGTGCCGGAAGGCACGATGGCGCAGCGGATCAGCCGGGCGAAACAGAGCATTAAAGCTTCCGGGGTGCCATTCCGCATGCCTACGGAGAAGGAGCAAGGCGAACGGCTAGCGGCGGTGCTGCATGTGCTTTACCTGATTTTCAACGAAGGGTACACGAGCAGCTCGGGATCGCGAGTGCACCGAGTGGAATTGTCCAGCGAGGCGATTCGGCTGACGCGAAACGTGCATGGGTTGCTTCCGGAAAACACGGAGGTGGCGGGATTGCTTGCGCTGATGCTGCTGACGGACGCACGAAGAGAGGCGCGAACAAACGCAGAAGGCGAGTTGATCCCGCTGACGAAACAGGATCGCGGGCTGTGGAACCGCGAGGAGATTCGGGAGGGGATTGCGCTGCTCACCAGGGCGTTGGCGAAGGGAGCCGTTGGCATGTACCAGTTGCAAGCGGCAATCGCCGCAGTGCATGACGAAGCGGTTCGGGCTGAGGACACGGATTGGCCGCAGATTTTGGCGTTGTATGAACTGCTGAGGCGCATGAGCGACAATCCCATGGTGAGGCTGAATCACGCGGTGGCGGTGGCGATGGTGCATGGGGCGGCGCAAGGGTTGGAGCTGCTGAAAACGCTGGACGCGGACACGCGCATTGGCGGGCACTACCGGCTGGACGCGGTGCGCGCGCATTTTCTGGAGATGCTGGGTGATCGTGATGGGGCGATCACGCATTACCGGAGGGCTGCGGAGCGAACGACTAGCACACCGGAACAAAATTATTTGATCGCGCAGGCGGCGCGGCTGAGTGAAGTGAACTGAGGTTTGAATTGGGCGAGTTGAAGAGAGATTCCTCGCCTCAGGATGAGCAAGGCTGCGCCTCGTAAAGGGGCTGGTTACGGGGGCCGAAGTGGCGGCAGCTGGGCTGCCGCTGGTTGTTGGGAGGTTGGGTGTGGGTTGGGTTACCGGCGGGAGCAGGGCTCACGCACTCCAGCGGGCCGCTAGAAGAAATTACACCAGGACAGGGATGTTGGAGACGCCGGCGGTGCCGAAGATGCGGCGATAGCGCTCGATGTCGGCGGGGGAGCCAAGCGCTTTCTGGAAATTGTCGGAGAGTTTTACGGCGGGGCGGCCATCGGCTTCGTTGAGTTTGCAGACCAGGCTGAGGGGATCGAAGGATTCGTCGCCGCGCGGGTTGCAATCGCGAAAATCGTTGGTGAGCAGGGTACCCCAGCCAGCGCTGAAGCGAATGCGGCGCGTGGGTTGCCAGCGGCGAGGATCGAAGAAATCGCTCGCCTGGCGGAAATCGGAGGGAGTGGCATTGTGCTGGAAAGTGCCGGAGAAGTAGGCGTGGAGGCCGAGAATGGAGTCGACGTCGAGCCCATCGGAAGCGATGAACAGCTTCTGTTGAGGGTCGCGGCCGCGCTGTTCGAGCCAGGCGATGTATTCGTCGCCGGCCAGGAAAGGATCTTTGCTGTCGGCGCGCTGGCCAGTCCAGGAAGCGACCCAATCGGGAGCGTCGCGAAGAAACTGGGTGGTGCCGAAGGTGTCGGGGAGAAGGACGAGCAATTCGCCGCGATAGGTCTGCTGCCACAATTCGAGCAGGCGATACTGGGCGTTCTTTAACTCCTCATCGTTATTGGCAAGCGCGGCTAAAGCCATGGGCAGTTCGTGGGCGTTGGTGCCGATGGCTTCGAGGTCGTGCTTGTAAGCGAGATAGGTGTTCGAAGTGCCTTTGAAAGAGGGGCTGAGCACGTCGGTCATGGCCTTGACGACGTATTCCTGCCAAAGAAAACTGTGGCGGCGACGTGTGCCGAAATCGCTGACGCTGAGGCCGGGAACGCCACGAAGGCGGGCCATTTTCTCCCAGAGGCGGGTTTTGGCGCGTGCGTAAAGGATATCGAGCTCGAATTCGGAGAGGTTTTTGAGGCTGGCGCGGGTCTTGAGCTCGCTGACAATCGTAAGGGCGTAGATCTCCCACATGGTGGTTTCGGTCCAGAGGCCCTGGAAGGTTAGGGAGAATTGGCCGTCCTGGATGGAAAGCTCGTAATCGGAGAGACGAAAATCCTTTTCAAGCCATTCGAGGAAGGCGGGCTCAAAGATGCCCTGGTGGCCGTAAAAAGTGTTACCGGCGAGCCAGATGAGCTCGGACTTGTGGAAGCGGCGGAGGCGGGTTTGCTCGAGCTGCTGGCGGAGTTCGTTGATGTCGATCATTTCGGCAAGACGCAGGTCGGTGGAACGGTTAATCAGGGAGAAGGAGGCTTTGGTGTGGGGAAAGCATTTCCAGATGAACTGGAGCATGAGGAGCTTGTAGAAATCGGTATCGAGCAGAGAGCGGGTAATGGGATCGATTTCCCAATTGTGATCGTGGGCGCGCCGGGAGAGGTTGATGATCATGGAAGGTTTAGATTATCGCATTCTGGTGGGACCGTGACCAGTGATCAGGGACCAGTGACCAGGAGCCGGCGAAAACGCGCATTAGGTGGAAGCGGTGAGTTTGCGGATCAGGTCGACTTCCTGCTGGCGATAGGGGGTACCGTCGTTGCGGAAGATTTCGTGGAACCAGAGTTTGGGCTGGCGGTCGACGTAGGGTTTTTGCCAGGAGTCCCAGGGATACCAGGTTTGCGTTTTTCCGGCGACCAGGCCCCAGTTAATGGCGGCGACGTGATACTGCTTGGCGATGGGAAGGATGCCGGCGAAGGTGCTGTGCAAGGGCCGGGCCATATATTCGGTGCAGAGAATGGGGCGATGGTATCGCTGGAGTTGGCGGAGGTGCTTTTTGAAGTTGGAAGGCTTGCTGTAGTTGTGGAAGGAAAGCACGTCGGATTGCTCGAGCTGGATGCGTTGAATGGGATCGATCTTTTTGAGGTTGGACCAGTTGCCGTCGTAAACGCCGCTGGTGAGCGGTTGAGAAGCGCCGGCTTCGCGAGCCCAGGCGAAGGCTTGCGGAAGCAGCTGTTCGACGTACTTGTGCTTGTCCGGGAGTTCCTGGGTTTCGTAGCTGCCCTTGTTCAGGGCGCCGGGCTCATTCCAAACATCCCAGCCAAGAATGCGCGGATCGTTGGCGAAAGCGCCGACGACGCCTTTGACGTAGGCTTCGAGACGGGGAACCTGGGCGGGATCCTTGAGCGCGTTGGCTCCGGGACTCTGGACCCAGCCGGAGTTGTGCACGCCCGGACGAGGATCGCGCTGTTTGCCGAGCTGCGGATAAGGGTCCCAGCAGGAATCGAACAGAACGAACAAGATGCGGATGTGATGCTTATTGGCGATGGTGAGAAACGTATCGATGCGCTGCTGGAAACCGGCAGAATCCTGTTGCCACAGGAGATCGTGAAGAAAAACGCGCATGGTGTTGAGGCCGATGGATTCGGCCCAGCCGAGTTCGAGGTCAATGCGCTTAGGATCGAAGGTGTCCGCCTGCCACATTTCGAGCTGGTTGATGGCCGTGGCGGGAATGTAGTTGCTACCCACGAGCCAAGGCTGTTGGGCGTACCAGTCATTGGCCCGCTGTTCGGTCCAGCGAGCGGATTGTGCGAAGGATAAGGACGAAAAGAGAAGGCAGAATAGCAAAAGGGCGGCGAATTTTTTCATAGCGAACCGGTTGACTCGGGTTCAGCGTACAACATTTTGGCGGTTCCCGCATGGGCGAGGGCACAGACCCAAGAAAAAGCATATGCCTCGGGCAAAGACCGCACTCGGAATGACAATTTCCTGGTTTTTTCCGCAAGCTGTGCAGGGCCGGCCAGGTCAGTTGGGCTTGCTTATGACGCCACAGGCGATACGGGGCGGCGCGCCACTCTCACTGGGATCGGAGACCGCGTGAATGATAATGGCGGTGCCGCCATGACTGAAGACGGAGTGGTCGTCGGAGCCGAGAGTGAGATAGGGCGCAACGGTGCTAACGTGAGCGGTGCCATTGGGCGACACCACCAACAAGAAATCCGGAATGTCGCCAGCTGCGTGGCCGCCATGGACGTGATTGGAGGCATCGAAATGGCCACCGGCGGACTTGAAGTCGGGCGGATCGCACTTGGCATTTTCGTGGACATGGATGGAATGTTCGCCGGGGGGAAGATTTTTAACATCGAGAGTGATTTTTACTCCTGTGGAAGCGGGGGTGAGAAGCGCAGTGCCGACATTTTCGCCTTGGGAATTGATGAGATTGACGGTGACAGACTTAACGCTCGGATGATTGTGAGCCTCCTGGGAAAAAAGGGCGAAAGGCGCGAGGAAGAACAGTGCGGCACAAACGAGAGTCTTCATGGATTCTCCTTCCAGGGCAACTTGTCTTAGGATCGCCGGAGCCGGAAAAGCCAAACGGAAAAGTGCTGCGAAGAAAGGGTAGCAAAAGGCGCGGCGCAATTGTCATAGGTTTGTAAAAATGGGGGGACGTGGCTAGGGTTTTGCCGAAAAAGTAAAGTCGAGCGCCAGCGGAGCATCGCCGGTGATGGTGATTTCCTTGGTTTGGGTGCCATAGGCTTCATGCCAGGCGGTGATCACGTAGTGGCCGGGAGGCAAGCCCGGGAGAGTGAAGCGGCCGTCCTGGCCGGTGACCGCGAAGTGGCTGGTCTTCAGAACAACGAAGTAGCCCTGCATCCAGGGATGAATGTTGCACTTGATGGGAATAATCTCATCGTGGTCGTAAGCATAGGAAAACGAAGGAGTGCCCGGGAGCTGCATTTTGTTCCACTCGCGATTGACGCGGGCAAGCGGATGGATGTTGTGAGAGAAAGGATCGCTGTTGGAGATTTGGATTTCCTGGCCGACGCGCACGGCCAAAACGTGGGTCGCGTAGTGACAACCTTGCTGGTCGAACACGGCGGGTGGGGGCGGGGTTGACGGCTCGTTGGACAAGCCCGAGGAGATATAGACGACGACATTGCGGAGGGAATTATCCGGACCGGTGACGACATTTTCCGGATAGAGAGGATTGGAAGCATGCATCAGGACGCACTGGGGCTCTTTGGTGAGATCGAGGGGCTTGGGCCTGGGAGGCGCCCCGGAGAGAGTGACCTTGCCGGAGACGGTGGCACCCGGTGCGGGGAGGAGCTGAACGGGAAAAACGAGGGTGGCAAGCACGTACAGGCAGGTTTTGGCTGGGTGCATGGCTGCTGCTCCTTCTGGCTGAGCCGCAATTAAGTTGTCTCGGGGCCCCAAACTACGATGAGGTGCTCCGTGCATGGGCCACCCGCCGTCACGGAAGGAGCCAAGCGCAGAGCATTTTCTAAATTTAGCGCGGGCTTCGCGGCACAAATGGGGAAATTCCCGCGGTGCGCCCAAAAGAACACGGGGACGGCATGCGCGCGGTCAGAAGAAATTCGCGGCCAAAGGCTGGCCGAGGAGGAGGCGGATGGCGAGTTGGTCGACCGGATGGGAGGTGTTGCTAAGGACGACGATGGCGCGACGCGTTTGAAGTTCGAGGCCAAAGAAAGAGCGAGAGCCGCCGGTGCCACCGTTGTGCCAGGCAACTTGATAGGAGGCGGAGTGGCGCAGCATCCAGCCTAGGCCGATACTGCGATCGGGACCGCCGGCAGAGGCGAGGGGCTGAAACATGGCGGCGCGGAACGGAGCGGTGGAGGCCAGCGCAGCCGCGGCAAGAACGAGCATATCTTGCATGCAGGAACGAAGACCGCCGGCGCCGGCAAAGGTGGTCATGGTCCAGAGATTGGTAGGGCGGAGATATTTGTTGTGCGGCTGGGCGACGGAGGATTGTTCGGAGGGCGGAATGTCGAGATAAGTGCGCGACATGTGGAGCGGCACGGTGACATGGCGGGCGATGCAATTGGCGTAGCCGGTATTTTGGGAAGCCGCCAACGCTTCTCCGAGAAGGCCAGCGCCCAGATTCGAGTACAGAAATTTGCCGCGAGGAAGGTTGGCAGCGTGGAGATGCGCGAGGTAGGCGTAAAGAGCGCGTTGGGAGTAGTGGGCGTAGGGGTCGCGAGGATGGCGAAGGAGATTCCACCACCAGGGGAAGCCAGAGGGGAGACGGGGCAAGCCGGTGGTGTGGGTGACAAATTCTTTGAGGGTGCGATTGCTGATTCCGGCGGCGGGCAACGGCAAGAATTTGGAGATGGGATCGTCGAGAGAGACGTGCCCACGAGCGTCAGCATCGGCGAGCGCGGCAGCGGTGAAGATTTTGGTGAGAGAGCCAATTTCGAAAAGAGTGAGTTCGTCGATTCGCGGATGCGCTGGGTTGCCGGTGGCGCCTGCGGTTACGAAACGCGGACCTCGGGAATCGAGCAGGCCGACGATGAGGCCGATGGCGAGTTTTTGGTCGATGCGTTTTTGAAGAAGTTGGCGGACCTCGTCGTCCGGAGGAAACTCTTGAACACTTGGCGAAGAGGGCGGAACGGGCAAAGGCTGACTCCGAGTAAAGCGCCCGCCTCAGACCCTTCGAAGCTCAGGGCAAGAGGCGACCGCAAGAAAATCCAAAACGCGTTTCTCAAATGCGAGAGGCAAGAGCAAAACCAGTTCCTCAGGGGCTGAAGCCCAGTGTCTCGCCTGTTTTCATGTCGGAGCTTGAAGAGTCTGTGTGGCCACTCCTATTTTTCGTCAGGGCACGGCTTTAGCCGTGCCGTAACCAGCGCAAAATCATTGCGGCTTCAGCCGCTGAGGGCCTGTTTACGACTTCTCACACAGACTCTTGAAGCTCCGGCATAAATTGTTGGCAACTAATCGAAATTAAATTTGTGATCCTGAGGAGCGCCCTTCGCAACGAAGGACTACAGTTCGATCCGCTGCCCGCCCGCGCATGCGAAGTCGGTTGGCAGTTTTGCACTCCCCCGCACCAACTGTTTCCTCGCCCATCAAACTGGCAATCCTCGGGTATACACCTGCGTCACTTCCAAACGATCATTGAGCAGCACAATATCTGCGTCGGCATTCGCGTGCAGTACACCCTTTTTGTGCTCGATCCCCAG
>DATKPS010000089.1:0-47031 GCA_035524015.1 Candidatus Sulfotelmatobacter sp.
AAATCTTTCCCCCTTCGATTCGATAGCGCAGCGTTGCCTTAGCCGGCTCGTTGGCACACACGTTCCTTGCCGCTTCCGCCGCTTCTACCTGAATCACCTAGTGTACTTGCCGCCCATCCACACCGTCAACAAACCTCCGGGTATGGTTACAGAGAGGGGAAAAGTGATACACCGGCGTCGCGGCCAGAGCTAAAAGATTTGCGGCAATGGTCCCCTTCGCAAGTCGGTTTTGCTGTGATTCAATAAGATCGTATGCGTAACGCGAATCGGATCGGGACGTTTGTGGGGAGTTTCGAGCCGCGGTAGCAGCGCGAATGGCTCAAAAAGTACACCTAGGATCGCAAATGCGAAAGAACGAACTGGTGATATCAAAAATTCTCTTGGTTCTCTTTTGTATGGTGTTCTGCAGTGATTCTCGCTTGGTTGCTCAACAGGCCCTGTATGCATTTTTGGCTGATGTGACATACACGGCTAGTGGAGAAACAGGCACAGGTAAAATATATTCCGACGGGCATTCGGTTCGTATAGAACTGGAAGGACGATTACATACTCAAAACGAAATCAGCTTCGTGCGTTTGGACAGCGGCTTGGGACAAGCTCTGATCCCCTTTATGAGTGCTTATATCGAATACCCGTATGGCAACTCCGCAGACGCGGAATTCGTTCGCTATCTTCCAGACGCAAAGGTGCAGAGTAGGTCGCTGGGTTCGGACCTGGTTGATGGTCAGATCTGCGAGAAGGTCTTGATTATGGCGAGTTATAGGGGCAATACATATTCGAGCATCGAGTGGAGGTCTCGCAGCTTACCACTTCACAGCAATGCAACAATTGGAATGCCGGGGTGCCACCCATTGACCTTCCAACTCCTTGGAACATTCCGTAGTTTATAGAGGGGGTAGGCGGAGGTGTCTATCAAGAGTCCTGGACTTGCAGATGCGTTTATGGGCAACAACATCGATGCATTCTTCAAAGAGGGGGTTAGAAACAATCCCCAACTTTTTCCTCGTTTAAGCGTGACGCCACGATTTAAGTTCGGGCCGGATGTGTACAACCCTTCGTCAGGCGAATGGTGGGATGTGACAACACCAGGTCAGTGGGGTAATCACATTACCAAATACAGCCCATTCGGCCGAGGCGGTCCGCTATTCTGGAAATGATAGACGCATCTTTGAACGCTAAGATTCTTGATCGGCTGGTGCAGGGTAAACCGCTCGATGGGCTCGCACTTGGAATTAAAGACGGGCGGGTGGACTTGGCTGGCTTGGTGTTGCCAGCAACTCGTGTCGTGCGGCAGTTTCAGTTCGACGGTGTCCCGATAACAGAGTCCACCCCTGGAACAGTCATCCAAGCTGCAAAATGGACCAATCTTGATTTTACGGGTACCAAGCTAAAGAGTCTCGGACTCTATGGATGTGAGCTGACAAACTGTGTTTTTGATCGCTGCCTGCTTCAAGATATTGGGGTATGGGCAACGGCCTTCAGGGAATGCAGTTTTAGGAAAGCCAATCTGAGAAACTCGGGGCTTGGTGGAGTGCAGAATGGCAAGCGGACTATCTACTCCGGAATAGATTTTTCCGAAGCTGACTTGCGCGACACGAGTTATCAGGCTGCAGCTTTTGAGCGATGCGTCTTCCGAAATGCGAAACTCGAACACATCGATTTCGACTCCAGCACTTTTGCCGACTGTGTGTTCGAAGGTGAACTTCGCGACGTAATATTCTATAGGCGGGGCTTTAAAGGTGACTGCTTTCCCCCGAACGAAATGCGCAACGTGGATTTTAGCCGAGCCAAACTCCATGCTCTGGGTTTCCGTGGGTTGACCTTAGATCAGGTGAAGCTGCCGGACGATGCTGAACACATCATAATTAGGAATGTGGGATCTACTGTGAATCGCCTAATTGGGACGCTGAACCAGCAAGGCGACGCGACTGCGAAGAAACTGATAGCGTTCCTTAGCATAGACAAGGAGTGGCGTCCCCCTAACCAGGTGCAAATGGTGATCAACACTGCGGACCTTGCTGAAACTGTCGGAGATGAGGGAGTGGAACGCTTGCTTAAGTTATTGGGAACATGAGCAGACGCAACAAACCAAGTGGACCAAGGTGGGCGCTAAGACAACCTTGGCGGGTGGCCCACACAGGGTGAGCCTGGAGAGGTTTTGGGTGGCCCATCCTTTCGCGCCGTTTGCGAAAGGGTGGGGCCGTCTTTGGCCGGCCTCTTATTTTCGCCTTTGGCCCGGTGGCACAGGCCTACCGGGTCCCAAACTCACTTGACTTATAGATTATTGTATGGTAAACTATGGCTTTGACAATAGCCGCTTGGACGGCCACGGGCTCTTTGAAAATTTGAATTGTCTAGTGGCCGAACCGAACTTCGCCACTCGCCACTCGCCACTCGCCACTCGCCACTGTTTTGCTAAGTCCAGTGTGTCCAGCACTTACAGGCTATTCCCCGGTAACCCCAATGGAGACAACACTTACGAAAAAACAGGGGGTGGGGGGCGATGGCTGGGCGGGCAGCTTAAAATTTTTAGAATTTTTTAAAAGTTTTTAGGTTAACTCCTTTGCTTCTCGCGTTTTTAGTTTTTTAACCGGGGGAGGGGGGGTACCCCAAGGATTACCAGCTAGTAACTAGCGTGCCGATTCGGGAAATCCACTGCGCCGTCGCCTCGGCTTGTATGCACCCCTTCCGTCCCCCGATCTGGGGCGCCGCGTTGCTTCCGGGTGGCTCACCGAGCTTCGCTTCGATTGTTGCGGATTAAATTTCGGCCATGCTTTGGAACAGCGGCAGGCCTGCGCACAAGTCGCGCAAGCCTTGTTTTTGTTCTTCTGCTAGCTCCAAAAATTCGAAGCCGTACATGGCGCGAACCTTGCGCCGGACGATGGCTTTCACCCATACACCCAAGATCGGGAATAGCTCCACGTGTTCGCCGATGTTCAGATAATTCGGAGTGGCCGCCGACATGCCCGACTCGCTGATTTCAAACGTCATCGCGGGAATCTCGATTCCGTCGCTGCGGCAAATATGGATTTCCTGCATGCAGCGATGCCGCGAATGCCGTCTCCGCTCGGCCCAGTTCGCAGATTCCTTCTGCTCCTTGGGGGCTGGGATGAATATCTGGATCATAGGCCTTCGGCGAAGGAACCGTTAACTGCTTTGAGGCTCGGTGTTGGGTGGTGGAAGGAGCGCCTGTTCGATTTCGCGAAACAACTCCTCAAACTTAACGGGTTTGGCTACGTAGCTATCCATGCCCGCAGCGAGACAGCGTTCCCGGTCGCCGACGATAGCGTGCGCGGTCATGGCGATAATGGGAATATGTTTCCCGGAAGTTCGTTCCCGGGCACGGATGGCGGCGGTGGCTTCGAGCCCATCCATTTCCGGCATTTGCACGTCCATTAAGATCACATCAAAGTGTTCCTTGGCGGACAGCTCCACCGCGGTTAGGCCCGTGGCCGCCACGGCGACCTCGTGTCCATGCTTTTCCAGCATGCGCACCGCGAGCATCTGATTGACGGCATTGTCTTCGGCCAAGAGGACCCTCAGGTGTGCCAGGTTCAAAGCAGGGCCGAACGGGTGGGCTTTCTCAGGAAGGTTTTGCGCTTGTAACTTGGCAGCAAGCACAGTGCGGACCTTCTCGGAAAGGACGGGAGAGCGAACGGGCTTCGTGAGGCATGCACTGATACCGAGTTGCCGGCAGCGCGCCGCGTCGCCGATGCCAATTCCGGAGGTGAGCATGATTACCTCGGGCATCTGAGTCTGCGGGCCTAACCGGAGCGCTTCCACCAGCGCGAATCCGTCCATTTCGGGCATATGCGCATCCACGAGCAGTAGACGGAACGGAGAGGCACTCTTTTGGGCTTCGCGCAGGATCGCCAATGCTTGCTCGCCACTCTCGCAGAGTGTGGGATCCAAGCCCCAGGCAAACAGGGTCTGCTGCAGAATGCGGCGGTTGGTGGCGTTGTCGTCGACGACCAGCACGGGCGTGCCGTGAAATTCGTCCAGGGTCATCAGATCGCGCGGCGAAGGTGGATGCTCCCGAATCGGCAGTCGCACCGTGAAGTGAAAGATGCTTCCCTGGTTGGGTTCGCTCTCAAGCCAGAGGCGGCCATTCATCAGCGCGACCAGCCGCGAGGAGATCGTAAGCCCTAAGCCGGTGCCGCCATAGCGCCGCGTCGTGGAACTGTCGGCTTGCGTAAAGGGAGCAAAAATCGCTTGATGCTTTTCTTCGGGAATGCCGGGCCCAGTATCCCGTACGGAAAAGTGCAGAAGGACGTCTTTGTCGGTTTGTTCCTGCAACTCGATGCGCAAGAGCACTTCACCCTGTTTGGTGAACTTGATGGCATTGCCAATCAAGTTGATGAGGATTTGACTCAGCCGCGTGGGATCACCACAAAAGTCGTCGGGAACATCGGGAGCGATGTCCAGCAGGAACTCCAAACCTTTTTCGTGGGCCCGCAAGGCCAGCGGGCTGATGAGACTGTCGAGAGTGTCCAGGAGGCGGAAATCGACGGCCTCGAAATCGAGCTTGCCCGCCTCAATTTTGGAGAAATCGAGGATATCGTTAAGCAGGTAGAGCAGGGACATCGCGGAAACTTTGACGGTCGAGAGATATTCGTACTGCTCTCGCGTCAGACTGGTTTCCAGCGCGAGCTCGGTCATGCCGACAATCCCGTTCATGGGCGTGCGGATTTCGTGGCTCATGTTGGCCAGAAAATCACTTTTTGCACGGTTGGCCGCTTCTGCCGCTTCTTTGGCTTGCTTGAGCTCTTGCTCGAGCTGTTTGCGCCAAGAGACGTCGCGAAAGAACCACAGACGACCCAGGTAGTTCTCTTCATCCCAGAGGGGCATGGAGTGATATTCCAGGGTTCTTTCATCATGCAAAACAAGGTCGCAGTGATCGACAGCATTACGATCCTGGTCCAAGGCCTTCACCCGCTTTGCAAAGGCTTCCGGATTTTGGACGCGATTCAGCAGGGTGGACAACAAGGGGCGATCCCCAAACCCGAAGGCTTGAGCGCTCTCGCAACCATCGAGGGTGTCCAAATCGATGGCCCAGATTCTCGCAAATTGGGGATTGTGGGAAACAACTTCGTGACGATCGTTCATCACAACAATCCCCGTGGGCGCTTCGTGGTAGATGGCGTTGTAGAGGCGGTTTTGACGATTGATGCTACAGTCGCAGGTACAGAGCGGCTGATCGGCGGGTGTGAGTGTGCGGACAGGTGGCATAACAAAGTGGACGCGATCGTCCAGAACTAGGGGCGGAGCAATTCAATGACCGGGACAGGCAACGGGAACCATTGATTTGTGCGGGTTTGTTGCGAGTTAGCGGTGTGGAGGAATGGTCGCGGTTGAGCGGGTGAGCCAGCTTGGTACAGTTGTTCCTATCCCCTCTCGATCACCAGTTCCTCGGCGCGGTTTGCGCCTGACTGAGGCGAGAGCCCAATACTCCCCTTGACATTCTAGTGGAGAGGGCCTAGCATCCACCTAGAATGTCTACCAGAGAAGAAAAAGAACGCATTGAGCTGTTGCAAGGGACGCTGGACCTATTGATCTTGCGCACGCTGCTGTTGGGGCCGGCGCACGGGCACGCCATCGCCAAAGCGATTGAGTTCCGCTCCGACGAGGTTTTGCAGGTGGAGCAAGGATCGCTGTACCCGGCGCTGCACCGGCTGATCAAGCGCGATTGGATTTCGGTGGAAGACGGCACCTCCGAAAATAACCGTCGCGCGAAGTTCTATCGCCTTACGGCCAAGGGCCGGAAACAGTTGGCTCATGAGACCAGTAAGTGGGAGAAATTTGCGGGGGCGATCGCGCGGATCCTGCGGCCAACCGAGGAGCCTGAATGAAGCGGCACGCCAACCGATTGCTGCGTGACCTGGATCAGGAGATCCGCGAGCATATCGAATTTGCGACGCAAGAGAACATTGAGCGGGGGATGGCGCCGGAAGAAGCGCGGTATGCGGCGCTGCGAAAATTTGGCAATGTAACGCGGGTGAAGGAAGACGCGCGCAAGGTCTGGAGCACGGTGTGGCTGGAACAGTTGGGGCAAGACATTCGGTTTGCTTTGCGCCAACTGTGCAGGTCTCCAATCTTCACTGCCGTAGCGATTCTGACTTTGGCTCTGGGCATCGGCGCCACCACCGCCATCTTCTCGGTCGTCAACTCCGCCCTCCTCCGCCCTTTGGCCTATCGTGACCCCGAACAGTTGTATTTGGTCCGCGAAATTGTCCCGCAAATGGCTAAATTTTATCCCACCCTAGAAGCGAACTTGCCGGATTTTCGTATCTGGCAGAAGCGGGTGCGCTCTTTTGAGGACGTGGCAATTGCCGAATCGACCACCGCCGATCTGAGTGGACAGGGGCAGCCAGAAGTTCTTCACGGTGTGCGCGCTTCCGCGAACATTCTGTCTGTTCTTGGCGCAACCCCGGCATTGGGCAGAAGCTTTCGTCCAGAAGAAGACGAGTCTGGCCGCGGCCATGTGGTCATTCTGACCGACGCATTCTGGCGTAATCGTTTCCACGCGGATCCATCCGAAGTCGGTAAAACCATTGCCCTCGATGGTATCCCGCACGAAATCGTTGGAGTGCTGGCACCATCGTTTCGATTCCCCGCCGCGCTGGGCGGCGTTGAGAGCTACGCTCGCATCGCCTTCTTCAAACCGCTAAATGGACCGGCAGAGTATGAACAGGGACTGATTGGCGAATTTGATTTCGCCGCAGTGGCGCGCTTGAGGTCCGGTGTAACTCCCGAACAAGCGCTCGCCGAACTGAACGTGGTGCAGGCGGAAATTGCCCGGCAAGCCAATGAAGGGGTGGACTTGAAGGGTTTGCTGGTACCGCTGGAAGAAGAAGTCGTGGGCCGTGCTCGTCGCGGGCTTCTTTTGCTGCTAGGGGCGGTGATCGCGGTTCTTCTGATCGTGTGTTGCAATCTGGCCAGCCTATTGCTTGCGCGGGTTCCAGGGCGCATGCGCGAGGCGGCGATTCGCGCGTCGTTGGGAGCCACACAGGGGCGACTGATCCGGCAATTGCTGACGGAAACGCTTCTGCTCAGCTGTGCGGGAGGAGTACTGGGTGTTTTGACGAGCATTTTCGCGCTGCAGTGGCTGGTTCGGATGGCCCCACCCGGTATTCCACGGCTTGACGAAGTTCATATGGACACGCGCGTGCTGCTCTTTGCGCTGGTGGTCTCGCTGGTCACAGGCGCGATGTTCGGAGTGATTCCGGCCTTGCGGGTGGTTCGGTCGCAACCCGTCGAAGCGCTTAAGAGTGGGGCGGCAGCCACAACAGAAAGCCGTCGCACGCGTCGTGTACGGCAGAGTTTGGTGAGTTTTGAGGTGGGACTCACCACACTGCTGTTGATCCTTGCGGGACTATTGATGGTCAGTCTCAGTCAGCTTCTCCACGTGCACAGCGGGTTCGTTGCAGAAAACGTTCTGATAGCGGGGGTGGACTTGCCTCCGCAGAGCTATTCGCGGCCGCAGGATCGCCTTCATTTTTACGACAGAGTGCTGGCAGGCATGCAAGCGATGCCCGCGATTCGTGCCGCTGGCTGGGTCAGCATTCCTCCGCTGGCGGGCGAGGGCAGTGTCACCGGCATCACCGTACCGGGTGGGCCGCAGCAACAGGAGGAAATACCAATCGCCAACTATCGTCCCGTGAGTGCGGACTATTTCTCTGCGATGGGCATTCCACTGCTCGAGGGCAGAACATTCGGACCGGCTGACGAAGGCCGAGAAATCGTGGTGGTATCGCAAAGTGTCGCGGAGCGCTTCTGGGCGGGAAAGAGCGCCATCGGGCAAATTTGCATCACGCAATGGGGTAAAGATACTCCAGCGGAAGTCGTCGGAGTTGTCGGCGACATCCGCACAGTGCAACTCGACGCGCCTCCGCTGATGATGGTTTACGTGCCACACTGGTTCAACAGCATGAGTGTCCCTACGTCTGGGGCGATGGTCCTACGCACAGGAAACGATCCGTCCAGCTATGTGGGACCGGTCCGGCAACTAATCCATAGCATAGACGCGGATGTTCCGGTCACGACGCTCAGACCGATGGGAGAAATCGTAGCGCACTCGGTGGACGGGCGTCGCTTTCCGATGTTCCTTGCGATGGTTTTTGCGTTGTCGTCGCTTTTGCTGGCTTCGCTGGGAATATACGGTGTGGTGCGGTATTCGGTGGAGCAACGGCGTCAGGAACTGGGCATCCGGATCGCGCTGGGGGCAAACCTGAGAGATTTGTTCGGGATGGTGCTTCGGCAGGGCATGGCGCCGGTGCTGATTGGTCTTGCGGGGGGAATGGCCGCGGCGCTTCTGATGGGCCGCGTAATGGGCTCCTTGCTATTCGGGATTGGCGCAAGCGACCCGCTGACGCTCGCCACGGTCGCGATGGTCGTGGCTTCCGTGGCGCTTTTGGCCTGCTACCTTCCGGCACGCCGTGCAACGCGGGTCGATCCGATGGTCGCGCTGCGGTATGAGTGACGATAGCCATCTGGGGATGGTAGACGTGGCGCGCCATGCTGAGGGGCTGCAATGTGTCGTTAACTCCGACCATTGCTGCGACGCTCATTTACGTTTGGTGTGGCGGCAGGTGGAGCGTTACTTTTTCACGACGGTAAATTCGACTTCGCCGGAGGCTTCTTTCACTTTGGCGCTGCCGCAAGTGGTGGGTTTGCCTGCGGCGTTGAAGCGGCAGCCGTAGAGTCCCGGCCTGGTTTCGGCGCATTGTCCGGCTTTTACTTCGACCACGAACCAGCCGGACCCTACCGGTCGTCCGGCCGTGTTTCCCTTGGTGTACACGCCCATGAGCACGTCGCCATTCTGCGAAGTACCGTTCGCGCACTGATAATTGTCGTATCGGTAGGTGTAGAGGATGCCGCGGTTCTGGTCGAGAAGGAATTCATTGTCCTCGACGAGGCCGTCGGCATCGATGTCCACCAGGTCCGTCCAATAGGCCGAAGGCGCCGAGGCTTTCACGAACGCGGCCCCCTTGCCAATCGACGTTTTTTGCGTTTGGTTTTTGGCGGCGGGACTTGGAGTGGGATTCGCGGCTTTTTGCGCGACGGCAGGCCCGACGGTGACGGACGGTGTGGGCAGTGGTCCCGGAGGCGCCTCTTGGGCCGCGAGCAAAGTAGCCAGTCCCGTGACGATAAGCATTCCCGCGCACAGCCATGTTCTATTCATCGGAGACCTCCGTCTTCGCGTGAAGAATGATGCGGGGATGGCGCTGGGCTGTCAACGGTGTAGCCTTGTGGGGGAGGAGCGTCGGCAAAAATGCCTTGGCGAACTCGAAAAACCGCTGAAAGCCTCGGGCAACACGTGATGAAAAACGAACGGCCCGCTTGAGAAAGCGGCCCCTACAAAGGCAAAGACGGACAAGCCTGTGCTACGGGCAACCCAAGAGCACAGGCAGGAGTGCCTGTGCCACATGCTGGCTGGTGGCGAATCTACTTGTTTTGGCCGCCACCGCTGCTGGTGGCACCGGTTTTTTCCTTGGCCGCAGCGGCGCGCACTTGATCCCAGTGGTACACGGGATACTTGGGGCGCTTAATCGGCGGCACGGGATGTTCTTTCAGATTTTGCAGCGCGACCTCGACGCCTTTTTCGAGCTGCGGGTCGTGACCTTGCCGCCAGAGCGCGGGATCGAGATCGACTTCGATGTCCGGGGAGACGCCGATATTTTCCACGTCGAACTGCCCCGTTTGTGGATTGAACAGGCCGAAGCGTGGCGCGGTGATTTGGCCGCCGTCCATCAGCGAAGGATAACCGCCAATGCCAATGAGGCCACCCCAAGTGCGCGTGCCGATCAGCGGACCAATATTGAGCCGGCGGAACATCCAGGGCAGAGCGTCGCCGCCGGAGCCGGCGTACTGGTTGATGAGCATCACCTTGGGACCAAAAATCACCTGGGGGATGTTGATGTCCTTGCCCTCGCGGGTCATGGCAGACATCAACAGCGGGCGGCTTAGCCAATCGACGATGTAATCGGCCAGCCAGCCACCGCCGTTGAAACGTTCATCGATGACTGCACCTTGTTTATCGTTTTGCGGGAAGTAATAGCGGTTAAAGTTGGTGAAACCGGCTACAGCAGTGTTGGGCAAGTAAACGTAAGCCAGTTTGCCATCGCTGAGCTGCTCCACTTTCTGGCGATTACTTTCCATCCAATCGCGGAGACGCAAGCTGTGTTCGTCGCCGATAGGAACGACGGTAACGGTCCGCGAATTCGCGCCGTTGGGATCGGGTCCGACGCGCAACTGCACTTCTTTGCCAGCGCGCTCGATGAAGAAGCTGTACACATCGTCGGTGCCGTGAAGTTCGCGGCCATCCACGGCGAGAAGATACTCACCCTGCTGCACGTTGACGCCGGGTTCGGTCAGCGGCGCGCGCAAGCCGGGGTTCCAATTCTCGCCGAAGTAGACCTTGGCGAAGCGATAGCGGTCGTGATCGATGCTGTAGTCGGCGCCGAGCAAACCGACGTTGACCTGTTTCACTTCCGGGCGATCGCCGCCAAAAATGTACACGTGCTGTGCGGTAATTTCACCGAGCATGTCGGCAAAAATGTAATTGAGGTCGGCGCGGCTCATCACGTTGTCGACGAAGGGCTGGTAGTGCGCGACGAGCGCCTTCAAGTTGGCCCCGTGCAAGTTGGGATCGTAGAAGAAATCGCGTTCGATGCGGCCCACTTCGCGGAACATTTGTTCCCATTCGGCGCGGGGGTCGACGTAAATCTTCATGGTTTCCGTGTGCAAAGTGCCGTCGGGCTTACCGGGTTCGCCAGGCTTGCCAAGGGCGTCCACCGGCTTAATGGACCAGGTGCCGTGCGGAGGAGGGCCGCCGGCCGAGGGGGCCAGGGGATTGGGCGGAGGCAATTGTTCGTAGAGCGCCTTCTCACCATTGGAGGAAATGACGAAGCCGCCGATATTGTCGAGAAGCTTGTCGGTCTTGCGTGTGCACACATCGAATTTGTGGACGATGTGGCCATTGATGGTGCCGTCATTCACGATGGAGCTTTCCAGCAAGTACAACACGTGAGTTTTGCCGGCGACGAGGTTGTCGTAATTGCGCGCGGGAATGGGCAGCGCCAGAATGCGCTGATTGATATTGTCGAAATCGATTTTGACTTCGGCGGCCTTGTTCTCGTCCTTCTTTTCGTCTTTCTTCTCATCTTTCTTCTGGTCGGACTTGTCCGCAGTCTTGTCGGATTTTTCGGCGGCAGGTTTTTCTTCGGGTTTGGCTTCGCCTTCGGGCTTGCAATCGTCGGTAGGGGCGGACTTGTCTCCCGCGATCTTTTCTTCATCGCTTTGCGGAGCAAGAGGCGACTTCAGATCCTTGCGCAGAACCACGACGTAAGCACTGCGCGTCACCGGCACGTTGTAGGCGCCCATGCTGGCGGCGAGTGTGGGACCCACGTCGGTGCTGGCAAAGAAGTAAAGGTATTTGCCGTTTTTGTCGAAGGCCACCGAGGCGGCATCGCTCAGGCCATCAGTGATCTGGTGGGGAGTCTTATCGTCGACGCCATAAATAAAGACCGCGCGCAGACTGCTGTCGAGTTGACGAGTGTAAGCGAGCCAACGACTGTCGGGCGACCAAACGTAAGCGAAGGCCTGGCCGTCGTAGGGATTGGTGTCGACGTGGACGGGCTTGCCGCTGTCGATGTCCACGTACCAGAGATTGAGTCGCTTATCGCTGAAAGCAATTTTCTTGCTGTCGGGTGACCAGACCGGGGAATAGAAAAAGGAAGGAGGCTGTCCGAGATTGATTTTGCGCACTTCGCCCATGCCGTCTTGCGCGCTCAAGTGCAGCGCGTATTCGCCGGACTCATCTGAAAAATAGGCAACCCACTTGCCGTCGGGGGACCACGCGGGATCGCGATCGGCAAAGCCGGGGGAATTGGTGAGGTTGCGGATGTCGCCATGCTCCACCGGCACGGTCAGAATTTCGCCGTGCGCTTCAAAAACGCCGCGAGCGCCGGTCGGCGAAATGTCGTAGGCCTGAATTTGGTCGCCGGCATCAATGTAATGCGGACGCACGGCCGGGAAATCGCCGGTCACATGGATGTTGACGGGGTGCTGCTGGCCGCTGGCGGGATCAAACACGTGGATAGAACCGAACTGCTCGTAGACAATGGCGTCCGGCCCGGCGGAAGCGGACTTGATGTCTTGCCCGTTGCTTTGCACCGCCAAGCTGACCTGCTTCGTGGCGGGATCGTAGACATAGAGGCTGACGGGTCCATCGCGGTCGGAGAGGAAGTAAATTTTGTTACCAAGCCACATGGGCGTGGAATCGTTGGAGTTGGTGCGTGGAACTTTTTCGATGGTGGAATCGGAAAGCTTGGCGATCCAGATGGGCGAGGCAGTGCCGCCGCGATAGTGTTTCAAGCCGCGCTGAAATTGCCAGGATTCGCGGAAATTCGTAAAAGGGACGTAAGCAAGGTGGGAACTGTCGGGTGAGTACGACCCTTCGACGGCCATGGGCAGGGGAATTAGCTCGGGCAAACCGCCGGTGAGCGGCAGGGTGTAAAGCTGAGTGAATCCAGCATAGCTGCCGCGGGCGGAACGAAAGACGACGCGCTTGCCATCGCGGGTCCAGCCGACCACCTGGTCGCTACCGGGGTGGGAGGTGAGGCGCTTGGGAATGCCACCGGCCGCCGGCATGACATAAATGTCCTCATTGCCGTCGTATTCGCCGGTGAAGGCGATCATGCTGCCGTCCGGGGAAAAAATCGGGTCAATCTCAATGCCGACGTCGCTGGTCAGGCGGCGAGCTTCGCCGCCATTGCGGTCGACAATCCAGAGGTCGCCACCGTAACTGAAGGCGATTTGCGTTTTGCTGATGGTGGGTTTGCGCAACAGGGCATACTGGCCGGCGGACTGAGCGGCCAGTTGGGGAACAGCGAGGAAGAGGGATACGACTGCCAGGAACAAAGTTAAGGGCACAAGAGCAACGAACCAGGAAATTTTTCTGGACATCGCAACCTCCAAGGAAAGAGCGGGTTTACGCTTTTGGACGTTTGACCCCGCTGATTGGTTTGGGATCGTCAGTAGGTTCATACGCAACGAAACGGCTCAAGGTTCCGGCCTCACGTTGGGAAACGAAAGAACCGTGGGAAGAAGGGTTGCTTGCGTGAGCCGACGAAACGACCCGCAAAGTCTACCACACGACTTGACCGAAAGATGTCAAGGAGACTGATTTCCCTGGGCGGCATCCAATTTGTGGAATTTCTGATAGACAGGTACGCGACCGTGGGATATGTTGCAGACTTCCTGGGAACCCTCACTTGGCGCGAAGCGAACGTCCCCCCTCTCAGAACGCGCCGAAGGCGGGACCGATGAGCAAAATTACGCTCGCCGCGCTGTCTGTGTTGACATTATTAATGGGTTCCGTGTGCGTGCGGGCCCAAGCGCCCGCGGCACAGCAGCCGGCTAGTGGTTCGCCGCCGCTCGCGACCACGTGCTCGGAAACTCCTGGCGGCGACCGCCTGCGGTTTGTGTGTCCCCTTCCCGAAGTCGAGTTCGACGACCAAGATCAAGATGAGGAAGGAACGACAGTAGCCGAGGCCGTCCGCATCATTCTGAAGTTGCCCGAGGGCACAGCGCTGCGCATAGCCATTGATCAACGCACGCGGATTGCGCATGTTGGCGAGCCGATCCAGGGGCACGTGGTAAACGCGGTGTACGCCTTCGACGAGCCGGTGATCCCGGTGGGCACCCTGGTGACCGGGCAGGTCACGAAGATTCGTCCGGTGCCGAAGCTAGAGCGCATCGAAGCGTATGCCAACGGAGATTTTTCTCCATTTCATCAATACGAAGTGACCTTCGACCGCTTGTTCCTGCCGGATGGTCGGGTGCTGGCGATTGAAACGACGGTTGCGCCTGGCGCGGCGGAAGTGGTTCATCTGGTCAGCAAACCGGAGCCTGGCAACGAGCCGCAGAGTGACACGCGAGGGAGCGGTGCGGCGAAGCAAGGCGTGAAAGAGACCATGCAGACGGGCAGCGACTCCGCGCAGGAGGCCGCGGAACCGATTCGCGCTCCCGGCAAATGGCATCGCGTGAAGCAGTTTTTTGTTTCGCAATCGCCGTACCGGCGGCAATACATCGAAACAGGCACGCGATTCAGCGCGTCGCTCCAGCAAGGACTGGATTTTGGCTACGAAACGCAATCGCAGGAGCAGCTCTCGCAATTGGGAACGGTACCGCTGGCGGATACCGTGTTGCATGCGCGGCTGTTGCTGGAGGTAAGTTCGGCCACGGCGACGCGGGGAACCCCAGTGGTTGCGGAAGTGACCGAGCCGGTGTATTCGGCGAAACACGAATTGCTGTTGCCGTGCGGAAGCCGGTTGATCGGCCAAGTGGTGGAAGCACGGCCGGCGCGGCTGTTGCATCGCAACGGAGAATTGCGCGTGATTTTCGAACACATCGAAATGCCCGGCGGCAATCTGCAGGAAGTGCAAGGGACGCTGGAAGGCATCGAAGTGGATCGTGCGGCACATCTGCGGCTCGACGAAGAAGGCGGGGCGCACGCGACAAGCAGCAAGACTCGCTATTTGGCCACAGGAGTGGCGTTGGCGCTGGCAGGCGTGGCGGCGCATCCAGACTTGGCGCGAAATGGTGTGGACGACGTGAACGATCCGGTAGTACGCGCGGGCTCGGGCGCCTCCGGCTTTGGCCTTGTGGGAACGATTATTGGACTGGCGTCGAAATCGAATGCGGTGTCGATCGCGTTTTCCGCGTATGGCGCGAGCGCGTCGATCTACTCAAATTTTTTGTCGCGGGGGCGCGAAGCGGTGCTGCCCAAAGATGCTCCGCTGGAAATTGGTCTGGGCACGCGGCACCCCCACGCGCGGAAGTCGCACTAAGCCTGCGGATAATCGTATGCCGCGGTCTTTAGAGTTTGTGTGAGAACTTGCCAAGCAGGCCCTCAGCGGCTGAAAGGCTGAGGCAAGACGCGATGAAGAACGAACGGCCCGCTTCAGAAAGCGGGCCCTACAGGTGAAGCGACAAGATGCAGCGACCCCACATGCAAAGACGGCATGTGTGGCACCCGGCAAAGCGGAGACCTACAAACCACAGGGCTTTTTTCGCGGGTTGTAAGCCTGTGCTATAGGCAACCCGAGAGCACAGGCAGGAGTGCCTGTGCCACGATCTTTACTGCCCGAGAACCACGGCCATGGCAAAGCCGTCGTAGCCTTTGCTGCCGACGGTTTGGATCTCCGTCGCGCTGACGCGAGTTTCTTGGGCCAGGCGCACGTTGAAGCGGCGGACGCCCTGAACATCAGGATCGTCGCTCTCGGCATCAATGACCTCACCATCACGAATCACGTTATCGACCAGGATGAGCGAGCCGGGGCGAGAAAGGCGGAGCGCCCAATCGAAGTATTCGGTAATAGCGGATTTATTGGCGTCGATGAAGAGCAAATCGAAAGGGCCGCGGCCCTCCACAGCCACGCGAGGCAGGGTATCGAGCGCTGGTCCTAAACGCACCTCGATGCAATGAGTGAGTCCGGCGCGTTCAAAATTGGCGCGAGCCACTTCGGCGTGCCGGGCTTCCGCTTCGAGGGTGAGCAGGTGACCGCCGGGCGGAAGGGCGCGGGCCATCCAAATAGAGCTGTAGCCGCCAAGCGTGCCAATCTCCAGGATGCGGCGTGCGCCGAGGGAGCGCACCAGGACGTGGAGCAACTTGCCTTGCGGCGGAGACACCTGAATCTGCGGCAAACCCGCGTCAGCGGCAGCCCGCAAAGCCGCGTCCAACACGGGATCATTGGGGATGAGCATTTCGTTGATGTATTGATCGACAGCGGTCCAGAGTTTCTTGGTCACGAAAGTTTCTCCTGCATCGGATAGTTAGAAGCGCCAGCCGTAGCCCACCATCAATTGAATACTGTGCTGCATCTTGCCGCCGGGAACGGAGGTAGTGCTGCCGTCGACGGTTAAATCGCGCGTGGGAAAAAAGAGGTGGGTATCACCCACTTCGATGCGCAGCGTGCTTCGCTCGTTGGGATACAGTTCGACGATACCGCCGAGATCGAGAACGAAATTGGTGGAGCGCGCGTAGGTGCTGGTGGGCGGCTCGGTGAAGGTGTTCTGACTGGTCAACGCGGCGGAATAGCTATTGAAACCGGGACGCACTTTGCCGAAGAAGCCGAAGTGGTTGCGACGAATGCCGCCTTTCAGGCCGAAGAGCCCTTGCAGGATGGCGCCGCCATCTTGTGGGCTGGCGCCGCTGGTGCCTTGGGGGAAATAAAGCAAGTCGCCGTCGGCATAAAAGACGCCGTAGAAGCGGTAAGAAAAGTAGCCGCCAAAGCCGGGTTCGGTGCGCACGTTGTTGAGTAGGCCTTCGCGCGAAATCATCAGAGCGCTGAAGAGCGGGCCAAAGTCCCAGCGGCCGGGGACGTTGGTTTCGGGTTCGTTATCGATGAGCGCGCCCGGTCGATAAGCAACGCCAAAACTGAGGCGGGTGGTGTCATTGATTTTTCCGGGGAGCACCGTGGAATTATTGGGAGCAAAGAAGGCGGGGATGCGATAGGGGTCACCTTCAATGTCGGCGCGCAGCACCCAGCGGGGCGAAAGATAGTACTCGATGCCGCCACCGAGATTGAGCACGAAGTAAGTGGCGGGCTGCGTAGTGAAAGTAACGCTGGCGCCGCCTCCGAGGACTTGCACGTCGAAAAAATGCAGCAGACCCGGGCGCACGAGACCAAAAACCGAAATACGCCGGGTCTGAATAACCTTAGCGCGGAGACCGAATACCGCTTCGAGAGTTTGTCCGCCCTGTACCAGATTCAGCGGTAGGCCTTGTTCCGGGAAGAAATCGACTTGCGATTCGAAGGCCAGGCGGCGCGACAGGTTCCAAGCAAAGCGGCCACCCACGCCGGAGAAATTGTTGGCCTGGAACTGCTGGTTGTCTTCGCGAATGGTGGAATATTGCGCGCCGAACTCAAATTGCGTGGATTGGTCCTGCGCGTGAAGGCAAGGCGTGGTCAGGAAACCCAGGACAGACAAAGCGGACGTGGCAAGAAAAAGAATTTTGCGAAACATGGTTCGGTGCGGGCGGTGACCTAAACTCCCGAAAGAAAGATGCACAGCGGGCCGAAAAAGTATGGCACGGGTCAGTGGGAAATCGCTATGCGGAAGCGGTCAGGCTGGGTGCGCGTCGCGATATTCGTTGCAAGCTTGGAGGAAGCGGTCGATGTCTTTCTTGCGCAGATAATAAGGAGTCGACAAGCGAACTTTGGAGGGCTGGCCGCCACGAATGCGGATTTTCTTTTGCTTCCACATCCACAGTTCCGGCTCAGGCATTTTGTAGGGTTCGATAGTCACGGTGGTGATGGCGCAGCGCAACGCGCGATCCGGCGAAGTCCAGGAGTGCGCGCCCCAATCGGTCATCCCTTCTAAAAGGTAATCAGCCATTTTGCGGTGGCGCTTCTCGATGCGGTCCATACCGATTTGATTAGCCAATTCGATGGAAGCTTTCAAACCGCACAGCGCGGGTACATTGGAACTGCCGATGCGTTGGAAACGTTCGGCGCGAATCCTGGTGTCCTCCCAGCCTTCGGTGGCGATGGTGTTCCACATGCGATCGATCACTTCATCGCGGACATAAAGGAAGCCGGTGCCTTTGGGCGCTTGCAGCCATTTGTGGGGGCTGGCGGAATACATATCGCAGCCAATGTCGCGCACGTCGAGCTTCATCATGCCGGGAACATGAGCGCCATCGACGGCAGAGAGAATGCCCTTGGAACGAGCGAGGGCGCAAAGTTGTTTTGCAGGAAGAACGACGCCGGTGACGGTGGTGATGTGACTGAAAAAGATCACGCGGGTGCGCGGGGTGATGGCGTCCTCGAAAAGGTTGAGAACTGTAGCGGCGTCGGGCACGGGCCTGGGCAGCGCGACTTTCTTTACGACAATGCCGTAGCGCTTAGCGCGCAGATTCCACGGACTTTCGCCACCCGGATGCTCTTGGTCGGTCATTGAGACTTCGTCGCCAGCCTTCAGATCGAGCCCGTTGGCGATGTAGCTGTTGCCTTCGGTGGCGTTGCGCAGGAGCGCGAGTTCGTCGCGTTTGCAGCAGATGAAGTCGGCCAGAGGATCGCGAAACTGGTTCCACGCGGCATAGCCCCAGATCGGATAATCTTCGGGATCGGCTTCGGCCAGGCGCTCGGAATCGCGATAGCCCTCGAACACGGCCTTCAGCACCGGCGTGGGAGAAGAGCCGACGGTTCCGTTGTTCAAATAGATTTCGTCTTCGGGAATGAGAAACAGTTTGCGGACTTGGGTCCAGTAGGCCTCTTCGTCGGTGTTGTACAGATCGCGATCGGGCAACGTGAGGGCGGATTGCGAAAAAATGTCCTGGCAAGGTTCGGGCAACGGAACGCCGGCCAAAGCGGCCACACCGGCGAAGGACGAAAGAAATCCACGGCGATCGATCATTTTTTGCCTCCCCTGGAATGCTTCGCGGATTCTAACGCGAAACGGCGGCAAACTGCAGGCCAGCGCGAGGAGCCGTTTTTTGTGATTACACGGCGAGCGCTATACTGGCGGCTCACGAGGTGGGGGTGAAGGTGGCGCAGTTATTCGGAGTGGCAGACTTTAGAGCTTGCGGAAAAAGTCGCCAAGCAATTCCTCAGGGGCTAAAGCCCATTGCAAGCAGAGCGGTTATGTCGGAGCTAAAGCTCCGACCCCCATTGCGAGACACCTTTTTCCGCAAGCTGTTTAGCGTCCGATCCGCCGCGGTTTTTGGGATTTTCGTGTGCGCAGCGTTGGCACAGAATCCGCGTGGGGCACTATGGGGAACAGTGCAGGACGCAAGTGGCGCGCGCGTGGCGAACGCCAAGGTGGTGGTCAGCAGCGCCCAGTTAGCGATTTCCCGTGAGGCCAAAACGGACAACCGTGGCGACTTCCGTGTAGAGGAACTGCCGCCCAGCACGTTTTCGATCACGGTAAATGCGCCGGGGTTTGCCGAAGCGCACGCGCAAGTGTTGATCGCGATCAGCTCGGTGAACCGGGTGCTGGTGACCTTGCAGCCAGCGGCGCTGGCGCAGAAGGTGGTGGTGACGGGCACGCCGTCGATCACCATGCAGCCGCTGGACACGACCAGCGCGGTGCATCAGGCGGTAGTATCCAGGCAAGATTTACAGACGATTCCGTTGGCGGCACGCAGTTTTGCCAACATTGCGTATCTTGCCCCGGGCACGGAACCGGTCGAGCCTTCCGATCCAACCAAGGCGCGCATCACCGCGGTGTCCACGGGCGGCAGTTCGGGACTGAACAACGAACTTTCCGTGGATGGTGGAGACAATTCCGACGACTACATTGGCGGCTTCCTGCAGAATTTCTCGCCCGACAGCATTCAGGAATTCGCGTTCCGGACGGCGCAGGAAAACGCAGACACCGGGAGAACCACGGCGGGCTCGGTGGTGATTACCACGCGCAGCGGCACCAACACGTGGCACGGGGAATTTTCCGTGTATGATCGCGCAGCTGCGCTGAACGCGCGATTCTCGATCGATAATCCGGCGCCTAATCCTAAGCAGCCGTTTTCTCGACAGAATTACGTAGGCACGCTGGGCGGGCCGATCGTGAAAGACAGAGTATGGTTTTTCACGTCGCTGGAATACGTCCATGAGGACGCCAGCATTGCCTACAGCAACGCGAGCGCGACGCAATTCAACGCGCTGGCCCAGCTCGCAGCGATGGGATTGATTCCCGGGGTGAGCTCGATCACTTACCCGAACTTCGTGCCGGTGCCGTTTCGCGATTATCTGGGGACACTGCGTTTCGACTGGGCGCAATCGGAGCGCTCGCGGTGGTTTTTGCGCTGGGGGATGGACACCTACACTACGCGAAATGCTCTGGTGCAGCAGGGCGCGCTGCCATCGACCGGAGTCACCTCACACAACAATTACTTCAACGGGGTGATCGGCCAGCAGGAGCAGTTTTCGCCGACGTGGATTGGCTCCCTGGTGCTGGAATACAGCGAACTACACCTGACCCAAACGCGCAACTCCGATCTAGGTTTTGCGTTGGCGTTTCCTTTTACCAGCACATCGAGCGTGATCAGCGGCTTTGAAACTTATGGAGACAATCAATTCATCACCGGCATCGCGGACTTTCCGGTGCTGCGCAATCAGGAAAAATATCAGTTGCGCTATGACGTCACGCACACGATGGGTCACCACGCGGTGCAATTTGGCGTGAATTTCATTCACGAGCCGGTGTTGAGTGGTGCGCTGACGGGCAATGCGGAAACGCTGATCACCTTTCCGCAAGATCCTACGTATTACCTGGCAAATTCCGCGCAGTTCCCGATCGACTACGCCGCGGGGAGCGTGTTCACATCCGCAAACGACGGGAGCTTTTCGCAAAATGTGCAGCGACTTGGGCTGTATGCGGAGGACTCATGGCGCATTACACCGAGCCTGACGATGAATTATGGGTTGCGCTACGACACGACGTTTGGACTGTTCCTCGCGTCGGGGCACAGCCAGTTGTTGAATCCGGCGCTAAGCACCGGGTTGGTGGACGGGATTCCGCACGATTATCGCAAGGCGTTCGCACCGCGGCTGGGTATCGCGCAGGCTCTTGGTGCGTCGCAAAAAACGGTGATTCGCGCGGGCGTGGGACTTTACTACAACGATCTGGCACAGAACGGCTGGGTCACCGCGTTTCAATCGGTGAACGCCGGCAGCCTCCAGAACGGGCCGGTGGTGCCTTCGCTGATCGATCCGGATTACCACACTCCCTACGCGTTGCACGCGACCGCAGGCATTCAACACGCTTTCAACACGAACTGGATGGTCAGCGCGGACTACACACGCGAAACCGGCATGCACGGTTACCGGCGCTACGATTACGCGGAAGCCGCGGTGTTTCGTTCCAATAACCGGTCGGCGTACGACGGGCTGTCGTTGCGCTTGCAAGGAAATGTGTCCAAACGGGTGAACCTCACGGCGCATTACACGTTGTCGTCGGCAAAGACATGGGGCTGCACGTTGGGCGAACTGTTCGATTATGTGAATGGCGTCTGCAACCCGAACGACGCCTTTGCCGCCGGCGACTACGGACCGTCGGGAGAAGACGTGCACAACCGATTTGCGGTGGCGGGCATTTTCCAGTTACCGGCGGGCTTTGAAGTGTCGCTGTTGGGGCAGGCGGAAAGCGCGCGGCCATTCACGATGACCACGCCAGTGGGCACGCGCGCGGTGATTGATGGGGTGGAAACAACGCTGGACGAATTTCGCGGCACGCCGTATGTGCAGTTCGACATGCGCGTCAGTCGGCCGTTCACGATTCGCGAACGCTGGTCGGTGATGCCGTTCGTGGAATTTTTCAACCTGTTCAACCGCAACAATCCCGGCGCGTTCTACATCACGAATCTCGCTGCGCTGCCGCTGCCGGTGAACAATCTGGCCAATGCCACGGCGTTTTGCCTGAATCTCGCGTGCACCGAGCAACAGCCGATCACGAGTTTGAATCAGTTGCGGTATGCGGCTGGAGCATTTGGCGATTTCTTTGGCCCCGGCACAACCGTAGGTATACCGTTCGCGGCGCAGTTGGGCATCAAACTGACGTTTTAAAGGAAGCGGGAGAAAGGCGCACAGGGCGCATGCTTACGAAACCACGTTGGATCCTGCACTTGGAAGGCGCCGCCATTCTGGTGGCCGCGGTTTACTTCTATCACGCCGGCCAGTATCGCTGGTGGCTGTTCGCCGCACTGTTTTTGGCGCCGGATGTATTCATGGTGGGCTATGTAAAGGACGCCAAGTGGGGCTCGGCGGTGTATAACCTGGTGCATACCCTGACTGGACCGCTGCTCTTGCTTGGAATTGGCAGCGTTTTCAACAAATCACAATGCATCCCGTACGCCCTGATCTGGCTGGCGCATATTGGTATCGATCGAGCGCTGGGCTACGGCTTGAAATACCCCACCTTCTTCAAGGACACCCACCTGCAACGGGTGTGATAACGCATGCGCCAAAGCGTGTAGGAGCACTTTGGGCGCGAGGCGGTACAATAAAAGGATGCGTAAAGGGCGTTAAAGACCATGTTTGAGAACCTGACAGAGCGACTACAACGAACATTTAAGAACCTGCGCGGACAAGGCAAGCTCACCGAAGAGCATCTGGACATCGCCCTGGGAGAAATTCGCGAAGCGTTGCTGGAAGGCGACGTGAACGTTGGCGTGGCGGACGAACTGCTGGCGAATATCCGCAAGAAGGCGCTGGGCAGCGAAGTGATGCTGCAACTTTCGCCGGACCAGCAAGTGGTGAAAATCGTTCGCGACGAATTGCTGAACTTGCTGGGCAAACACGCCAAGCCGCTATTTGCCTCGCGCCCCCCCTCGGTGTGGATGATTGTGGGCTTGCAGGGCTCCGGTAAAACCACCACCACCGGCAAATTAGCGAAATGGCTGGCGCATCACGGGCACCGGCCCATTGTGGTGTCCACCGACGTGTACCGCCCGGCGGCACGCGAGCAGCTGAGCCAGGTGGCCAAGGCGATTGGCATTACCGTTTGGCCCGGCGCGGGCACAGATAAGCCGCTGGAAATTGTGCGCGGCGCGATCAAGGAAGCGAAGCTTTCCGCCAGCGATGTGATCATTGTGGACACGGCGGGCCGTTTGCACATCGACGATGAATTGATGAACGAGCTCTCGACCTTAAAGAAGGAGCTGGGGCCGACGGAAATTCTGTTTATTGCCGACGCCATGATCGGGCAAGATGCGGTGCGCTCCGCCGGGGAGTTTCATAAGCGGCTGGGCTTGACGGGGGTGATCCTGACGAAGCTCGATGGCGATGCGCGAGGCGGCGCGGCGCTTTCGATCAGTAAAGTTTCCGGCGCACCGGTGAAGTTTGTGGGCTTGGGCGAAAAATATGATGCGTTGGAAGGGTTTTATCCCGACCGGATTGTTTCGCGCATTCTGGGCATGGGCGACATTCTGTCGCTGATTGAGCGGGCGGAATCGGCGTTCGACAAGAAAGCCGCGCTGGAGTTGGAACGCAAGCTGCGCAAGGAAGAGTTTACCTTGGAGGATTTCCGCGACCAGTTGCGGCAAATTCGCAAGATGGGTCCGCTGGAGCAGCTAGTGGATATGTTGCCGAAAGTCGGCCCGTTGCAGAATTTGCCGAAAGACGCCTCGGTGGATGAGGGCAAATTGAAGCAGGTGGAAGCGATCATCAATTCCATGACCAACGAAGAGCGGCGCGATCACAACGTGCTGGATGGCAAGCGGCGCAAGCGCATCGCCAAAGGCAGCGGCACCACGGTGCAAGACGTAAACCAGGTGATCAAGCAATACCTGCAGATGCGCACAATGATGAAGCAGTACGGCGCGATGGCCGCGCGCGCCAAGATGAAAGGGCTCGGCAAGCTCGCTGGATTGGGCTGATTGGCCGTGTTCGACAGGAGCTACCAACGATCCGAGCGATTCTGGGCGAGTAATTCCTCGAGTATTAGTGAGCCGGCGTTGCGAGGAGCAGGTCGGCTACTTTGAGGGAGAGCTTATTGGGATCGAGGTCGGTGCGGTTGCTCAGGACAATCACAGTGAAATTGTCGTTGATGAAGCGCTGAATCGTGGTGCGAAAGCCCTGCGTACCGCCGTCGTGATAATTGCGCGCATGCCCTTGATAGGGATCGAGAAACCAGCCGAAACCGTACATGACTGGCGAAGGCTCGCTGGAATCACTGGAATGGGGATCGCGCGGCCAAGTGGGCTGGCCGCCGTCGGCCAACTTCACCGGAGTGAGCGCCGGCTGCATTTCTTGTTCGCTGAGCAGTGTATGCTTACGCAGGCCTTCATCCCACTTGGCCATGTCCGTAACATTGGAATAGATCCCGCCGTCGCCCAGCGTAGCGGAAGTAGCGCTTTGATCGGCTTCGACAAGCTTGCCATTTTCCTTGGAGTGGCCGTAGGCGCGGTCGCTGACCGTGTTGATACCTTTTTGGTAGACAACGGTGTGATCCATCTTGAGAGGCGCGAAGATGCGGCGTTGCAGGAATTCGCGATAGGGCATTCCGGAGACTTTGGCGACAATCAGCCCGAGAACGACGTAGCCCGAGTTGCTGTACTCCCAGCGGGTGCCCGGAGCGAATTTGCCGACGGGCTGTTCCTCCAGTAGCTGGAGCACTTCTTCATCCTGGATCTGGTGCTCGGGGCTCCATTTGGGTCCGCCGCTGTGCTCCTGCTGCTCCATGATGTCGGAGTAATCGGGGAGGCCCGAAGTGTGATTCAGCAGATTGCGGAGGGTGATGGGGCGGCCATAGGCGGGGAACTCGGGGAAAATATCGGTGAGATGCTGGTCGTAATGGAGTTTTCCGTCGTGCACCAGGAGCATGATGGCTATGGCGGTGAACTGCTTGGTGACGCTGGCCAGCCGAAAATTGGTTTGCGGATCGATTTTGTCGGTAGAGTTCAACTGGCGAACCCCATAGCCTTTGGCGAAGAGAATCTTGCCGTTTTGGAGCACGAGGGCCGCCAACCCCGGCTCGCCGGGCTGAACCTCGGCCGAAAACAGGGCGTCGATGCGCGGCGAAAGGGCGGAGGCGGGGGATTGTGCAGCCGCTCCGAGCGGTAAAATCGATGGGCCGAGAAGAATAAGATACAACACGATGGATAGCCGCCCTGGCATGGTTTACCCCCGAGGCCAGAAAGCATAACATCGAGATGGGCCGTTTATCTCCGCGTAACACTTCTGAGATACTTCTCATCACTCGCCTTAGGACACTTTATGGCACGTATAGACCTTCACGAACACCGGCTTTATCTGAATCGGCATCTGCAATGGATCGCGTTTAACCAGCGGGTATTGGACGAAGCGCGCGACCGGCGGAATCCGTTGCTCGAGCGCGTGAAATTTCTGGCGATCACCGCTAATAATCTCGATGAATTCGTCGAGATTCGCGTCTCCAGCTTCCTACAGAAAATCGAACATGGCTCGCAACGGGTGAGCCCCGATGGCTTGCCCATCGAAGAGGAACTCGAGAGTATTTGTGCGGCGATGCAGAAGTCGGTGGCTGCGCAATACCGGTGCTGGAATCATGAACTGCTGCCGGCTCTGGCCAGGCATCAGATCCACGTATTGCCCGTCGATCAGTTGAACCCCAAGGCCGCCGAAGTAGCGAAACAATTTTATGACCGGCGGGTGTATCCCATGCTGACGCCGGTCACTGTGGACCCCACACATCCTTTCCCACACGTGCTGAACAAGGCGCTGTGCATCGCGTTTCTGCTGCGACGGCGCAAGCGCTCCACGGAGAAGCCGCTGTTCGGCGTGGTCACGGTGCCGAGGGCGCTACCGCGATTGCTGCGCGTGCCCACGGGAAATGGTGGAATTCACTTTGTGTTTTTGCAGGATATTATTTCGCGCTACGCGGAAAAACTCTATCGCGGCTACGAAATCCTGGCATCGGCACCTTTCCGGATCACGCGGAACAGCAATTTGTACCTGGAAGAGGAAGAATCACGGACGCTGCTGGAAGCGGTGGACTCGCAAGTGGCGCAACGGCGTAAAGGGCAAGCGGTGCGCCTGGAAATTGAAGCGAACGCGCATGCGGAAATTGTTTCGCACCTGGTCAGCACCTTCGAGCTGGACGAATCGTTGGTGTTTCGCGTAGCGGGCCCGGTGAACTTGCAGCGACTGTTCCATTTGTACGAAGAGACGCCGCGGCCCGACCTGAAGTATGGAAAATTCCTGCCGCGGCAGGTGCATATCGGTCACGATGCCGACTCCATGTTTGAAGTGCTGCGGCACCAGGATGTACTGCTGCAGCATCCTTACGAATCGTACGATCCCGTCGTCGAATTCCTGCAAACCGCGGCGAACGATCCGCGGGTGCTGTCGATGAAACAGACGTTGTATCGGACGAATAACGACTCGCCGGTGGTGCAAGCGTTGCTGAGGGCCGCCGGGAAAAAGGAAGTGACGGTGGTGGTGGAGTTGAAGGCGAGCTTCGACGAAGCTTCGAACATCCGGTGGGCGCGCAGTCTGGAAGATGCCGGCGTGCAGGTGTTCCACGGGCTCGCCAACCTGAAAACGCACGCTAAGCTGGCGTTGGTGCTGCGTCAGGACCCCGACGGAAAGATTCGCAGATACGCGCATCTGGGTACCGGGAACTACAACCCGTCTACGGCGCGGATTTACACCGACTTTAGCCTGCTGACCTCCGATCCGGCGATTACCGCGGCGGTGCACGACGTTTTCAATTTCCTCACCGCGTACGCGGACAAACCGCACTACAAGCCGTTGTTGGTGGCGCCGAAGGACATGGCCAAGACCATCATTTCGCAGATCGATCGGGAAGCGCGGCACGCGAAGCGGGGCCGGCCGGCCCGGATTATCGCCAAGTGCAACGCGGTGGTGGACCCGCCGGTGATTCGCGCGTTGTACCGAGCCTCGCAGGCGGGCGTGGAAATTGACCTGATCGTGCGCGGACAATGCGTGCTGGTGCCGGGACTGCGGGGTATTAGCAGCCGCATCCGGGTGCGCAGCATCGTAGGGCGCTTTTTGGAGCATAGCCGCATCTTTTATTTCGAGAATGGGGGCGAGCCGGAGGTCTACCTGGGTAGCGCCGATTGGATGCCGCGCAATCTGTATGAGCGGGTGGAAGTGCTGTATCCCTTGAAGGATGAAGAGCTGCGCCAGCGCATCTGCAACGAAATCCTGCCCGCCTATTTGGGAGATAATCAAAAGGCACACGTGCTGGGGTCGGATGGGGAATACACGGCGGTACGGCCGGCGCGCGGAGTGAAGCGCTTCTCTGTTCAAGATCACCTGATGAAGCTAGCCGGCGGGTACATTAACGGGTCAGGCACGTCTCAGCAGCGCTACGCGAAGATTGCCTATACTAAAAAAGGAGAGCCAGAGACGGTGATCGCGGAACCCGGCGCATCACTCGACCTCGAGGTACAGGACACGTCCAATGCAACAGTATGATTTGGTAGTGATCGGATCCGGCCCGGGCGGACAACGCGCAGCCATTCAGGCAGCCAAAGCCAAGAAACGAGTGGCGGTGATCGAAAAACAGACCATGGTTGGAGGGGTGTGCATCAACACCGGCACGATTCCGAGTAAAACCATGCGGGAAGCGGTGCTGCATCTTTCCGGGTTCAATCACCAAGCGTTTTACGGTTCCAATTATCACGTCAAAGAAAACATCACCATGAATGACCTGAGCTTCCGCGTGACGCGCGTGATTGAGAACGAAGCCGCGGTGCTGCAGGATCAACTGCGGCGCAATGGCGTGGACCTGTATCACGGAATTGGATCGTTTACCGATCCGCACCACCTCCGCGTAGAAAACACCATTGGGTTTAATGAACTGGAAGCGCAATTCGTGGTGATCGCCACGGGAACCAAACCTGCGGCGAATTCCAAAGTGCCCATCAATGGGCGCAACATTGTAAATAGCGACCAGCTTTTGGGCATTCCCACTATCCCCAAGACCCTGATCGTGGTGGGCGGCGGGGTGATTGGGGTGGAGTACGCGTGCATGTTCACCACTTTGGGCGTGCGCGTCATTTTGGTGGAGAAGCGCCCTCGCCTTTTGGAATTTGCGGATGCGGAAGTGGTGGAAGCACTGAGCTATCACATGCGCGACCGGCGGGCGACCATGCGGCTGACCGAAGAAGTCGAAAGCGTGGAAGAAATGCCGGATGGCAAAGTGGCCGCGAATTTGGTCAGCAAGAAACGGATCTTGGGTGATGCGCTGCTGTACGCCGTGGGGCGGCAAGGAAACATCGACAAGCTGAATTTGGAAGCAGCCGGGGTGCAAGCGGATGACCGTGGGCGCATCAAGGTGGATGCGGAATATCATACTTCGCAGCCGCATATTTTTGCGGTGGGGGACGTGATCGGGTTTCCGAGCTTGGCGTCGGTGTCCATGGAACAAGGGCGGTTCGCGGCCGCCAAGGCGTTTGGCCTGCCCGCAGAAACCGACCCCGCCGGTTATCCATACGGGATTTACACCATTCCGCAGATTTCGTTCATTGGAAAGACGGAAGAACAATTGACGGAGCAAGACGTGCCCTACGAAGTGGGCGTGGCCTACTATCGCGAAATCGCGCGCGGGCAGATCTCTGGACACACGGAGGGGCGTCTGAAGCTGCTCTTCCATCGCGAGACGCTGGAGTTGTTGGGGGTACACATCTTTGGCGAAGACGCCGCCGAGCTTCTGCACATCGGGCAAGCGGTGCTGCTGTTAAAAGGCAAGATCACCTACTTCATCCACACGGTTTTCAATTATCCAACCTTGGCGGAATGCTACAAGGCCGCGGCGTTCAACGGGCTGAACCGGCTGAACTAGCGCGAAACACTAATTGGCCGGCGGCATCTTGGCCACCAACAATCCGCAGACGAAATTTCCGGTGGTGAAGCCGGCGCGCATGGCGCGAAAAGCCCGCAGATAGGTCAGAAATTCGGCGCCTTGCTTGGCGGCGAGTTGCCAGAACTTGCGGTCCTTGATGATGTCCAAGCCGATATCCCAACTCTTCGCGCAGTGGGGATTGAGAACCTGGCTGTGGACAATCTGGAAGCCGCTGGACTGCAGGCATTCCGCGTATTCGTCCATTTCGTGCAATTCCACCATCATGCCCTTCTCAATGGGCTGAATGAATTTCTGGCGTTCCGGGCGCGACAGCTTCGATTTGCAAAACCAGTCGGTCAGCGCAAAGGTGCCCCCTGGCTTCAGGAATTTCGGAGCCGAGGCGAAGAATTTGGGCACGTCGTGGTAATGGGAAATGGACTCCAAGGACCACAGCTGGTCAAAGGGTTCGGAAAATTGTAAGGATTCCGCGTCCATCAGAAGGAATTTGGCGCTCAGGCTTTGCTGAATGGCGGCGCGACTGGCCATTTCCACCTGCACCGGCGAAATGGTGATGCCGGTAGCAACCACCCGGTAATGCTGGGCCAGATACAGGCTGGTGCCGCCGAAACCGCAACCGATGTCGAGAACCCGCGAACCAGGCAGGAGCCCGGCCAGGCGGGCAATGTGCTCGATCAGCTGAGTTTGCGCGGTTTCCTTGGACTCATCACCGCGAATCCAGTAGCCGTGATGAATATGTTCGCCCCAAAGCGACTGATAATAGGGGCTAACGGTATCGTAGTGCCGAATAATCTTGTCTTTTTCGTTGAAACGGGGCATGGTTCCCGAGCGTCCCTTTCCTGAGTTTTCGGGCGCGCATGGTTCAGGCGGCGCTCGATTTTACAGCGGCTTGGCGGCTGCTCCAACAGGATAGTGTTCCGGCATGGAAGAGGGCAGGCGAGAGGCGGGCGAGGATTGGTTTGCTGGGAAAAGCGGAGTCACGCTAGAATGGTAAATCTCTAGGAGGACGTACATTAGTGTTAACGATTCGTTTGGCCAGGATTGGGAAGAAGAAGAAACCGTACTACCGTGTGGTGGTCATTGAGAGGACGCGCGCGCGCGACGGTCGTGTGCGTGAAGCGGTAGGAACGTATGACCCGCTGAAGAAGCCTGCGGAGATCAAGTTGGATTCCGAACGCATTAAATATTGGTTGGGTGTCGGAGCCCAGCCGAGCGACACGGTTCGGAGTTTCATCAAGCAACAAAAAATTGCATAGCGATCGGCGCTCGCACCACGCCAGTCACACGTTCCCGTTCTCTTGCTCACCAGGTCAAGGTCCCAGTGGCGGAGTAGACGCGTTCGTCTATGGAGAAGAGCGCGCAGGAAGTAGCTTGATCATCTGGACGCACGCGGGGGGGCCACTTATGAAAGAACTGGTAGAGGAGATCGCAAGAGCGCTGGTGGACCACCCCGAGGGAGTGCAAGTGAGAGCGGTGGAAGGTTCGCAGGTCACGGTATTGGAATTGCGCGTTCATCCCGAGGATCTGGGCAAGGTGATCGGACGCCAGGGACGCACCGCCAAAGCAATCCGCACGCTTTTGGGCGCGGCGGGCATGAAACTGCACAAGCGTTTTACCCTCGAGATTCTGGAAGATTGAGCGATCGCCAAGAACAAACACGAGGCTGGGTGTTGGTGGCCCGGATTTTACGGCCCCGCGGCAATAAGGGCGAAGTGGTCGCGGAGCTTTTGACGGACTTCCCGGACCGCTTTTCCAATCTGGCACAAATTTATTTGCGCAGGGACGACGACGCACCCAAGGCCGTTGCCTTGCGGCATTTTTGGGTGGACCGCAATCATCCAGGGATGGGCATTTTCCATTTTGCGGATTGCGCGAACATCTCCGATGCCGAAAAGTGGCGTGGTTACGAGTTGCTGTTGCCTATGGAGCAGCGGGTGACGCTGCCTGCGGGGCAGTATTTCGTTACGGATTTAATTGGTTGTACGGTGTTCGAGCTTCCGATGGACGCGGCAAAGTTGTCTTCGCCCGCTTGCGGCATGGAAGAAGCGCCGCGGGTGTTGGGTTCGGTGCGCGACGTTTTTTTCACCGGCGAAACCGTGGCTGGCACGCCGATCCTGCAGGTGGAAACCCCGGCGGGTGAACTGCTGTTGCCACTGGCGGAAGACATTTGCAGGCGGATCGACGTGGTGGAACGCCGGATTGAAGTTCACTTGCCTGAAGGATTGAGCGACGTAAACACCGGCGCCTCCTGAATCGTCCGCCGGAAAAGCGCGACACCCCCGGGCACCGCATGACAGCGGCGGTCGTTCTTCATTACACTGCAAAGCAATGCGCTTTGACCTGATCACCATATTCCCTGAGTTTTTCTACGGGCCGCTGGACCATGGCATTGTGCGGCGGGCGAAAGAAGCGGGGATTGTGCAGATTCACGTGCAGGATTTGCGCGAGTTCACCAAGGATCGCCACCGCACCGTGGATGACCGGCCGTTTGGCGGCGGCGAAGGCATGGTGTTGAAGCCGGAACCGTTGTTCGAAGCGGTGGAACATCTTCTGGGCCATGGAGTGGGCGATGCCAACGCGAAAAATGCGCCGGAGCCAGGCACGGCAGTTTTGCTGATGTCCGCGGCCGGGCGCTTGTTCACACAGGAGACCGCGCGGCGCTACGCGAAACTGGAGCGGCTGATTGTGATTTGCGGGCGGTATGAGGGTGTGGATGAACGTGTGGCGGAACATTTGGCCACGGAAGAGGTTTGCGTGGGCGATTATGTGCTCAGTGGAGGCGAATTGCCCGCGGCCCTGGTCGTCGACGCGGTGACACGGCTGGTGCCGGGAGCGCTTGGGAATGAAGCCTCCACGCAAAACGAGTCCTTTTCGGAACCGTTCGAGACAGGTTCAAGTTCTGCCGTTCAGCGCTCGCCACTGGGCACTCGCCACTCCCTCTTGGACTTTCCCCACTACACACGGCCAGCGGAGTTCCGCGGGTGGAAGGTGCCGGAAGTGTTGATTGGGGGAAACCACGCCGAAGTGGCCAGATGGCGGCAGCAAAAAGCGCTGGAAAAGACGCAGCGCAATCGCCCCGACCTTGTTAGTGACAAATGACCACAGGACTTGCGAAATCATTACTGATCCTCACCGGGCCAATGGGTGGGGGAAAACGGCCGTGCCCGGCGAGGCCTCGGACTTGCTCATGCAGCGCCGTATTGTTCATGCTGCCATCGATTTGGATGCGCTTGGTGTGAGTTTTCTGCCAGCCAAAAGATGTAGAAGATCGGTTGTTTTTGGGCAATCGTAGACAGTCCACGAATACGGGGGTAACGACGTGGATTCTGTTGGAAAAGCGGTTACAGGTTGTTTATAATTGGAGTTTGCCTTAGAAGTGCTGGCCCCGCCTGAGTGGGTCTGCAGGGAATACTGAAATGAATCCGGTAATTCAGAAGTTGCACGAAGCGCAATTGCGCAAAGATCTTCCGGAGTTTCGCCCCGGTGATACGGTGCGCGTGAATGTGCGCCTGCTGGAAGGCGAAGGGGAAAAGGTCAAAGAGCGTATCCAGGCCTTTGAAGGTGTGGTGATTTCGAAGAAAGGCCGGGCGAGCAGCGCGACGTTTACCGTGCGCCGTGTGAGCTTCGGCACCGGCGTGGAGCGCATTTTCCCGCTGCATTCGCCCTCGATTTCTTCGATCGATGTAGTGGGGAAGGGCAGTGTGCGCCGTTCGCGCCTGTACTACCTGCGCAATTTGAAGGGCAAGGCTGCCCGCATCAAGCGCGCGGGACGCGAGGAACCTGCAGAAGCTCCGGCTACTACGGCAAACGCGTAAAGCCCAGCCACAAACAGAATTCACCAGGACAGGCAGCCATGCCTGTCCTTTTTTTGTCGACGAGGCTTTCTGTAGCAGGGGCTTTATCAGCTTGCGGAAAAAGTCGGCATGAGGCGAATTTCGTGGCACAGACACTCTTGCCTGTGCTGATTTTGACGCATTTGGCTCGCGTGCACAGACAAGAGTGTCTGTGCCACAAACCCGCCGCTACAATACGACGTGCGCAGGCCACACGATAAACGGCGTTTTCACATGCTAAAATCCGAACGCAGATAAACTTCATGAGCCGACTCTGTTCTTCCCGTTTCGAGCGAGCGGCGCGCAAACTCGGCTGGACGCGTATAGCGGGTCTCGATGAGGCCGGGCGTGGCGCGCTGTTCGGTCCGGTTGTCGCCGCCGCGGTGATCTTAAACCCGAAGCGACGCATCGTGGGATTGGATGATTCGAAAAAATTGACCGCCGACCGGCGCGAGGAACTCGCTCCGCGGATCAAAGAGTTTGCATTGGCATGGGCGGTCGCAGAGATTGATGCGCAACGCATCGACGCGTGGAACATTTATCAAGCCAGCCGCCAAGCCATGACCGCCGCGCTGGAACAACTCTCCATCCAACCCGACTATTTGTTGCTCGACGCGATGAAACTGGATGTTCTGATCGAGCAGAAATCGCTAATCAAAGGCGACGCTAAGAGCGTCTCCATCGCCGCCGCCTCGATTCTTGCCAAGACCCATCGTGACATGCGCATGTTGGAGTGGGACGCAGTGTATCCCCTGTACGGTTTGGCCCAACACAAGGGCTACGCCACGGCAGAGCATCTGGAGGCTCTGCGTCTCCACGGCCCAACGCCACTGCACCGCCATTCCTTCATGCCGGTACGCGAGGCGGGCTGTTGGGCCGCCGGCGCAACGCAGGTGGAGTTGCCGTTGGATATTTGGCCGCGCGGCGACTGACAGCTCCGTGCGGGTTCGATAAGCTGAAATGAAGCCGGCAATAGGAACAATTCACAACCCTGCGGTGTCGGATATATTGAAAGGCGCAGTGTAACAATGCGAGTGGCGGGGCGAGGAATGCACCCGAAACAAAAACGGGCTTGGCCTTATAGGTTCCTTCGAATCTTTGCGGTGGCGGTAGCCGCCGTGTTTGTCATCGCCTCATTGTTAATCCGGGTCGAGCAGTTTTCGTTTCGTCATCGCCTGGAGCATCTCATTGCGGATGTTCGAGCCCTCGAGCCAGGTAAATCCACCGCTGATGACGTCCAACGTGTGGTTGAGAAATGGGACTTTAAGGATGCATCGCCGCTGGGACAGTGCAGTGAGGACGGCTGCGACTACATCCTGCAAAATCAAAGTCCACTCGCCGGAATCCTGGCGCGTTTCGATGGGAATCCAACGGTCGCGCGAATTCTAGTCTTGCTGGGCGGAAGGCCCATTTTCGTTACGAGTACGTTGGGACTGCGCGATCGCGCAGTGCGCTCCATCGGTCTCTCCTTGTGGGTATCGGCGCCGCGACCCAGCCAGCCACTGTACTACATAAACGGAACAGCGGGCATGAAGGGGCGGTTTTTGATGGGAGGCAGCGAAAGGTCTCGGCCTTCCAAGTTGTTGGTCGCGAGTTTGCGACACAAAGACTATCTGGTTGGAAAATACACAGCAGCTTTCAACACGGACTACGGTTTCAAATCGTATGCGCCAGTAACGTGGGTCGAGTTTTCTTCTGACGCGGACCCGAAAACCATCAGGCGTCTAATGAGATTCAATCTCGCCTGCGTCACGCGGCTGCGTTCCTGTGACCAGGCAGACCTGATGCCGGAGGTTTGGAGCGAGATAGCGGCAGACGAGCACAGCCCCACTGCAAGTCCTACCTGCACGAGCGAGGTGATAAAACGCGTCGAGCACCTCGCAGACGCGATTGCTGTGGTGCGGGTAGAGACACCTGAGCTCGAATCACCAGCCTACGCTAATTCGCCTTTTCGCCTCTCTAATGCGAGTTTGATTAAACCGCTCAACTGGCCTGATCGGTCACGAAGAGAGTTAGGATCTTGGATCGAGATTGATAATCCAGAAATGATGATCACCGCAGATACGGGAGTACGGGTGCACGCCGGGGGACAGTATATTTTTTTTCTGCAGCAACACGCCTATGGGACACACCCACTCTTTGCGTTATATCCGTGTGGTGTGTTGACTTCGAGCCAGGACAACCTCGACATGGTGCAACACGATGCACCAACCCCTATCAATTAGGGCCTGCGAAGGTCTACCAGAAGTGTGGAAGGCCCAGAGGATTCGCCGTCTATTCGCCCTGGAGGTTTCGTATCTGCTACGGGGATAACTGCCTGCTCACACGCAGTCGCGGTGAGATTGACGGCCCCAGCGACGGGGCGTAGCGTGAAAAAGTAAGGTCGCAGAAGTCTCAGCGCCCGTACTGCGTCCAGGAGAAAGTCGCGACGGCTTTGCTGGGAGAGCTGTCGTCTATAGCGCATGGCCTACAACAAAAGTAAGTACGTCGAAGCCGCACAGAAACTGCTGAACCAGGGGAAGGTGGCGCAAGCCATCGCAGAGTATCAGCAGATCCTGAAGTATGAGCCCCGCGACCAGGTCACCTTGATGACCATTGGGGAGCTGTACATCCGCCAGGGCGAGACCCTGCAAGCCATCGATTATTTCGAACGCCTGGCGCAGCTGTTTGTCAGCGACGGTTTCCTGACGAAGGCCATTGCGGTTTACAAAAGAATTGCCAAACTCGCTCCAGAAGAAATCCGGCCGCTGGAGAAGCTGGCTGACCTGTACGTGCAACAAGGGGTGATGAGCGAGGCCCGGCCGCTGTTTCTGCAGTTGGCCGAATTGCACCTGAAGAACAATCGTCAGCCCGAAGCCATTTCCCTGCTGAAAAAATTGCTCTCGGCCGAGCCGGATAACCTTCGGATCCAGGTGCGCCTGGCGGACCTGTATCAGGCGATGGGGCAAACGGGCGAGGCGCTGGAATCGTACGTTTCCGCGGCGCAACGGGCATTGGCGCGCGGCGACCACGCCGAATGCGAGAAGCTGGCAGACAAGGCACTGCAACTGAACCCGAAACAGCTGGATGCGCTAATTGTGAAGGCGCGGGCCTTCTCAACCGTCGGCAATGTGGCTAAGGCGACTGAGATTCTGGAGCGTGTGCCGGAGCTGGAAAAAGGCGGCGAGTCGGCGGAACTGCTGCTGGATCTGTACTCGAAAAATGGCAAGTGGGACGAAGCCACGGCACTGGCACTGCGCATCTTCGCGGGAGATGAGAAGAATTTCAGCGCGACCCAGAAAGTGACCGAAGCATTGATGGATGCCGGCCAGGCGGAGCGCGCCATGAGCCTGTTGTCGCGCATCCGGATCCCGATGATCGACGCCGGAGATCACGAAGGGGTCACCCATTTGTTGACTGATTTGTCGGCACGGCTGCCGGGCAGGCTGGAGCCGCTGGAATGGCTGGTGGATACTTACGGCCGGACGAGCGATTCCTTCCGTATGCCGGACGCCTTGGCACAGCTGGGCGATGCTTTGCTGGCCGCGGGCAAGCTGGAGCGTGCCAAGGACGTTTATCAGCAATTGGTGGACCGCGAACCGGAAAGTGAAGCGGCCAAGCGCAAGCTGAACGACGTTCTGAAGAAGATGGGGGTAGTGCAAGAGGAAGTGACGCCGCCCGCCGATATCGTGGTGCAGTCCGAGGATCTGCAGCCGGAACTGCCGAAAGCGGAAGCGCCGAAAGTCCGGCCAGATATCGAGCCGAAAAAGACGGAAGCGGAAGTGGCGGTTGCAGAGAGCAATGCGGCGCCCGAACTCGCGCTGGATGAAGAGACGCAAAAGTTCATAGCTCAATCGCTGACCGATGTGGACCTGTTCGCCAGCTACGGACTGACACAAAAGGCCATCGGACTGCTGGAAGCGATTCTCAGGCGCGCCCCAACGCATACGCCGACACTCGAAAAATTGCTGGACTTCGTGCTGGGCGCCGGAGACGACCGGCGCACGGCGGAACTGGCCGCACAGCTCGAACACATTCACTCGAGTCGCGGGGACTTGCGCAGCAGCGAACGATTTGGCGAGTTGCGCCGGCGTTTCCAGCGGGCGGCAGGACTGAGCGACCAGGAAATAGCCGCGGCGGTGGCGGCTGCGATGCCGCAGCCAGTGGAAACAGTGCCAGCGGAAGAAGGCGCCGTGGCGGAGGTCTCGGTGGCCCCGGTAGAGGAAGTGGCGGCGACGGAAGTGGCAAGCTCGCCGGAGCCGGCGGCGCCCGTGGAAGCGCAAGCGCAGAGCCCGATAGAGCAAGCAATACCGGAGATCGAGATTGTCGAAGAAGCTCCCGCGGAGGCAGCCACGCCAGAACCGGCAGCAGAGGCCCACGAAGAAGTGGACCTGTCAGCGGAGTGGGCTTCCTTGCTGGAAGAAACCAAGGAACCCGAACCAGCTGTACAGGCGGCCCCACCTGCGCCCGCAGCACCAGCACCAGCGCCTGCGGTGTCGGCAAATAAGGTCGAGGAATTCGAGCTTCCCGAGTTGGTGGTCGAGGAACCTGGGGCTCAAAACGTCCCGGAAGAAACGCTGCCGCACGAAGAAACGGTGGCGGCTTACGAAGATACTGGCCATGCGGAATTGCCGGTGTCGGCAGAGGAAGACGATCCGGAAGATTGGACGCACCTGCTTTCCGAGGTGGAGCAAGCCACGCAACGCGCGACGCCCACGCCGGACGCTGAAGCTGCGCCGGTGGAACCCGAAATTGGGCAGCATCCCCAAGAGCTATTGCCCGAGGAAGAGACCACGGCTTTGCCGGTTCCGGAGCACGCGGAGGTGGCCGCCGAGGGTCACGAGCCAGCGCTGGAGGAGCCGCAGGCGGTAGTGCCGCAAACGCCGCCGCCGCAGCCAGACCTTGAGCTCGACCAGGAATTCGAACTGGTGCTGGAGCCGGAAGAAGTGGTGCCGGCGCACGAAATGTTGTCGCAAATACCGCCCGCGCCGCCCAAAGCAGCGGAAGAGCCGGTGCAAGCCGACGCGGTGAAAGCAAAGGAAGAGAAAATCGCCGAGCCGGTGCCCAGCAACGGTTTTTCGTCGGATCAATTCCTGTCCGACCTGGCACGCGAAATCGATGAATTGGGGCTCGATGAACTCACCCCGGCAATGTCTGAACCGCAGGGCGCGGCGAAGGAAGCTTTGGCAGAGCCGGCAAAGGACTTGGTTGCGGCGCCTACGGAAAGCGGGCCACTTAAGGAAGTGTTCGACGAATTCCGCGCCGAATTGGGCGAGATGGGCGCCGAAGACGAGGATCTGGAGACGCATTACAACCTGGGCATCGCGTTCCGCGAAATGGGATTGCTGGAAGAAGCCATCGGCGAATTCCAGAAAGTCGCCAAAGCGAACGACCGCGGCAAAGCGTTCCGTTACGCGATGCAGTGCAGCACGCTGTTGGGCCTTGCGTTCATGGAAAAAGGCCAGCCGGACATCGCGGCGATCTGGTACGAACGCGCACTGCATACGCCGGGACTCGATTCGGAAAGTAAGCTGGCATTGCGGTATGATTTGGGAGTGGCACAGGAGTCGGCCGGCGATCTGGAAGCAGCACTGAAAAGTTTCTCTCAGGTCTACGCGGTGAATATCGATTATCGCGACGTAGCGGAACGAATCGCTTCGCTTCAAAAGCCGGCACGCTGAGCATTTGCCCACAGTCAACCAGGGTCTATCCAAGGGATAATGAATCGGATTCTTCGCGCGCTAACGGTGGTTTTGTTGTTTGAGATGGGAGCGCTGCTGCTGTACCTGCCGTGGTCGACGTTCTGGGAACAGAACTATTTTCTGAATCATTTTCCGTGGCTGATGCCGTTTTTGCTGAACCCCTCGTTGCGTGGCATCGTGAGCGGCATCGGGGTTCTGGATATTTTCGTGGCGTTTGGCCTGTTTAATTCGCGCACCGCGCCTGCCCGTGTCTCCCCGCCTTCCAACTCGTAAGATCACGCTTTGTTATGTGACGGACCGCCAGGCGCTGGCTGGGCCTGCCGATGGGCAAATCCAGTTACTGCTGGAGAAAATCGAGGACGTAGCGCAAGCGGGGGTGGACTGGATTCAGATTCGCGAGAAGGATCTCCCTGCTGGCGTATTGGCAAGTTTGGTGGAACATGCGGTGGCACGCGTGCCGCGCACCTGCCAGGTTTTGGTGAACGATCGCATGGACGTGGCCATCGCGGCGGGCGCAGGCGGGGTGCATCTGGGAGAAACGAGCTTGCCGGTGGAGGAAGCGAAGCGCCTGGCAACCGAGAAAAGTTTGGGCGCGGATTTTTTATTGGGAGTTTCCGCTCATTCGCTGGAGTCCGCGCAGGCGGCGGAGAAAGCCGGAGCGAGCTACGTGATTTTTGGGCCCGTCTACGAAACACCGTCAAAGATGAAGTTTGGCCCGCCGCAGGGGTTACAACGGTTGGCGGAGGTGTGCGGGCGCGTCGCGATTCCGGTGATTGCGATTGGCGGAATCACGGAAGGAAACACAAGCCAATGTATCGCCGCGGGAGCTTCCGGGATCGCGGCTATTCGCATGTTTCAAGAAGCGCGCGACGTGGCGGCGTTGGTGCGGAGGTTGCGTGAGCCGTGAGCGCTAGCGTTCCTGTAGCCGGCGCAACAAACGAATTTGTCCCGCGTGATACACATCGTGATACGCAACGCCGTAGATGGTGCGCAAATGCTTTTGCCCGGCCCGCGATTTGAGAGCCCTGCGAACCGCATCGACCAGGGAGTTATGCTCATTTTCCAGAATGCGCAAGTCGGCGTGCCAATGCGCTTCGGTGGATTTTCCCTTTTCCGGCCGGGCGAAGAAATTGCTTCCCTTGATCGGGAAGGAACCGCGCTTGCTGCCCTCGATGCGCCGCCGCGCTGCGTACTTCCAATACGCGGCATGCAGCGCTTCTTCCCAAATGTTGTGGCGCTGGGGACCGGGGCGCCAAGTGGCTTGCTTGGCGGTCACGCCTTTCAGCGCTTGGCGGAGATTCGGACCATGCCAGGTTTTCTTGCGGTAGGCTTCCTCGAGTAGTGCGAGAAGAATTTGATTGTTCATAATGGCCTCAATTTTTTGCCCGGCTATTGCTTGGGGGCGTTGCGGGGTAAAGGAGGCGCGCGCCGTTCGGGCTCGGCGACAACGGCGATGGAGCGCGCCCCATTCTTTCCGACCGCGCGCACCGCAAAAAAATGATTGTCGGTCGAAACGCCCTGCAAGATTGTTTTGCCCGGGGCTTGCGCAAAATCGTAAACAGTCCATCGGGCTTCGGTGGTCTCGCGCCACAAAAGCTCGAATCCTGCTCGTGCGGGATCATCGACGGCATCCCAGGAGAGCTTGGCATCCGGCGTCACCGCTCCGGTCAGCTTCACGTTCTTAGGAGCGGCGGGGGCAAGGGCCAGCTGCCGCAGGGCCTCGGCATTGTCGCGCGCGACGTTGCCCAAAAAACGGAAGTTCAAATATTGTTCTTGGTCGCCGTACGCGACGCCGTTCTCGGTGCGCGGAGTCTGGTGCTGGTGGTTGTAGTCCTCCAGGGGCTCCGTGAAGCGGACCGCGGGCAGGCCGGCTTTGTAAAATGGGTAGTGATCCCCGCCGCGACCGTAGCGGTCCTGCCGGAAAATCAGGCGAATCTCAGTGCGTCCGTCAATCTCCTCGATGGCTCGCGCAAGTTCACGTGAGGGTGAATCGCAATCCTCAATCTCGCCGTTTCCGGAAAAGACCCGCACGCGATGCGGACTCCCTGGCGCGGGGTCTGCTCCTACAATGTCGTCGGTGAACATGCCGCCGACGGTGTAGCCTTGCTGCTTGACCCAGTCCAAGAGATGGGAACTGCCTAACAAGCCCTGCTCCTCGCCAGACACCGCTGCAAAGAGGATGGTCGCCCGGTTGCCGGGCGCTTTGCTCAGCAGCCGCGCGGACTCGACGCTGACTGCGACTCCTGAGGCATCGTCGTCGGCTCCTGGTGCGTCGGCCTTCGGATCCATGACGTCCGAGGGCCGCGAATCAAAGTGTCCGGAAACGATAAAAATGGTCTTCGCGAGTTGCTCGTCACTCCCGGGAAGGATGGCATAGACGTTTTCGAGAGGAATCGGCTTACCGGACGTTCGCTCCGAAGTGGAGGTGAATTGATCGACGCTGACGAGCAATTTGGCTCCCGAGTCTTTCGCGATTTCGTTCAAGCGCGCGGCTACCTTATCGCGCCCGCAGCCAGCGCCGCGTTTCGGGTCGTCCCAGGAGGAGAGCGTGAGCCGGGTGCCGCAGCTGACGAGGTCATGAATCAGCACGCGCATGGAGTGTTCATCGATGCTCGAACGCGCAATCGCCCCGGTGGGCCGCGGAAGGATCTTTGGATGCGGCTTCGCATGCAAAGGCTCCGCAGGATCGCGCCACCGGCCAGAGTTTGCAGAGGAACTGGAGACAGCCTTCGAGTTAGTCGGCGCATTCGTCTGCGCGGCAGTGAGCAGCGCGCACAGGAGGCTCAAACCGGTATAGAGGAAAGCGCGCTTCCCGGGTTTCCCAATATTCGAGTGGTTTGCAACTCTTGTGAGCAACCGCTTCATCGTTGTTCGCCTCGCAGATCACTAAATTTCGCGCTGCAGAAGCACGCCGGCTGGGGCTTCCACAATCATGAGTGCGATGCCGCGCTTGCGGTCCTCCACGAGAGCACCAGGTTTTATTCGAGATAGGTCAAGCGCTAAGCCAGCGCGCCACCGGCTTCAAGGACTCGGTGTGGTCGCAGATGACGCGCAGCGCGGCAGTAATGGGAATGCCCAGGATCAACCCCATGCCGCCCCACACCCAGCCCCAGAACAACAAAGAAATCGTTATAGCCACGGCATTGAGCTGGACTTGACGGCCGACTAGTTGCGGCGCAATGAGATTCTGCGCCAATACGTGAATGCCGGTCAGAACAAGAGCAATGAACCCGAAGTGGCTGACCGCCTTCCACTTCAAAATGGCCAGAAAGAAGCCGGGGATCCAGGCGAGAACCGCGCCGATGTACGGCACCATATTGAACAGCCCGGAAGCAACGCCGGCCAGGACGGGATAATCGAATCCGAGCGCCAGGAAGAAAATGGCGCTGCAGGCGATGACCACCAAGGTGACCACGGACATGCCAATGAGGTAGTCGCGCAGAACGGTGCGCAGGTCGTCGAGCGTTTCTTTGACTTGGGTGCGGCGAGAAATAGGAAAGAGTTGCAATGTGGAGTGCCATGCCTCGCGTTTACCCGCGAGCATGAAGAAGACCAGAAAGGGCACGAAGGTGCCTTCCAGGACTAGTGCGTAAAGCGAGCCGATGCCGCGCAGCAATAAATTGTGGACGAGTCCGGTGTCGGAAACAGGCGCGGCCGGTTTTGCTCCCGTGGGGGAGGTCAGATCGGTGACGCTGCCTTCGATTCCGCTGATCTTGCCCTGAACGGTGCCGGTGGCATCGCGAAGGATGTCGCGATACTTGGGCCAATTGTCGGCAAAGTCCGAGCCGCGGAGCCACAAACCGTAGCCGACGGCGCCAATCACGGCAATTAACAGCAAAACCATGATGAGCGAACCGATGGTCCTCGGGACGTGCAGGCGTTCCAAAAGTTCCACGGCGGGATCGAGAAAGTAGGCTAATAGCACGGAGAGGAGCAAGGTGATGACCACGCCCGCGGCGTAGTATAGAAACAGAAGCACGACCGCACCGGCCAGTATGCGCAAGCTGGTGGACGTCGTGGAAATCCGCAAAGACGACGTCGCCGGTGTCTCCGTGGTGGCCAAGAGTCCCCCTTCGTACCGAACACGGTAGCACACTCCAAGGCCGGGGCGGACCGCAGCACCGCGGTGTTATGCAGCTTTAATAAAGAGGCTAGGACAGGAGCGAGGGTTCAGGAGAGCACAGAGGAGGCTGTGTTAGACTGCCTCGAGGTTGGTTGCGCTACGGACCATTGCTATGGCGAAAGAACTGTTTGGCACAGACGGCATTCGCGGTGTTCCCGGCACCGCTCCCCTCGATGACGCGACGTTATACGCCACCGGGAGGGGTCTTGGGGAGTATCTAAAGCGGGAACACGGTTCGGCGCACGTCCTGATTGGACTGGACACGCGCGAATCCGGCCCGCACATCGCTTCCCTGCTGGCTGCGGGACTGCAGAAAGCGGGGGCGAGCGCGGAATTCGCGGGTGTGATCACCACACCGGGAGTGGCCTGCCTGGTGCGTCAGCATGATTATCAGGCGGGCGTGGTCATTTCGGCGTCGCACAATCCTTACCACGACAACGGAGTGAAGCTGTTCTCCCACGAGGGCATGAAATTTCCGGATGCGGAAGAGGAGAAGATCGAAGCGGAGATTTTCGAGTTACGCAGGGATGCTGTGCCGCGTGATCGTCCCGCGCTGGTGGCCAATCACGCATTGCACGTCGAGTATGTGGATTTTTTGAAGAGCCATGTGCTGGAGGGAGCGAAGCTCTCGGGCTATCGCATCGTTCTGGATTGCGCGAATGGCGCGGCCTACCAATTGGGGCCGGAGTTATTTCGCGCGTTGGGAGCAGATGTGGTGGCGATGGCCGTGCAGCCGGACGGGCAGAACATCAACGCCGGTTGCGGCTCTTTGCATCTTGAGGGATTGCGGCAGCGGGTGCTCCAGGAAGAGGCGCAACTGGGGGTGGCCTTTGATGGCGACGCGGACCGCGCCCTGTTCGTCAGCGCCGGCGGCAAAATCGTCAATGGAGACGGAGTATTGTTGGCGGTGGCGCGCTATCTGAAGTCGCACGGCAGGCTAAAGCAGAATCGCGTGGTAGCCACGTCCATGTCTAACCTGGGCTTGGAACGAGCGCTGGCTCGGGATGGCGTTTCACTCGCTCGAGCGGCTGTAGGCGACCGTTACGTACTGGAAGAGATGCTCAAGTCGGACAATAACCTGGGCGGGGAGCAATCCGGGCACATCATTTTTCTGGACGACAGCCCGGCGGGCGACGGACTGTTAACGGCGGTGAAGATGGCGTCCCTGGCGTCCATGCACGGTTCCTTGGAATCGCTGGTTGAGGGACTGAAGGACTACCCGCAGGTGATCGTCAACGTCAAGGTGAAGTCGAAGCCGCCGCTGGATTCCCTTCCCGATGTGGCACGAGCCCTGGCGGCAGCGCAGAGTACCTTGGGAGATAACGGGCGAGTCGTTTTGCGCTATTCGGGAACGGAGCCGCTGGCGCGGGTCATGGTGGAAGCGGAGCACCAGCGAGATGTGGATCTATTTTCCAAGTCCATCGCCGAGGCACTGCGCGGGACCATCGGGGCATAAGCCCCTGAATTGGAAAAACGATTGTGCGAGCTGCTGAAGAATTCAGCAGTTGGGGTCCCTACTAGAAATCAATTACCAAACTCTGTAGGAAACCAAAGCGAGTCTGTGAGATTTTGTAGATTCCAGGGACAGACCGTTCGAGGAGACATAGTCTCGACGTCGTTAAATGTATGTTTATCATTATCATAGAGAAGCTGGTGCCAGAATACCGACACTTGGCACACCGCTTGCATTTGTAAAACACAATTCATGACTTTGGCTTCCCGGGGTGGCCGGAACCCAACCTCGACTGGGATTCCGGTTATAAGGGGGGTCAGATCAATATAGGGGGCTTGCACCGGCCCCCTTTTTATTTGTCCCCACGCATTAGATTCCGCACCGATAACCGGGAAGTTCCCCCGATGCACAGACAGGCATTGGATGGCCATGCAGCATTCGTGGGCTCAAAAAAGTGAGCGGCCGGTGGGGGTGCCGGCCGCTCTGGCGTGGGGGATGGAGGGACTACCTTCGGAAGATCAATCCTTCTCTGGGGTGGCTGGTTGCTCGACTGCGCTCGCCAGCAGCAAAGCAACGCACAGGATCAAGATCATCAGGATCATTCCGCCACTCCGGAAGCCGAACTGAACTCCCGATCAACGTAGGTCATTTTGCAGGGCGAGGGTGAAGTCGTCACTAGGCTGAAAGGTTCAATCCGGCCAGTACTCTGCACTGGCACTTCCGTACCCGTACGAATTGGCAATACAGAGAAAGACGAAACCACTTGGCACGTGGAGCGGGTCACTAGTCAGTTGCTCTGCGCTTACGCTATGCTCTAAGAACTATGCATGATTTGAGTTATTTCCGGGAACATCTGGATGAGTTCGCCGAAATGGCGAAGAAGCGCAACACCACACTGGACCTCGACGGGTTTCGCACCCTCGACAAAGAACGACGCGAGTTGATCCGTGAAAACGAAGAGCGCAAAGCGCAACGCAATAAGGCCAGCGATGAAATCGCTCGCCGGAAGAAGGAAAAGCAAAGCGCGGATGCGTTGCTGGCGGATATGAAGCAACTCTCCGAGAAAATCAAAGCGGCGGATGAGCGCATCAGTGAATTGGACGCGAAACAGCGCGATTTTCTGCTCACCATCCCGAATATTCCGCACAAAAGCGTGCCTTATGGCCAAGGCGCCGAGGGCAACCAAGAAGTGCGCCGCTGGGGAACACCGCCAAAGTTTGAGTTTGCGCCGAAGCCCCATTGGGAAGTCGGGGAAAAAGCGGGAATTTTGGACCTGGAAGCAGCGGCACGTATCACTGGCGCGCGTTTTGCGGTGTACAAGGGCTGGGGCGCGCGGTTAGAACGAGCGCTGGCGAATTTTTTCCTGGATGTGCACACACGGGAGCACGGCTACACGGAAATTCTGCCGCCATTTCTGGTGAACACCGCGTCGTTGATGGGGGCAGGGCAATTGCCAAAGTTCGCCGACGATCTTTTCCACTTGCAAGGCACCGATTTCTGGCTGACGCCCACCTCCGAAGTCGAGCTACACAACCTATATCGGGATCAGACGATGGCCGAAGAGCAGTTGCCCATTCATGTGACGGCATGGACGGCGTGTTTTCGTTCGGAAGCCGGCGCGGCCGGGAAAGATACGCGCGGCATCTTACGTCAACACCAGTTTCAGAAAGTGGAACTCTTCAAATTCACGCATCCAGAAAAGAGCTACGAAGAACACGAAGCGCTGGTGCGTAACGCCGAAACCATTCTGCAAAAGCTCGGTTTGCATTATCGCACCATGCTGCTCTGCACCGGGGATATGGGATTCGCTTCGGCGAAGACTTACGATCTGGAAGTGTGGTTGCCTTCCAGCAATGAATTCCGCGAAATTTCCTCTTGCTCGAATTGCGAAGCGTTCCAAGCGCGGCGCGCGGGGATTCGCTTCAAGCCGAAGGGCGGAGGGAAGAGCGACTTTGTGCATACCCTGAATGGATCGGGTTTGGCGGTGGGACGGACTTGGATCGCGATCGTGGAAAACTACCAGCAAGCGGATGGATCGATTGTCATTCCCGAGGTACTGCGGCCATATATGGGGATCGACCGAATCCCCGCAAAGGCGGAAGGCCGCGTCGCCGCGTCCTAGGTTCCCTAAGCTTCTTATTATGTTTTAGTTGCGGCTTGGCTGAGGACCGCCGAGCGGTCTGACCCGAAACCAATAGGTCGCGCAACCCCTTGAAATTACTGCTTTTCGTTTGACTCCCTGAGTAGCCCTGCATACACTCGGCTCAACGCTGCCTGCCCGTCCCAAGGCTGTTCTAACGAGGGTGGGTTGCGGAATGGGTTCCAGAATGACATTTATTGCTCGTATGCTGAAGTATCTTTTCTGGTTTTTGGCGGTTTCCTGGACGGTGGCGATTCTGCGCAAGGTGGTGGCCAAGATGGCCAGCGGAGCTGCTGGACCGCAACCTTATGTAGATGTGCCGAACAACGCCGTCGGCCAGAAACTGGTGCGCGATCCTGTCTGCGGCATGCATGTGGCGGAAGGGCTGGCGCTGCCGCTCAAACAAGGCAGCGAGACTTTGCACTTCTGTTCCGCGGAATGCCGGGACAAGTATTTGAACGGAGAGCGCAAACTTTCCGCCAGCGCTTAGTTAGCTTGGCGGCAAGACGTAGGTAGTCGGGTTCGGTTCCACCAGGTTTTCAAGATTAAGCGCAACAGAAAGGACCGAAGCGAATGGCCACGGTCGCAAAACCCCCAGTCCCCAGCCGCACCGTAACCGCGCCGCCGATTGTGCCGCGGATCGCTCCGCGTGAGGAGTTGAATCCCTTCCGCATCGCGCAAATCCAGTTTGATATTGCCGCGGAAGTTCTGAAGCTCGATCCCGGTTTGCGCCAAGTGCTACGCACGCCGAAACGGATACTGGAAGTGTCGCTGCCCACGAAGATGGACAACGGGCAGGTGAAGGTGCTCACCGGGTTCCGCGTGCAACACAATATCGCGCGCGGACCGGGCAAGGGTGGCATCCGATTCCATCCAAATGTCACGTTGGATGAAGTGAAGGCACTGGCGGCTTGGATGACCTGGAAGACCGCAGTGGTCAACGTGCCGTTCGGGGGAGCGAAGGGTGGAGTGATTTGCGACCCGAAGCGCATGTCGAAGGGCGAACTGGAACGGCTGACGCGGCGGTTTGCCAGTGAAATTCTGCCGCTGATCGGTCCGGACCAGGACATTCCGGCGCCAGACGTGTACACGGACGCGCAAACCATGGCGTGGATCATGGACACGTATTCCATGATGCGGGGCCATACCGTGCCCGGGGTGGTAACGGGCAAACCCATCTCCATCGGCGGGTCGCTGGGACGCGCGGAAGCTACGGCGCAGGGTCTGGTGTACGTCGTGGAAGAAGCCTGCAAGATGAAGAAAATCTCGTTGCGGGGCGCCACCGTGGCGGTACAAGGGTTTGGGAACGCGGGTGCGACGGCAGCGCGTCTATTGGCGGATAAAAAGGCCAAGATTATCGCGCTCAGCGATACGCGCGGAGGCGTGACCAATTCGCGCGGCATCGATCCCATCAAGGCCATGCGCTACAAGGAGCGCTCCGGAACCGTAGTGGGCATGCCGGGTGCGTCGCGCATCTCCAACGACGATTT